>NZ_MXQD01000109.1:0-730 GCF_002165585.1 Paenibacillus sp. MY03 | reverse complement strand
TGAGATGTCCTACAACCCCAAGGAGCAAGCTCCTTGGTTTGGGCTAATCCGCGTTCGCTCGCCGCTACTGACGGAATCACTTTTGTTTTCTCTTCCTCGGGGTACTTAGATGTTTCAGTTCCCCCGGTATGCCTCTTCTTGAGCTATGTATTCACTCAAGAGTAACTGGACATTACTCCAGCTGGGTTTCCCCATTCGGAAATCCCCGGATCAAAGCCTGCTTACGGCTCCCCGAGGCGGTATCGTTGTTCGCCACGTCCTTCTTCGGCTCCTGGTGCCTAGGCATCCTCCGTGCGCTCTTACTAGCTTAACCTAGTATTTTTTTTACTTTCGTTATCCAGTTTTCAAGGTGCAAAGCCCCATCTCGTTCGACAGGAATTTTATCTTATCACAGCCAATCGACAATATCAACCATGAGTTCCTGGTAATTTTATCGATTTTCCGCAAAAAAATACGGTGCTTTCGCACCTGCTTGGCGTTGACTATTCATTACCGGATGAATCATGACTTAAGGATCAGGATCGGCATCGGAAACTACATTCATCTTCGCTTTGCATGTTATGCTTTTGCTTCATTGAGTATTCATCGATCAAGTTTCGGATACTCTCCCAAGGGACAATAACGACGCTTCATCTAAGAGTTACCCGCTTGGCGACGTCCTACTCTCCCAGGACCCTGCGGTCCAAGTACCATCGGCGCTGGAGGGCTTAACGGTCGTGTTCGGTATGGG
>NZ_MXQD01000108.1:0-3226 GCF_002165585.1 Paenibacillus sp. MY03 | reverse complement strand
CGTTGTAATTAAAGTGGCGATCATTGTCTCCGACTTGCAGAAAACCTCGCTTATACAACTCTAATGCACCGGAATAAGGCGTGGCATTAAAAGTTAGGGCCTCGCTCCTGTTGAGTCCAGTGTCATCAGCAGATGGATTAGCTTCTACCGTCATACTCCATGTTCCCGTAACAGTAGGAGCAAATCTAACCTTCCATATGCGCCCCCCGTCCCAAAATGCGGGGCGAGTGATTTGAATGCCGCCTGGTCCCGTAAAAGTTGCCACGACATCCACATCAGCGAAGGGGTCATCATACGTCTTCGAACTCATCAAGGACAACTCCATGCTACGCCACTGCTCAATCGATTCACGTATAACGATGTCTGTTGTTGCTACAACCCCCGAGCCGTCCAATGCCTCGGCCTTAACGGTAACGGTTCCTGCTGTAATCGCTGTCAGGAAACCTGTAGCAGAATCGATTTCTGCCATTCCCGAAGATCCCGGTTTCGGACTGACACTCCACGTTACCGCCTGATTCGTCGCATTGCTTGGTTGCGCCTCGGCTTTCATCTGTACCGAGAAGCCAGGGAGAACCTCCATTGAGACCCCGCCAGTTATATTAAACTGCTCTACTTCAATCATGTATGAAGAATAGATTTGAAATTCAAAAAGGTCTGCCCAAGCCTTCGTAACAAATCGGACGTATCTCCCCTCTGATCCCTCCGGAAAAAGTGCTCCAAATTCATTGAATCCAGCAGCGTTTGCAGAAGTAGTATTTTTGATATATTCATACTTGTTCATCCCGCCATCGCCACCTACAACAGGGGTCCAATCTTGGGCATTGTCTGAAATATAAACGATGTTGATCCCATCCCAAAATCTGCTAAAACTCGCCTTGACGTAATTTAATGGATAGCTCCGGCCCAAGTCAATATAGAAGTCAACCGATCCATTGGGATACCCGCCGCCCGCCATTGTGCCTGAATTGCCATCCGTTAAGTTTTCTTTTTCACCCGAACCAGGGTTAAACACCATATCGCCATATGCGAATACAGGATTGCCTTGTGAAACTAAGGTTAGCCCGCTTGGTACATCCACGTATTCCTTACTAACAGCCGCTGGAGCGTCAATCGAATACACCTGGATTTCATTGATATTTACGTAAACCTGTTCCGTTCTGATTCTTACATAACGTCCCTCTGTATCCGCTGGAAGCAACGCTCCGAATACATTGCGATCTGTGATTGAGGTTGTCGTCGTATTTTGCAGATACTCATATTTGCCTAAGCTGCCGTCTCCGGTGACGACTTCCGTCCAAGTCGCGGCATCGTCCGATACATAAACCCTGTTTGTATGGTTCCAATGCCGGGCAAAATGGATCGCTACATAGTTTAATGTTTTTTTCTGGCCAAGATCCAAGTACAGATCTATAAATTCCGTGGCTCCTGATATCGTGTCCAGATCGCTATCCGTTAGATTGCTCTGCACGCCATCATGAACAACCATCCCATTGTAAGGCGTGACCGGCGCTCCATGCGAGATCAAATGCATCCCCGGAGGCAGTTCAGCATACACCTTATTTACGACTGCTGGAACACCCGGCGAATACACCTGGATTTCATTGATATTCACATAATCCTGGTCCGCACTGATTCTAACATAGCGGCCTTCTGTATGTGCCGGAAGCATCGCTCCGAATACATTGTGATCCGTGATGACGGCAGTTGTCGTGTTCTGCAAATATTCGTACTTGCCTATGCTGCCATCTCCGGAGACCACTTCCGTCCAAGTCACGGCGTCGTCCGATACATAGACCGTGTTTGTTTTGTTCCAATGCCGGTTAAAGTCGATCTTCACATAATTCAACTCTTTTTTCTGACCGAGATCTAAATACAAATCTATAAATCCCGGACCTCCTCCTGACATCGTACCCAAATCTCCATCCGTTAAGTTGCTTTGTACGCCATCGTTAATGACCATTCCATTGTAAGGCGTGACCGTGGCTCCTTGTGAAACAAGAGACGAATCTGAAGGTACCTCTGTGTACGATTTAGCTATATTCGCTGATGCTTTGCCCATGGGTATAGTTGACAGAAACAATGCGACAGCAAGGAAGCAGATGTAAATGCGTTGTTTACTTGTACTTGTATTCATTCGCAAGTTACTTAACATTAGAATTTCACTCTCCTTTGAGTTATCCAGCATCCTTCGAATAGACCTGAATTTCATTGATGTTCACATAAACCTGATCCGAACTGATTCTGACATAACGACCCTTTGTATTCGCCGGGAGCATTGCTCCGAATACATTGTGATCCAGGATGTTGGTTGTCGTCGTATTCAACAAATACTCATACTTGCCTATTCCGCCATCTCCGGAGACCACTTCCGTCCAATTCGTAGCATCGTCGGATACATATACCTTATTTGTTTTGTTCCAATGCCGGGCGTAATGGATGGTCACATAGTCCAACGACTTTTTCTGCCCCAAATCCAAATACAAGTCAATAAATTCTGTCGACGCTCCTGAGAGCGTACCCAGGTTTCCATCGGTTAGGTTGCTTTGCACGCCGTCATGAATGATCATTCCATTGTAGGGTGTGACCGGCGCTCCCTGTGAGATCAAGTGCATCCCCGACGGCGGTACCACATACGGAGCATTCGTAGAATACACTTGAATTTCATTGATGTTCACATAAACCTGATCCGAACTGATTCTGACATAACGGCCCGTTGTATTGGCTGGAAGCAACGCTCCGAATACATTGAGATCTGTGATTGAGGTTGTCGTCGTATTCTGCAAATACTCATACTTGCCTATTCCACCATCTCCGGAGACCACTTCCGTCCAGTTCACGGCATCGTCGGATACATATACCTTATTTGTTTTGTTCCAATGACGGGCGTAATGGATGGTCACATAACCCAGCGATTTTTTCTGCCCCAAATCCAAATACAGGTCAATAAACTCTGTCGACGCTCCCGAGAGCGTACCCAGGTTTCCATCGGTTAGGTTGCTTTGCACGCCGTCATGAACGATCATTCCATTGTAGGGCGTGACTGGCGCTCCTTGCGAAACAAGCACCCATCCAGGAGGGGGCTCGGCATATAATTTCCCGTATGCTGAAGCATCGTTGTAGACTTCAATGCTGTCAATACGAGTTATGCCAGCAGTATCTCCTACGTAGCAGATTACTCTGATTTTTGTTGTCATAAGCTCTGCAAACCGAATATTTATTATCACAT
>NZ_MXQD01000107.1:0-211 GCF_002165585.1 Paenibacillus sp. MY03 | reverse complement strand
TTCGTGTTATCCTTTACCGAATAAACATTTACCCACTGTCCGTCCTTCCAATATTGAACATCGAAATCCCTCATCTTGAAATAGGATTCCGTTGTATAGACATCAATTTGGTTCAATACCGTAGGCTGGGCAAATTCAACCTGCAACCACTGTGGGTTGTTGTAGGTTGTTCCCTCCCCGGAGCTCCACCCCGCGAAAGATCCATGGTTGC
>NZ_MXQD01000106.1:0-4217 GCF_002165585.1 Paenibacillus sp. MY03 | reverse complement strand
TTCGCGCCAAGGTGACGATGCAGGGCAGCCAGTATACGTCGGCATGGGGACTGGAGGAAATCCGCAAGGAATGGACGCGTCTGGGCGGAGAAGCAGTAGAAGTCAAGGCGCAGGAATGGTACGAAGCGAACAAAGCGAACTTCTAAATAAAGCGTAGAGATTGCAAGCTAATCGAGACAGGCCTCGACTTTCACGAATAGATTTCAAGAAAGGCAGAGGTTCTGTCTCTTCTCTCACCACACAAAATTGAAAGGGGTATACATGATGTCTACGAGTAAGCGGAATGAAACAACGAGAACGGTTCGTTTAGCCATTTTTTTAGTTATCTTTTTGTTATTCCAAGCTGTAGTTCCCGCTGGTCTTACCGAAACTGCGCAAGCGGCTGCACCGAATTCGGTAGAATCAATTGTTTCCGGCGACAATCTCATAGCCAACGGAGGATTTGAATCAGGTCTATGGTCTCCCAGAGCGGGAGGAAGCATAGACACGGCTGTTAAGCATAACGGCAACCAGAGTGCGAGTATGACAGCAACCGCGACGACACAGTATCTGGGAAGCGCATTGATACCTGTAGAATCGAACATCATCTATGAGCTGTCGGCTTGGATCAAAACATCCGGCATCTCCGTTTCTGATTCAGCAAGTGTAAACGCTTTAATGGTTGATGCCAACATGAACGCAATAGGCTGGTACAATACGATGAAGCTGATTCGGACCGGAGGCAGTCAAGATTGGACGAAATATACGACGGAGCTGAGCCAATTTGCAGCTGGTACGGCCTATATTCGAATATATGTCAGGTTGGATGGCAATTCGAGCGGTTCTGTATGGTTTGATGACGTCGAGTTGAAGGTATCCGACAATATGCTGGTCAACGGCGGCTTTGAGTCGGGTCTATGGTCGCCCAGAGCAGGGGGGAGTCTGGATACGGCTGTTAAACGAAACGGCAACCAGAGTGCGAGCATGACGGCGGCCACGACCACACAGTATTGGGGAAGCGGGTTGATTCCTATACAATCCAACGAAGTTTATACGCTGTCTACTTGGATCAAAACATCCGGCATATCTGTTTCGGATGCCGCGAGTGTAAACGCTTTAGTGATTGATGCCAATATGAATTCTCTGGGTTGGCACGATACGATGAAGCTGATTGGGACCGGAGGCACTCAGGATTGGACGGAGTATACGACAGAACTAAGCCGATTTGCGGTTGGGGCGGCCTATATCCGCATATATGTCAGGTTGGATGCTAATGCGGGCGGCGACGTTTGGTTTGACGACATCGTATTCAAGCCAAAGGACTTCGTTATTGGCATCGATGGACCAACGGGTCATATTTTTTCGGCTAATGAACCGGCGATATTGAGTCTGACGCTGAAAAACTCCACAAACCAGATCAAAAATGTTCAAGTGGATTACGGCGTAAAGGATTCCGGCAATAACTTGATCGCAACCGGAAATTTTAATGCGGATGTGCCCATGAGCGGGGTACTGGATCAAGATCTGGACTTCTCGGCTATCGATCGTTACGGCGTATATACTTTGGAGGTAACGGCAACAGGCGACAATGGCAATATTAACGAGCAGGAGAGCTTCCCATTCAGCAGGGCGCCGGCTCCGGGCGAAAGCTCTCCGAGCAGCGTATTCGGCACTGCGATTCATCTGCTTAATAAAACCGATGCCAATTATGTCGACACGTATCTTACTCAGATCGCACAGACAGGAATCCAGTGGATCAGGGACGACGCGAGATGGACAGTCGCCGAAACGGTAAAAGGGCAGATTAGCATTCCACCCGCATGGGATATGTTTGTGGACACTGCATTGTCCAAAGGCATCAGTCCTTTGTTTATTGTCGATTACGGCAATCCGTTTTACGATGATGGCAAGGCGCCTTATACCGATGAAGGAATTGCAGCCTATGCCCGTTATGCGGGCGAGCTGGCAGAACACTTTCTAGGCAGGGTGGATCACTTTGAAATATGGAATGAATGGAATATCGGAGGAGGCAACCCGGATCGTCTTTCGCCGGAGGCGTACGCAAAAGTGCTTAAAGCGGCATATGCCGCCATCAAGGCGGTCAATCCCGATGCGGTAGTCATAGGCGGCGCCACATCGGGGGCGGATGCAGGATGGATCAGCAGAGTATTGGCGGCAGGCGGATATGATGATATGGATGCCGTATCCGTTCATCCCTATACCTATCCGATCAACCCTGATGACGGTGGATTCGTAGCCAGTCTACAGTCGATCAAGAATCTGTTTCTGGCCTATGGCCCTGCCAAGCCGATATGGGTGACCGAGATAGGCTGGCCGACCAGCGAAAGTTTGACCAGAGGCGTAAGCGAGTTAACGTCGGGAGCTAATGTCGTTAAGACGTATACTTTGGCACTTGGCAGCGGCCTTGCAGATAAGGTTTTCTGGTATGATTTTAAGAATGACCCTAAACCGCCGACAAGTCTTGAAGGTCATTTCGGTCTGGTCAGAGGGGAGCACGAAGGTACGCCTTGGTCCGCGAAAGAGAACTATGTGGCTTATCGTTCGCTTACTAACATGCTTTCAGGATCGGAGTTTGTTCAAGCCTATGCCGCTGGCGATCAAGTCCAGGCTTACCGATTCTATCGCAACTCGGATCAAAAAGACGTGCTTGTGTTATGGAGCAAAGGCGATGCCAAAAATCTCGCGTTAACTTTAGGTACTTCCACTGCGGCATCGTATGATTTGTTTGGCAATAGCAGCAGTACAACCGCTGACGGCAATGGCATCATAACGTTGCCGATCTCGGAAGTGCCTGTATATGTGGAAGGAAACTTCGCTCAGAATATAGAGGTCAAGGATCCTTATCAAGTCCGGGTAGACCCGCAATTGCTGGAAACGCCGCAAGGAAAACAATGGCATGTCAGCATTAGCATCGACAACAATATGAATACGGGAATATCCGGAGAGATCCAAATTATCGGTTCTTCGCCATGGGATCAAGGGAGTCAGAACAAAACGTTTGCCGCCGCGGCCAATCAAACGGCAACCGTAACCTATGCGTTTCCGGGAAATCCGGAGCCAAAGCTGTATGATTTGCAAATTCAAACCACATTAAACGGCGGAGTCAGCGCGGTTGTTGATCGGAGAATCAGCTTCCTCGCCGCGCAGCAAACTTCTGCTGCGCCAATCATCGACGGAGTATTATCGCCGGGCGAATGGTCCGATGCGATGCCAATCCTCATCGATCAAACGTCACAGGTGCAGATGAGCAACTGGGGAGGAGTCAACGATCTAAGCGGCACGGGTTTTATCCAATGGGATGACGATTATTTCTATTATGCCGTTGCGATAAAGGATGATGTTCATGTGCAAGCCGATACGAATGGCGATATATGGAAAGGGGACAGCATACAGTTCACTATTGATCCCGGCAGAAAGTCGGGGGCGTCCAATCTCGGATATAATGAAATCGGTATTGCTTTGAACCCGAACACCTCCAATGTCGTTGTCTGGAGATGGACCGCCGCCTCGGGAGTTTCAAGCCTGAGCAACGCACAAGCTTCGGTCATTCGAGACGACAACAGCAATACGACCACTTATGAAATGGCGATTCCATGGGATGCGTTATTGCCGGCTGGCGTGACGGCAGCCCCAGGCTCGAATTTTGGATTTGCTATGCTCATCAATGACAATGACGGTTCCGGCAGACGCGGCTGGATGGAGTATATGGGCGGGATTGGCTCGGGCAAAGACCGCAGTGCTTTTGGGGATCTGCTGCTAGTCCCCTGATACGTCTATGACGTTCAAAGCTGCCGAAAGCACGATATGGCATGCCGATCAAGGGCATATCCTCAAAAAATAGACACTTCCGCAAAAAGTAGAGATTTCGGATATTCATTGCGGCATGTTACCGTTAGAGTGGGTCTGACGCATATGCGCGGCAGTGGCCGATATCGCAGGCTCATCTCTGGCGGCCATGTATACGATACGGAATTCAGGAGGTCGGGCTACGAATGGAAACAAGACATAAGATGCTCACTGCCCTGACAACCGCCGCATGCCTGCTTGCGGGAACGGGGTTGACTGGCTGTTCGAATCCGGGAGCGGATGAACAATCGGCATTGTCCGGAAACGAGTCGTCCGCGACGGCAGCAGATCCGTATGCCGATCTGCCGAAAGCGGTCAGCATCTCCGCGTTCGACCGGGGAGCCGTATCCAGCGACGAGGGAACCTATGAA
>NZ_MXQD01000105.1:0-5044 GCF_002165585.1 Paenibacillus sp. MY03 | reverse complement strand
GCAGCAAACGGTGTGTACACGCTTGGAAGCGCGACTCAGGCTCAAGTCAATCAAGCCGTCACCTCGCTTGATGAAGCATTGTCAGTCTTCGCCGGCAAGATCGTAACTCTGGTGCCTGGCGCTACATCGGTTTCAATCAGGGATCTGACCATCGCCGCGCGTTATTACGGCACAACCTCTACGGATGCGGGATGGCAGGATATTGAGAAAGCGGATGTGCTTGATCGTGGCGAAATTACGATTCAAACGCTTGCCGCGCTTGCCCAGTTGATTCTGGATGAGTGGCTGGTTGAGTAGATGGATTGGACTTGAATGGTAACTTGCTTGGGAGGAAGATGGAACATCTTCCTCCCTTTCTCTGCTGACGGATAGGAAAGGGGAGATTCTTCATGGGATTAATCAAACGGTTTATTGTCATCTATACAGTCGTACTTGTATGCTGCGCTTCAGCGTCTGAAGCGCTTAAGGCGAAAGCTGCCGATCTTCCAGTCGCGGTCGAGTTTAGCCTTGAGGCTGTTCACTCCGAATCGGAGGATGAAATCATAGTCAGCGTATTCGCGCAGCATGTTGCGGACGTGTATGCCTATGAAATCGGATTGGGTTATGACCGGCGCAAGCTGGAGTTGGTCGATACGATTAGCGGTTTTCCCGGCATCTCCGCAGGACCTATTCAAAGCAATGACCGGATACGGTTTGCTCATACCCAGATTGGCAAAACGCCAGGCAAATCGGGCGATTGGAGGCTTGTTGCGTTTGTGTTCAAGAAGCTCCACAAAGGCTCTTCCACGATCCGACTCCATACGGTCAGCCTGGTCGCATCGGATTTGACAACTACGGAATACAAGCTGCGTCACTCCTTGCAAGCAGAAGATACGACCGCCAATATGCAATTAACCGATATTCGCGGTCACTGGGCAGAGCAGTCGATTGTTCAAGGCGTCGGCCTTGGAATTATCGAGGGTTATGCCAACGATACCTTCCGCCCGCAACGGGCAGTAACGCGGGGCGAATTCGTCACGATGCTGTCTCGAGCCCTGCGGCTTGATCAGCCTGTAGCTGCAGAACGTCCATATGCGGATGACGGCTTGTTCCCCTCATGGGCGAGCCCCCATATCTACGCAGCCGCCGAACGCGGATATATTGTTGCTTATGAGGATCATACATTCCGCGCCGATCGGTTGATTACCCGCATGGAAATGACTGCGATCATTGCGCGGGCTTTCGATGGAATGTCGGAAGCAGCCGCTGTGTCTTATATAGATGCCGATGATATTCCCGCATGGGGATTCGAAGCGGCAGCCAAAGCGACGGCCGCGGGTCTTGTGCAAGGCAAGCCCGGTCAACGATTCGCTCCGAATGAGCATGCGACCCGGGCCGAGGTCGTGGTCGTCATCCTTCATTTGTTGGACGCAATTGGACAAGTCAAGTCGGAATAACCCGCAGAATCGGTCGACAGTCATCATTGGCGGGTCGAGGCAATGACCGCGGAAATAATGGATACAGGAGTGACCTGCATGTTTTGGACCAAAGAGAAGCTCGAAGCCAGAATCAAGGAGTTGAAGGCGTTCCGTTATAGGGATGCCATTCTATTGACGGGGCTCCGTATGAAGATTGACGGGGAAGGCGCGAACGGGGAGTACCCGACCGAGGAGGGAGAGTGGACGCCTGTTCGGCTGGGCCATCGCTGGCAAGGTCGCGATGTCTACCGCTGGCTGGCGGTGGACGCGCTGCTCCCTGCCGAGTGGGCCGGGCGTTCGGTGCTTGCCCGATTTGATCTGGGGGCAACGGGAGGCGGGAACAATAGCGGCTTCGAATCGCTGCTGTTCTTAAACGGCAGCCCCTATCAGGGAGTCGATGCCAACCATGACGAGGTGTTCCTTCCGGAAGAGCTGCTGGGAAAACAGGTCAGCCTCAGACTCCGATTATGGTCCGGCATGGGAGGTTATGAGCCGGATGCGATTCTGGAGCACCGGCTTGGTCGCGCCGAGCTTGCATGGCTGGATGAAGCGACCGACGATTTGTATTTTACAAGCCGCGCCGTATTGGAGACGTCCATACTTATGCAAGACGCGCAGCCGGAGAAACATGAATTGCTGGCGGCTCTCGACAGGTCGTTCCATCGGCTGGATTGGTCTCGACCCGGGTCCGAGGTTTTCTATGAATCTGTGCAGGAAGCTCGCGGGCAGCTTCGCGCCGAGCTGGCGAGGCTGCCCAAGCATCATCCCGTCGAGGTGCAATGCATCGGGCATACGCATATCGACGTAGCTTGGCTGTGGCGTCTGACCCACACGCGGGAGAAAGCGGCCCGTTCCTTCTCCACGGCGCTTCGGCTGATGGAGCAGTATCCGGATTACGTGTTCTTGCAGACGATGCCGCAACTGTATGCCTATATCAAGAAGGATTATCCCGAGTTGTACGAGCAAATTCGGGAACGAGTCAAGGAAGGACGCTGGGAAGCGGGCGGGGCCATGTGGCTGGAGGCGGACTGCAACCTGGCGTCGGGCGAATCGCTGGTGCGTCAGCTGTTGTACGGCATTCGTTTCTTTCGCGAGGAGTTCGGAACGGAATGCAGCTATCTATGGCTGCCCGACGTGTTCGGCTACAGCTGGGCGATGCCGCAATTGCTTCGCAAATGCGGCATCAAGACGTTCATGACGACCAAGATCAGCTGGAATCAATACAATCGGATGCCCCACGATACGTTTATATGGCGAGGCATCGACGGCACGGAGATCGTCACCCACTTTATTACGACGCCCAGTCCGGGCGCGAAGGAAGGCACGTTCTTCTACACGTACAATGGCGGAATTACGCCTTATTCGATTCAAGGCATTTGGGAGGCGTACCGCGATAAAGCCGTCAATCGGAAGCTGCTGCTCGCCTATGGACATGGCGACGGCGGCGGTGGCGTCACCAGGGAGATGCTGGAGCTTCGCCGAAGAATCGCGGATATGCCCGGGCTGCCTCAAGTGACGACAGGACGAGCCGATGCCTACTTTGAACAGCTCAAGGAAGAGCTTGAAGCGACGGATCAATACGTGCATACATGGGATGGCGAGTTGTATTTGGAGCTGCATCGCGGGACGTATACGAGTCAAGCCTATAACAAACGGATGAACCGGCAGCTGGAGCTGGCGCTGCGCGAGGCGGAATGGCTGAACGTGGTCGCGGCCGCCCGGGGCGATTGGCAGGTCTACGCCGGGAAGGCGTTGCACGACGCCTGGATTATCGTGCTGCGCAACCAATTCCACGACATTATCCCGGGCTCCGCGATTCGGGAGGTGTACGAGGATTGTCGACTGGAGTATGCCGAGGCCGGTCAGCTTATTGATGGCGCCAGGCGGCAAGCGGAGCTGTCTTTGATGGCTGGGGATGCGGAGGCAGAAGCGAATCACGGAGATGCAGCGGTCACCGTGCTGAACAGCGCCAGCTGGACACGCAGCGATCTGGTGCACATCGCCAGTGCGGGAGCGGAAGGAGACGGCGAATGGAGGGATGCCAATGGCGCAAGGCTGCGCTCTCAACGTTCGGCTGACGGACAATGGCTCGTTGAGACCCGGGACGTCCCGTCGCTGGGTTGGTCTGTTATCCGGTTCGCCTCCCGGTCCGGGACTCGCACACCCGGGCCGTCTGGCGATGTAGGGGATGCTCCCTTCCACTGGAGCGGAAACGGCCTTTGCACGCCGCATTACGAGCTGGCTTGGAATGATGCCGGTCAACTGACCCGGATTTACGATCGGGAAGCGGCCAGACCCGTATTGTCCCCTAAGTCGTGCGGCAATGTCTTCCAGGTATTCGAGGATAAGCCGAAGAGCAGGCATGAGGCTTGGGATATCGATCTGTTTTATCAGCAAAAAATGAGAGAGATGACCGACTTTAAGGGAGCGGAGCTGATGGAGGTTGGCGAGCTTCGCGCTGTCGTTCGATTCCGGTGGGGGTATATGGATTCCGTACTCGAACAAGATATGATCGTCTATAGCGGGAGCCGCCGCATCGATTATGCCACCCGTGTCGACTGGCACGAGCAGCGGCAACTGCTGAAGGTCGCCTTTCCCGTCGACATCAGAGCCGTCGAAGCGACCTACGACATCCAGTTCGGGAACATCAAACGTTCCACGCATTGGAACACGAGCTGGGATTACGCCCGGTTCGAAAGCGTCGGCCACCAGTGGGCGGATTTGTCCGAGCGGGATTACGGCGTCAGCCTGCTGAACGATTGCAAGTACGGCTACGATATCAAGGACGGCGTCATGCGCCTGACGCTGATTAAATCCGCGCTCGTTCCGGATGCGACGGCCGATCAGGGCGAACACCTCTTCACCTATTCGCTGCTGCCGCATGCCGGGGATTGGCTGCAAGGCAGCACGGCTCGGGAGGCATGGGATGTGAACAATCCGCTAAGCTGCTTGGCGGGTGAGGCGGCTCAACCGTCCTTCTCGTTGATCGACTTGTCCGCCGAGCATGTCGTCGTAGACGCGATTAAGAAAGCGGAGGATGAGGACGCCATTATTGTCCGGCTGCATGAATTCGCCGGTTGTCGAGGCAGGGTAGAGCTCGATTGCGGCATGCGGCTTGACTCCTGGCAAGAATGCGACTTGCTGGAAAATCCCGAGGGCGAGCTTCATACGGAGCAGACCATTTCCTTCGATATCAAGCCTTACGAGATCAAGACGTTCCTGATTCGTGTGTAGATCGCCGTTCGGAGGCAGATGAGCTCGATAAGCCGGACTACATATTTCCCCAGAGGGACAATCACGGAGGAGCCTTATGCGATGACTCGCATGTTCAGATCTGAGAGAGGCCTATGCGCACGCGCATAGGCCTCCTCGATTGTCAATAGCTTTTGCAGGACAGTGGCAAAAGAGCTCCAATGTAACCGCTTGGCTCAAGGAAAGATGCATATGCTATTCTTAATATTTTAAATCCAGATACCCAATCGTAAATACCGGTCATTTCAAGGGGAGAGGCTGTTCAAGTACACTAAAGAATGTAAGCGATTACAAAATGAGAAGAGGTGGAAGCGAGGCAGCAGGTGCGTCATTGG
>NZ_MXQD01000104.1:0-5371 GCF_002165585.1 Paenibacillus sp. MY03 | reverse complement strand
GTCGGTCCCGTGGATCCAGTAGCACCGTCGGTGCCAGTTGCTCCCGTCGGCCCCGTTGGTCCAGTATCGCCGTCGGTGCCAGTTGGTCCCGTCGTTCCCGTGGGTCCAGTAGCGCCATCGGCGCCATCGGCGCCAATTGGCCCGGTCGGCCCCGTTGGTCCGGTGGATCCAGTAGCACCGTCAGCGCCAGTTGGCCCGGTAGCTCCGATGGCACCCGTTGCGCCGTCAGCACCCGTTTGACCAGTCGGTCCCATGGGTCCAATAGCGCCGTCAGCACCCGTTTGACCAGTCGGTCCCGTGGGTCCAATAGCGCCGTTAGCGCCTGTTGGTCCGGTAACTCCGGTGGATCCAGTAGCGCCATCAGCGCCCGTTGGCCCGGTCACTCCGGTGGAACCCATTGCGCCATCAGCGCCAGTTGGGCCAGTCAGCCCAGTGGGTCCAGTAACGCCATCTGCACCTGTTGGTCCGGTCGGTCCCGTCGGGCCAGTTACACCGTCAGTGCCTGTGGCTCCTGCCGGCCCTGTGGGTCCAGTAGCACCGTCGGCGCCAGTTGGCCCGATTGCTCCGGTGGAACCCGTTGCGCCGTCAGCGCCAGTTGGCCCGGTCGGCCCCGTTGGTCCAGTAGCGCCGTCGGTGCCAGTTGGTCCGGTCGGTCCCGTCGAGCCAGTAAAGCCGTCGGCACCTGTTGGCCCGGTCGGTCCCGTGGATCCAGTAACGCCATCGGCACCAGTTGCGCCGTCAGCACCGGTTTGACCAGTCGGTCCTGTGGGTCCAATAGCGCCGTTAGCGCCCGTTGGCCCGGTCACTCCGGTGGAACCCATTGCGCCATCGGCGCCAGTTGGTCCAGTCAGCCCAGTGGGTCCAGTAACGCCATCGGCTCCAGTTGGTCCGGTCGGTCCCGTCGGGCCAGTTACACCGTCAGTGCCTGTGGCTCCTGCCGGCCCTATGGGTCCAGTAGCGCCGTCGGCACCCGTTGGCCCGGTCGGTCCCGTGGATCCAGTAGCACCACCGTCGGCGCCAGTTGGCCCGATTGCTCCGGTGGCACCCGTTGCGCCGTCAGCGCCAGTTGGCCCGATTGCTCCGGTGGCACCCGTTGTGCCGTCAGCGCCAGTTGGCCCGGTCGGCCCCGTTGGTCCAGTAGCGCCGTCAGTGCCAGTTGGTCCGGTCGGTCCCGTCGGACCAGTTATACCATCAGCGCCTGTGGAACCTGTTGGCCCAGTGGGTCCAATAGCGCCGTCGGCACCCTCTGGTCCTGTCGGCCCAGTGGGTCCAATAGCGCCGTCGGCACCCTCTGGTCCAGTCGGCCCCGTGGATCCAGTAACGCCATCGGCACCAGTTGGTCCGGTCGGTCCCGTGGATCCAGTGGATCCAGTAGCACCGTCGGCGCCAGTTGGCCCGATTGCTCCGGTGGAACCCGTTGCGCCGTCAGCGCCAGTTGGCCCGGTCGGCCCCGTTGGTCCAGTAGCGCCGTCGGTGCCAGTTGGTCCGGTCGGTCCCGTCGAGCCAGTAAAGCCGTCGGCACCTGTTGGCCCGGTCGGTCCCGTGGATCCAGTAACGCCATCGGCACCAGTTGCGCCGTCAGCACCGGTTTGACCAGTCGGTCCTGTGGGTCCAATAGCGCCGTTAGCGCCCGTTGGCCCGGTCACTCCGGTGGAACCCATTGCGCCATCGGCGCCAGTTGGTCCAGTCAGCCCAGTGGGTCCAGTAACGCCATCGGCTCCAGTTGGTCCGGTCGGTCCCGTCGGGCCAGTTACACCGTCAGTGCCTGTGGCTCCTGCCGGCCCTATGGGTCCAGTAGCGCCGTCGGCACCCGTTGGCCCGGTCGGTCCCGTGGATCCAGTAGCACCACCGTCGGCGCCAGTTGGCCCGATTGCTCCGGTGGCACCCGTTGCGCCGTCAGCGCCAGTTGGCCCGATTGCTCCGGTGGCACCCGTTGTGCCGTCAGCGCCAGTTGGCCCGGTCGGCCCCGTTGGTCCAGTAGCGCCGTCAGTGCCAGTTGGTCCGGTCGGTCCCGTCGGACCAGTTATACCATCAGCGCCTGTGGAACCTGTTGGCCCAGTGGGTCCAATAGCGCCGTCGGCACCCTCTGGTCCTGTCGGCCCAGTGGGTCCAATAGCGCCGTCGGCACCCTCTGGTCCAGTCGGCCCCGTGGATCCAGTAACGCCATCGGCACCAGTTGGTCCGGTAACTCCGGTAGAACCCATAGCACCGTCAGCGCCAGTTGGCCCAGTCGGTCCCGTCGGGCCAGTTACACCGTCAGTGCCTGTGGCTCCTGCCGACCCAGTGGGTCCAGTAGCGCCGTCGGCACCCGTTGGCCCGGTCGGTCCCGTGGATCCAGTAGCACCGTCGGCGCCAGTTGGCCCGATTGCTCCGGTGGCACCCGTTGTGCCGTCAGCGCCAGTTGGCCCGGTCGGCCCCGTTGGTCCAGTAGCGCCGTCAGTGCCAGTTGGTCCGGTCGGTCCCGTCGGACCAGTTATACCATCATCGCCTGTGGAACCTGTCGGCCCAGTGGGTCCAATAGCGCCGTCGGCACCCTCTGGTCCAGTCGGCCCCGTGGATCCAGTAACGCCATCGGCACCAGTTGGTCCGGTAACTCCGGTAGAACCCATAGCACCGTCAGCGCCAGTTGGCCCAGTCGGTCCCGTCGGGCCAGTTACACCGTCAGTGCCTGTGGCTCCTGCCGACCCAGTGGGTCCAGTAGCGCCGTCGGCACCCGTTGTCCCGGTCGGTCCCGTGGATCCAGTAGCACCGTCGGCGCCAGTTGGCCCGATTGCTCCGGTGGAACCTGTTGCGCCGTCAGCGCCAGTTGGCCCGGTCGGTCCCGTTGGTCCAGTAGCGCCATCGGTGCCAGTTGGTCCGGTCGGTCCCGTGGATCCAGTAGCACCGTCGGCGCCAGTTGGCCCGATTGCTCCGGTGGCACCCGTTGCGCCGTCAGCGCCAGTTGGCCCGGTCGGCCCCGTTGGTCCAGTAGCGCCGCCGGTGCCAGTTGGTCCGGTCGGTCCCGTCGGTCCAGTTATACCATCAGCGCCTGTGGAACCTGTCGGCCCAGTGGGTCCAATAGCGCCGTCGGCACCCTCTGGTCCAGTCGGTCCCGTGGATCCAGTAAAGCCATCGGCTCCAGTTGGTCCGGTCACTCCGGTGGAACCCATAGCACCGTCAGCGCCAGTCGGCCCTGTAGCGCCTGTGGCACCCGTTGCGCCGTCGGCGCCTGTTGGCCCGGTCGGTCCGTTGGGACCCGTTGCTCCAGTACTTCCTGCCGAACCTGTTGCCCCAGTTGGCCCTGTTGCTCCGGTTGCCCCGGTCGCTCCTATATTTCCGCCAGTTGTTTCAAGTCGTACAATGGCAGAGCCCTCAGAGACTGTAATATCTATGGAATCAGATTCAAAAATCAAATCTTCTCCCAGAGCGATAGTTGCAATCCCAATCGGACCAATTACTCGGAATAAATCTTCCTCAATCGTTCCCGTCGCCCCGGTCGGTCCAGTCGCCCCGGATTTGCCTTTCTTGCCTCGTTTACCTTTGGCTCCCGGTGGGCCCATTGGACCCGTGGGTCCAGTGGGTCCCATGATGCAGCATTTTTTACTTGCTCTAGGGCAATAAGTAATAGAGTCTTTCCCTGAAGGTCGAGTTCTTCGCATCTTACTGATAATCAGCTTTGAACAATGAACTTTTTTGAATCGATTCGTCCGACTCATGTTCACCTCACCCCTATAGTCAGTAGCCTAATCAGTCTATGTAGTGGAGGAGAACTGGGGAACGTTGGGGAACAGTATTTTTCCTGTTATGAAGTTCATTGACAAGCTTCCTTATTATAAATTGAGCACGATTGTCAGCCCATCAGCTACTTAGAAGAGACCTACCTCATCGCCAGCTGTGAGCTCTACATCTCCGGCTAGTTACGGTTCCGTTTCCAAGGACTATTCTCAACATAAGGACTAGAGCTACGTTGACGTTAAGTACAGGGAACTATCCTGAGATTACCAAGCCGGTACATAATAGAATTCGGAGTTGCTGGAAAAGATCGTGTTGCCCGCTTGATTCGCCTACCAAAAATCTGATGCAAATAGAGGATGTCTCGTAAAACGGATCAAAGTGATCCGAATTATTTCCCCCATTCTGAGAAGGGAAAAGCCTCGGAGCAAGTGATTACACTTGCTTCGAGGCTTTCTGATTTTATTCGAGCGGTGATTTTTAAAGTACGTTATTCGATGGCCAATCCCGCGCTGACCGATCCGACGACTGATCCGGCAACCAGGAGACCGCCACCAGTAGCGCTGGCTACTAGAAGCAGCCGCGTTTCCGTAGTAACGGGAATGTTCAATCCCGTGGTGACGTTGTTGTACGTGCTGCCTACGGTGATAGTCGTTGGAATGACGATATCGACGAGCGCACCAGGGATCGGAGCGAACACTTCGCTAGGCCCAGTAGAGCTGTACACCTGCAAGCGGTACGTCAGTGGAGTCAGAAGCGTTAGTCCCGCTGTAGCGGCGAGATAACCGGACAACGACGAAATGACGCCGTCCCGCGGTAATGAGAACGCATAGTTGGTCAAGCCGGTAACCGTGATTGTTCCACCAAGCACAGTCAATGACTGAACAGATCCTCCGAAGCCGATCAAACCAGGCAGACCTACAAGACCGCCTACAAGAACGGTAACTGCAAGTGGTTCGCCGGACGAAAATGGAATAATCGCTCCGCCGCCGCCGGTAGCACCAGTAGCACCGTCTGCGCCAGTAGCTCCCGTAGCTCCAGTGGCACCATCCGCACCCGTTGGTCCAGTCGGTCCGGTAGCACCATCAGCACCAGCAACACCTTCAATACCAGTCGGTCCAGTCGGTCCAGTTGCACCATCCGCGCCAGTAGCGCCTGTCGCTCCGGTAGCACCATCCGCGCCGGTGGGTCCAGTCGCGCCAGTAGCACCATCTGCTCCAGTAGCGCCCGTTGCTCCGGTAGCACCATCGGCTCCAGTAGCGCCCGTTGCTCCGGTAGCACCATCCGCGCCAGTAGCGCCCGTCGCTCCGGTAGCACCATCGGCTCCAGTAGCGCCCGTTGCTCCGGTAGCACCGTCAGCGCCAGTAGCACCCGTTGCTCCGGTAGCACCATCCGCGCCAGTAGCACCCGTCGCTCCGGTAGCGCCATCCGCGCCAGTAGCGCCCGTCGCTCCGGTAGCACCATCTGCTCCAGTAGCTCCCGTTGCTCCGGTAGCACCATCCGCGCCAGTAGCGCCCGTCGCTCCGGTAGCACCATCGGCTCCAGTTGCGCCCGTTGCTCCGGTAGCACCATCCGCGCCAGTAGCTCCCGTCGCTCCGGTAGCACCATCCGCCCCAGTAGCACCATCCGCGCCAGTAGCGCCCGTCGCTCCGGTAGCACC
>NZ_MXQD01000103.1:0-6738 GCF_002165585.1 Paenibacillus sp. MY03 | reverse complement strand
TTAGCGGTTACGGTTCTTTGCAAAATTTCTGTGTTAGACGTCCGAATAAAGCGGAAAATTCCGCTATAAAAGGCTGTACTCGTGCTAGACGTCCAAATATAGCAGAAAACTCCGCTATAAAAGGCTAGGCTCGTGCGAGACGGCCAGATAAAGCGTAAAACTCCGCTATAAAAAGCTGGGCTCGGTCTAGACGGTCGAATAAAGCGTAAAACTTCGCTATAAAGGTTCGTCCGGGCAAGTCTCCCGTGGCAAGTTGTGCAGCCATCAAGGATAAACGGCTAACGCCGGCCTTTGGACGAGCGAGTTTACCGATGAATTATAAGCCTAATTATAAAAGTGAAACTTTATAAATTCTTATAATTCAAAAAAGACGGCCTCTGTCATCGACAGAGGCCGTCTTTGGTTATGTGATCATTTAGAATTGTTTACATGACAAACAGTCTATGTTATGATTAATAAATCTGTGCGGACCTCATTAACTTAGACGGAGTTAGAACATCTTATCTATACTTCTATAATATCATGTGGATCGCCGAATTGTCAACCAGGTTTTTAAAAAATCCATAACCACCGAAGGAGCGTGTTCGCAAGAGATGATCAGCGCCGACGATTGGAAGGAAGAGCAAGAGCGGCTGAAGTCCGTAACGGAGCAGCTGCACAAGGAGATAGACAGGCTGGAGCCCGAGGTTGCGGGGCTTCACCATCAAGTGACGGATATCCGCAAGCAATTCTGGGAAGAAGTCACGGTTAATACGAGCACGGACGAGGATTTCGAGGAAACGTTCCACAGCATCAAGCAGCAGGAAGCGCTGCTGTCGGAGCGGGAGCGAAGCCACCGCCAGCGTTTGAAGCAATGGAACAATATGAAGCGGCTGCTGCCATCGCCTTATTTCGGACGGATCGATTTCGCGGAGGAGGGGGAAGGCTCCCCTGAACGCGTTTATATCGGCGTCTCCTCTTTTGTCGACGAAGAAGGTTTGAACTTCCTGGTGTACGATTGGAGAACGCCCATCGCGAGCCTATATTATGATGCCTCTCCGGGAGAGACGGAATACGAAACGCCCGGCGGTACCGTCCGGGGGACAATGGCGCTGAAGCGGCAATATCAAATTCGGAGCGGAGAGCTCCGCAATGTATTCGATACCAGCGTCACGATCGGCGACGAGCTGCTCCAGCAGGCGCTGGGCAACGGGGCGGACACGGCCATGAAGAGTATCGTAGCCACGATACAGAAGGAGCAGAACGCCATCGTGCGCGACGTCAAGAGCCACATGCTCATCGTGCAGGGAGCGGCCGGCAGCGGCAAGACGTCCGCCGCTCTTCAGCGCGCAGCCTATTTGCTGTATAGATACCGCAATCGGCTGACGGCGGATCAGATCGTCCTGTTCTCTCCTAATCCCATGTTCAACAGCTACGTGTCCACCGTGCTTCCGGAGCTCGGCGAGGACAATATGCAGCAGACGACCTTTCAGGAGTATCTGGCCCATTGGCTGGAGCCCGAAGTTTCGGTTGAGAGCCCTTTTGACGGATTGGAATTTGCGCTGACAACGGAGGACAGGGACGCGTATGAAGCCAGGCAGCAAGGGATTCGGTATAAAGCGAAGGAAGCCTTTCTAGACGCGCTTCGCCAGTATGCGGAGTGGCTGTGCTTGCAAGGAATGAGGTTTATCGGCATTACGTTTATGGACAGGGAACTCGTTACCGCGGAACAAATGTCCTCTAAATTTTATAGCTTCGACAGCTCGGTCTCGCTAGAGAATCGGATCACCATGCTGCGCGACTGGCTGCTAAAGGAGCTGACCGTATTGGAGCGCAAGGAACGTGCGGCGGATTGGGTTCAGGACGAACTGAACTATCTGGATATGGAGGACTATCAAGCGGCATACGGCTCCATAAGGAAAAAATACGAGAAGGAAGACGCGGTCTTCGACTTTACTCAACAATATCTGGATGCGTATGGAGACGTCCCCAAGCGGGAGCTGGGAGAAGAGAATGTGTTCGACTTCGGCGATCAAGAGGAGGAGTTTCTGCGCCGCATGATCGCGAAGGAAAGGTTCGCGCCGCTGCGGCGGCAAGTAAAGCGTCTCAAGTTCGTCGATGTGATCGGTCTCTACAGCAGTCTGTTCGACGATGCGTCAAAGTATCGGGACATGACAGGAGAGCAGGAGCTGCCATCGCTATGGAGCGATATATGCCGGGCAACGCAAGAGAAGCTGGAGAGAAAGGAGTTGCTGTATGAGGATGCGACTCCGTTTCTCTATATGAAAGAGCTCGTGGAAGGCGCCCGGAGAAACAATGACGTGCGGCATGTGTTCGTGGACGAAGGCCAGGATTATTCGCCGTTCCAGTACACCTTCTTGAAACGATTGTTCCCCCACGCCCGCATGACGGTGCTAGGCGACTTCGGGCAGGCGATCTTTCCTCAGGCGACCAATCTGCAGGAGACGGATTCCCCGCTGGTCCGACTCTACGGAGCAGAGCATACGACGCTCATACGCCTCGTCAGAAGCTATCGTTCTACGCGGGAGATCGTATCGTTTACGAAGCCGTTGCTGTCCGAGGGCGAGGGGATTGTGCCTTTTGACCGGAGCGGGGGCAAACCGATAGTGACGATGCTTGACAATGACGGGGAGCGAACGGCGCGTATGCTGCAAGACCTCGCCAAGCTGCAAGCGGAAGGCTTCGGTTCCATCGCCGTCATTACGAAGACCGCGGCGGAGAGCCGCGAGGCCTTTGGGAGCCTGACGGCTGCGGGAGGCGAGAATCTCCTGCTCGTCACAAAGGAGACGCTCACCTTCGAACGGGGCATCTCCATTCTTCCGGCCTATCTGGCCAAGGGCGTCGAGTTCGACGCGGTTTTGATCTACGACGCATCCGCCCATGTGTACAATCGGGAGAGCGAGCGGAAGTTGTTTTATACCGCCTGTACGCGTGCGATGCATCGACTGCGGCTGTACGTCATTGGCGAAGCGACACCTTATCTGACGGGACTGGACCGGGAATTGTACGAGACGGAGTCCTGACAGATCGACGCGAAGCCGTGGGGCAGAGGGGTTTTCATTTGCGCGTATGTATGTTGCGGAAGGCGCAGAGGCTGTTGTATACTGAAAACTAATTATGCAAGAGGAGGTGAAGGTAGGATGAATTCGGAAGTTGTGAACGCGCAAGTGAGCCGGCTGCCCATCGCGATGGCTGGCATCGTTCATGGTTTGGCGCAAGACGGGAGAAGTCTGTCCACTTATGACCATACGATAACAGAACTTGCGAAGAGGCTCCTACCTTAACCTGAACGGATCGAACGGAACAGGACGTGGGGAATTCTCCCTGCGTCCTTTTTAATATGTCCGGCATCTTCGAGTGAACTCGCCGGAGATCTGCAAGCAAGCAGGTAGTAGGGCCTCCATGATGAGGAGGAACCCCTATGTTAACGATAAATTGCCAGAACGTGAAAAAATACAACGCCGCCCAGCTCGTCCTGGAAAACGTCACCTTTGAGCTTCGGCATGGAGAGAAAGCCGGGCTTGTCGGCCGCAACGGCAGCGGCAAGACGACTTTGCTCCGCATGATCGCCAAGCTGGACGCTCCTGACGAAGGAATGCTGGCCATCAGCAAAGGCGCGCGGATTGGCTATCTTCGGCAAATGCCGGATATGAGCCCCGGCACGACGGTACGCGAAGTGCTGGAGAGCGGCTTCCGAGACTTGCTGGATTGCCGAGCTCGCATGACGCAGCTGGAGTCGGAGATGTCTTCGCCGAAGCAAAGTTCGGAGCGATTGGAAGATCTGCTGGCGGAATATGCGAAGCTGCAGGAGCGTTTCGAGCGGGACGGAGGATACGAGCTGGAAGCCCGAATCGACGGAGTGGCCGACGGCTTGCGTATCCCGCGGGAGTGGTACGCTCGCGCCTACGCAACATTATCCGGCGGGGAGAAGACGAAAGTCGGACTCGCTTCGGAGCTGCTGAGAGAGCCGGAACTGCTGCTGCTTGACGAACCTACGAACCATCTCGACATGGGCGCGGTGGAGTGGCTCGAGGATTACCTGCTGGGGTACGACGGAGCCTGTCTGATCGTATCCCACGATCGCTATTTCCTCGACCGTGTCGTAACGAAGATCGTGGAGCTGGAGGACGGCGAATCGACGGTTTTCCATGCCAACTACAGCGGCTACGCCAAAGAGAAGGAGGAGCTGGTCCTCCGCCAATTCGCCGATTACCAAGAGCAGCAGAAGGTTATAAAGAAGATGCGCGAGACGATCAAGCAACTGATGGAATGGGGCAGGATCGGCGATAACGGCAAGTTCTTTCGGAGAGCGGCAAACATGCAGAAGGCGCTCGACCGCATGGAGAAGCTTAAGCGTCCCGCGATCGATCGCAAGGAGGCGGAGTTCGGGCTTCGTCCTACCGAACGATCGGGCAAGCAAGTCGTCGTATTCGACGGCGTAGAGAAGCGCTTTGGGGCGACAACGGTGTTAAAAGGCATCTCCGGAGAGCTGCATTATGGCGAGAAGGTTATGCTGATCGGCGACAACGGCTCCGGCAAATCCACTTTGCTGAAACTCATGTTAGGGGATTATGCTCCGGACGGCGGGGAGCTGAAACTGGGCTCGAGAGTCGAGGCGGGTTATCTGGCTCAGCAGCAGCGACCGGACAATCCGGATCAGACGATCTTGGACTACTATCGGGAGGAAGCGGGCGTGGAGGAGGGCGAAGCTCGGAACAGCCTTGCAGCCTACATGTTCTACGGCAAGGAAGTGTTCAAGCCAGTAGGTATGTTATCGGGCGGAGAATGGACGCGTCTTCGACTGGCGCTGCTCGTGCTCGGGAAGCCGAATCTGCTCATTCTCGACGAACCGACGAATCATATGGATATCCCGTCCAGAGAGGCGTTGGAGGATGCGCTGGAGGACTACCCCGGCACAATTTTGATCGTGACGCACGACAGATACCTGATCAATCGGTTGGCGCAGAAAATATGGGAGCTGGAACGCGGCCGTCTCTCCGTCTATCTGGGAGGATTCGATGAATACAAGGCGGAGAGCCGCAGGAGGAAGGCCGTCGCAGCAGCGGCTGCAGGCGCAGCCCCCGTCCCGGCCCCAGCCGCAGGCGCTGGCGATAGCGCGATCCGGAGCCGGCCGCGAACGGAGCGTGAGCGTTCGGTTAAACAAGCGGAGCCGCTCAAGGAGAAGGAAGCTAAATCCGGCGCCCAACTGGAAGCCGAGATTGCCGAAGTGGAGCGGCGGCTGGCGGAGCTGGACGCGGTACCGGGCATTCCGGCACAGGACGCTGACGCTTTGTCCCGCATGGAGCTAAGCTGGGCGGAGATGGAACGCCTTCGGGCGCGTCTGGATGCGTTGATGGAGAGATGGCTGGAGGCGCAGGAGGAATGAAGCGCAACCCGCGTTCGACGCCACAAGCAGCTTAGCCAAAGGGATTTCGCCCCTCGATTCGCCATAGGGATTCGTAGGCTATGCATCATTCGGACTGGCCCATCATCCCGGAGTCCGCCGGCGCACTCCTGTTTCCTTTGGCCGATGGGAGAGTTATAATAGCTTTACTTGAACCCCTCGGAGGTGATACTCATGGCAATTCGAGATTGCCGGATTGGCAAGGCCTCATGCAAAGCCTGATAAGGAGGCGATACTTTGCATGAATCGGGCGCTTATCGCCAGACTGAGCATATATCGTTTCTAATAGCGGGCTTTGCACCTTATTTGCTTGACCAATTCGAATAAGGGGCTGAAGTTTCATGTGCCAACCGTTTATTAGAAACTACCAATATAATGTAATTAGGCAACAAGCCGAGTCTGTCCTGCGCGCGACAAGATCGGTCGGGGATCCCAAGATTCTGGACTCCGTCCGATATGGCGCGCAGCTTAAGGCGACGGAGTTGTTCCCGGATTTAACGGACAAGGGCAAGGCGCTGCTGGAATCCGTGACGGAGCTAAGAACAGCGGACGAGCGTCACGCATATGTGCAGGCGCTCGAGCCGTACCTGGTGCCGTTTCCCCCGATCACCGGAGGGCAGATTCGAAAGCTGTTCCCCAAGAATAAGAAATTGAAGATTCCTGACCTCTCGGGGATCGACTTCCGATATATCACCTACTTGAGCTGGACCGATATCTCTACGGGCAAGATGTTCATCGTCTATCATAACGGGGAGCAGTTCTTGGGCCTCGAGGGAAGGTTCACGGCAACCAATAAGAAGAGCTATTGCTTCGCCTGCAACCGCTATGAAGAGCTGGTGCTGTTCTCAGCCGTCGCGAAGAAGAGGCCTGCCCAGGCTTCCTCGGATTATTACAAGTCGGTGGGGCATTATGTGTGTGCGGATGGACGGGCGTGCAATAACAACATAACGGATATTGCTTCGTTGGAGAAATTTATTCATTCCGTGCTAGGGCGTGTCTGAATACTCCGAGGGGAGCATTTTTTGCCGAATTTTCGTTTCATGCAAGGAACTTTTGTGAAGGCGTGCCGGGGGTGCGCCTTCGCAAAAGTGACGAAGCAGGGGGCGGAAAGGCGGTGAAAGATGCCCCTGAGCGGGTTTTCAGACACGACCTAAATTAAGCAAAGCTGGCACAGAATGAGTCCATCTAGATGGAGCAGCTTCAGCGTGATAGGTAGATCAGGCGAGTTGGTGGGCATGATCGACAGCTTGTGCGACAGCTTGTGCGTTCCCCTCCTCGTTGCTCCCGCTGGCGGAAAATAGAAGGAAAAGCTCAGACTGTTGAATAACCTCATT
>NZ_MXQD01000102.1:0-6401 GCF_002165585.1 Paenibacillus sp. MY03 | reverse complement strand
GTAGCTGAAAAATCAGCTACAATGCGCCGCGTTCCTCCTCCCTGCTCATGCTCTCAACTAACGATCGTGAGCATCTCGACAATCTTATCGTGTCTTGTACAGTCGTTTCGTCCCCCCAATACAGTGAATTGCTCCGTCACTCCCGGCGGGGCTTTTTTCTTAGAATATAGGAAAGTAAATGTAATGAAACCTACTGGGCCGCCCAAGGACCGAGACAGAAGTTTCACCTTGCAATGAATCTAAAGTTGGAGCCACGAAACGGAGGAGACGCAGCATGCACAAAAACCGGCTAGGAGCTTACCTGTTCAGCTTTCCCAGCTTCTTCCTGACCATGGCGCTCGGGATCTATCCCGTCGTCTGGGCGCTTCGATACATGTTCTACGATTACCAGGGGTTCGGCCAGCCGAAGTTCATCGGCCTCGACAACTTCGTGCGGGTGGCCAGAGATACGGAGTTCTGGCAGTCCGTCGCCAACACGTTCGTGTACGCGGGCGGCAAGCTGATCATCACGCTTCCGCTATCGCTCATCCTCGCCGTTATTCTCAACCGCAAGCTGAAGGGACGACACGCGTTCCGGGCGATCATCTTCCTGCCCACAATCTTCAGCGCGTCGGTTATGTCGATCGTCTTTTATATTATTTTCAACTCGTACAACGGCATTATCAATCAATACTTGATGAAGCTGCACCTCGTGTCGGCCCCGGTCGATTGGCTGGGCGCTTCGAAAGCGATGCTGACCATCGTCATCATCGCCGTGTGGGGCGCCGTCGGCAACTATATGCTCTTGTTCATCGCGGGCCTGCAAAGCATTCCGGAGGATGTCTACGAAGCGGCTTCGCTCGACGGCGTGAATTCGGCGCAAAGGCTGTGGTATATCACCATTCCGATGCTGGGGCCGGTGCTTCAGATGATCGTCATGCTCGCCATCACGACGTCGCTCAAAGGTTACGAGAGCATCATGGTATTGACGGAGGGCGGACCGTTCGGCAAGACGGAAGTGATGTACCTGTACTTGTACAAGCTGTTCTTCCCGCTGACGACCGCGGGCACATCCGTGCAAAATATCGGCTACGGCAGCGCGGTAGGCTTCACGACGGCCGTCATCGTCGGCCTGATCACCTGGCTGTACTTCTGGATGTCGCGGAAGCTGAACAACATCTACTAAGGAGGGACCATCATGACCATTATGCGCAAATTCGCCCTGAGGCTGCCCGTCTGGACGCTGCTCGTCCTTGTGTCCGCAGCGATGTTGTTCCCCGTCGCCGTCGCGATCCTCGGTTCGTTCAAATCCAATCTGGAGCTGACGACGGGCGCCACGTTTTTCCCGGAATCCTGGCAATTCCGCAACTACCTGCAAGCTTGGACGGGCGCGGACTTCGCGAGCTTCACGTTCAATAGCGTTTTCGTGGCGGTGTTCGTGACGATCGGCACGCTGCTCGTGGCCTCCATGGCCGCCTATGCGGTGGACCGGGTGGCGTTCAAAGGCAAGAAGATCTTCATCTTCCTGCAATCGTTCACGCTGTTCATCTCCATCGGCGCGGTCGTGCTGCGCCCGCAATTCGACCTCATGGTGGGCATCGGTTTGCAGAAATCATTATGGGGTGTCATAATCATTCTCATTAGCGCCCACGCCACCGCGTTCTTCATGATTATCGGCTTCTTCCGCGGCATCCCGAAGGATCTGGACGAGGCGGCGCTGATCGACGGCTGCAACTTCTACTCCATCTTCTGGCGCATCATCTTGCCGCTGCTGAGACCGGCGCTTGCCGTCGTGACGCTGTTCACCTTCCGCGGAGCATGGAACGAATACATTTTGCCGTTAGTGTTCTCCTTGTCCCGCCCGGACATGCAGACGCTGCCGGTGGGTCTCGCCAATCTCCGGTACGGCGCCGGAGCCGCGGTCGAGAACCAGCTGATGCTGGCCGGAGCGTGCATCTCGCTGCTGCCCCTGCTGATCGTGTATTTGTTCGCCAACCGTTCCTTCATGCAGGTTACGGTGGGCTCCGTCAAAGGTTAATCCTTTCTGGAATGAGGCGATGTGCAAGATGAAACAATTGTTTCGCCGAATATCGTTGAAGAGAAGACTGTGGGTATCCTTCGTGATGCTCACAGTCGTTTGCATATCCGTCACGGGAGCTTACGTTTCCGTGTTTTTTGCATCCGAGATGAAGACGCAGGCGGCGACGACGAGCCAGAACACGCTGAACAAGACGGCGCAGGTGTTCGACGAACGTCTGCGCAATATCGTCGTATCCATCTCCACGCTCATGATGGGCGAGCCGTTCCAGCGCACGATGCGGGACGTGCAGGCGGGGAACGGCGCGGATTATTACAACCGGCTGTCCCAGTTGCAGACGCCGTTCGCCCAGATGATGCTGGCGGAGCAATCCATCGATTCCGTGCTCATCCACACGCCGATCGGCGAATTCTACCCCACCGAGAATTGGCGCGTAGGGGAGATGCCGTTCGAAGACACGACCGTGGCCAAAGCGATCGGGGATTACGAAGGACGGCCCTGGAACACGATATGGGTGCGCGGCCATTCCGACGAGCTGTTCTCCCGCGGCAGGGAGGTGATCTCGCTTGTCATCAAGCCGTTGTTCGATACGCTGCTTTCGGGCGTGTACGTCGTGGTCAACATTCGCGAGGACCATCTGCTGGATCTAATCAAGGCCAATCTGCAGGAGGGCAGCCTGAAGCAGAAGCTGATCGACCGCGGGGGCACGGGCATATTCTCCTCTACGGAGACGGAAGGCGGACAAGCGCGACCGCTGCAAGATTATATCGGAAGCAGCGATCGGGGACACTTTGAATACGAAACCGCTTCGGACGGCGTCTACCTGGTCAACTACGCCGGGCTCGGGATGAATCCCGACTGGGTGCTGATCGGCTATCAATCCAAGAAGCAGCTGCTTGCGCCCGTCGCCCAGATGCGCTGGACGATCCTGACGATTATGGGCGTCTGCGTCCTGCTCGCGCTCGTCCTCTCCAGCATGCTGTCGGAGCTTCTGCTGAAGCCGTTGTTCAAGCTGCGCAATCTGATGTTCAAGGTCGAGCAGAGCAAGCTGGACGTGCGTTTCGAGAGTCCTTTCGAGGACGAGATCAGCCAGGTTGGGTATAAGTTCAACCGCATGATGGACCAGATCGGCGAGCTGATCGAGGAGGTCAAAACGTCGGAGCAGGAGAAGCGGTATTCCGAGATCAAGGCGCTGCAGGCGCAGATCGATCCGCATTTTCTCTACAACACGCTGAACACGATCTATTGGAAAAGCGAGATGGAGGAGCAGCAGGCCGTCAGCGAGATGATCGTGTCCTTGTCGCTGCTGTTCCGGCTAGGGCTGAATAACGGCAAGGAAATCACGACGCTCCGCCAGGAGCTGAACCACGTCGAGCAGTACCTGAAGCTGCAGACGATGTGTTATCCCGAGCTATTCACTTACGAGTTCCATTGCGAGGACGAAGGCCTTCTGGAGGTGCCCGTGCTGAAAATCATGCTGCAACCGCTGGTCGAGAACAGCATTCTTCACGCTTTCCAGGAGCTGGACCGGCCGGGTCGCCTCGATATTACGGCCGCCGCGAACGGGGGCATGCTGACGCTTGCCGTCGCCGACAACGGGAGCGGCATGAGCCCCGAAGTATTGGAGCGGCTCCGGGCGGGCATGGACGGCGGCGGCTCCTCCGGTGGCTACGCTTTGTCCAACATCAGGGCCAGATTGTCGCTTTATTACGGCCATCTGGCCGACATGCAGCTGGAGAGCTCGCCGGGCGAGGGAACCACAGTGAAGCTAGTCATTCCGATGCAAGAGGTGAGAGAATCATGAGCAACATGAGCATGTGCATTATAGACGACGTGAGAACGGTCATCGACGGCATTCTGAAGAAGGTGGATTGGGCGGCGCACGGCATCGACATCGCCGGAACGGCCGTGAACGGCAAGGAAGGGCTGCAGCTCATTCGGGAGCGGCAGCCGGACATCATATTGACGGACATCAGGATGCCGCTGGCGAGCGGCCTCGATATGGTGCGGGAGCTGCAAGAGAGCGGCACGACCGCCAAGGTCATCTTCTTCAGCGGGTATTCGGAATTCGAATACGCGCGGGAATCGATGAGGCTCGGCGCCTTCGACTACGTGCTGAAGCCGTTCACGGTGAAGCAGATCGAGGAAGTGGTGCTCCACGCTAAAGCGCAGATCGAGGAGGAGCGGGCGAAGAAGCTGGACCGCCTGGCGCTGGAGCGGAAGCTGCGGGAGAGCCTGCCCTATCTGCGGCAGGAATACTTCCGGCTGCTGATCCGCCACGAGGAGCAGCCTGCGCGGGCGGCGGACAAGTGGGAGTTCCTCGGCATCGACATGGAGCCGCGGGGCTTTATCGCGATGGCGGTCCAGATCGACGGGCTGCCGGAGGAGAACTCGCCGATGCCGGTGCGCGAAGTGGAGCTTAGCCGTTTCGCGGTGCAGAATATTTTGGAGGAGACGCTCAAGAAACACGTCAAAGGCGTGTTGTTCCGCGAGCAATCGGGTCCTTTCGTCATCCTGGTCAACGACGGCGACGACCCCGACGTGCTGGCGCTGGCGGAGGCTTGCCGCAATAACGTCAGCCTGTACGCGAAGCGGGACATCTCGATCGGCATCGGGGGCCACGCGGACACGATCGGCGAGATCGCCATGTCCTACGCGCAGGCGAGGACGGCGCTGAGCTATCAGTTTTATTTTGGCAGCGGGAGCATGATCGCATATAAGGATATCGAACGCCAGGTCGGCATGACGCCGCAATATTCGCCGGAGAAGGAGACGGAGCTGCTCTATTGCCTTCGGTCCGGCAACCGCGAAGGAACGGAACGCCTTCTGGGGGATATGTTCGAGGAATGTCTGCGTTACCCGGCCCCGCCAGATCCCGATAATCTGACCAACCTGTTCTACGGGCTCGCGTTCGCGATGTACCGGGTGCTTGCAGAGAAGGCCGATCCGGAGCAGAGAAGATGGCTGGACGAACGTCTCGTGGCGCTCAAGAAAGGAAAGTACGCCTCGACGTCGGAGCTGATGGACGGGGTGCGGGAGCTTGGGCTGACGGGCTGCGACTGGATGCAGAAGCGGCAGAAGAACGACGCCGGCCAGTTGATCCACCAGGCCATTCAGTACGCGAGCGAACGTCTTGGAACGGACCTGTCGGTGCAGGAATGCGCGGCCGCCGTTCATTTGAGTCCCAGCTATTTCTCCAACTTGTTCAAGAAGGAGACGGGCATGACCTTCATGCAGCACGTCACGGGCGCGAGGATGGAGAAGGCCAAGAAGCTGCTGCTGGAGGGCATGCAGGTGCAGGACGTGACGTTCGAGCTGGGCTATCGGGACCGTCCGTACTTCAGCGAGCTGTTCAAGAAACACGCGGGCATGACGCCTACGGAATTCAGGAGCAAATATGAAGGCGGAGGGACGGAGTAAGCTCGGACAGGGGGAACAGGAGAGTCATTTTACCCTACATGAATCGTTATTTTGCCCTTCTTGGAGGTGGAGCCGGAGGTGCTACAATCAGGACAGGCAAGCAAATTGCCGGTCGAAGCGCTTCGGGCGGCCCGCGAGCCAGATAAAGGGGAGGTAAGACAGATGAAGAGAGTATTCGGTGGAAAGTATGCGCTTACGTTAAGCGGTTTGACGATTCTTGCCCTGCTTGCGTCGGCTTGTTCTTCTGGGACAGGCGGCAACGCGAACGTGAACGGGGGCAACCAAGGCGAGCAAGGCGGAGCCTCTGGAGAGAAGACGAAGATTACCTACTGGACGATGGATCGCCATGATATGGATTACATGCAGACGAAGGTAGATGAATATAACGCGACCAACACGGACAATATCGTGGTCGAGATGAAAGTCATGGCGGACAACTACAACCAGGCGGTCGACGTGGCATTCTCCAGCAACCAGGCGCCGGACGTGCTGAAGGTCAACGACTTCCCGACCTACGTGAACAAAGGATATCTGGCTCCGCTGGGAGAGCTGCTCGGCGCGGAATTCCTGGCGCAATTCGACGGCTTGCTGGTCGACAACGTCTATCAGATGGACGGAGTCGTCTATACGCTTCCGAACACCGGCCAGTTCTGGAGACTGCTCTACAACGTGGATCTGATGGAGCAAGCGGGTTATTCCGAGCCTCCGAAGACGCTGGACGAGATGGTCGACGCCGCCAAAAAAATCACGGAAGCCGGCAAATCGCAAGGCATCTACGGTTTCGCGAGCAACTTCAAGAGCGGCTCCGGCTTCACTCGCCCGGCTTACGCGTCGGGCACGCTGGACTCCGCGACGAGCCACGAGGGTTACAACTACCAGACGGGCGAGTTCGACTTCGAAATGTACCGCGACGTCGTCGAAGCGCTTCGCCAGATCAAGGTGGACGGCAGCATGATCCCGGGCG
>NZ_MXQD01000101.1:0-932 GCF_002165585.1 Paenibacillus sp. MY03 | reverse complement strand
GACGGCAGCATGATCCCGGGCGCGGAATCGCTCGACATCGATCCGCTTCGCGCGCAATTCGCCCAAGGCAAGATCGGCATGTACGTCAATCATTCCGGCGAGCCTGCGGTATACACCTCCCAATTCCCGACGGACATTAAATGGGCGGCCGCGGAAGTGCCGACTTCGGACGGCGTCGTAGACGGCGTGTCGTGGGTCAATGCGGGCGGTTACCTCGGCATCAGCTCCAAGTCTTCGAACAAGGAAGCCGCGGCCAAGTTCGTGGAATACGTGTACGGCAAGGAGCTGCGCGTCGAGTATCAGGAGAAGGGACTCGGACTATCCGTTCTGCCGTTCGTCAACGAAGCTTCGGGACAACCCGAGCTGAAGGGCATCGACGGCTTCCTGCCTACCAAGTACGACGGCATCTATCCGGCTACGCCGAGTTCCATCACGGAAACGAAGCTGGAAGGCAAGAAGGCGGCGGACGTCTTCACGGAATATATTTTGACGGGCAATTCGTCGCTCGACAGCATCATCGCCGACTTGAACGAACGTTACAAGAAGGCGCTCGCAACGACGCGCGCCGACGGTTTGACCAATATTCAGGCGGATCCTTCGTTTAACGCAAGCAGCCTGCAAGGCTCTCTGGCGAAGTAAGGCAAGGACTGATGAACGAAAAGAATGCCGGAAGGCCGCCTGGGGCGGCCTTCTTGGTTATAGGAGGCCGTAGGCGTTAAAAACGCCATATGGGGTCAAAAAGTATGCGAATAAGCGGCTGTAGGCGTTAAAAACGCCGATGGATCTTCCAGCATTAACAAAGCATGGTTGCACGATGGAATGGGAAGGGAAGCCAATCGTACGCCTAATCCGGAAATAACGGGAAAAGCTCCCTCTAATCTTAACGAATCGAGTTATTTGTGGTAGCGTCAAGAAGTTTGTGTAAGTAGGTT
>NZ_MXQD01000100.1:0-7540 GCF_002165585.1 Paenibacillus sp. MY03 | reverse complement strand
TGGGAACATTAATGCAACGCTAGTGGAAAAACTCCCTTTAATTGAATGACTTTCCGTTTCTTCGACACGTCAGAGGGAAATTCTCCCTCTAATCCAAGTAGAAAGGAGGGCGGACAGTGATTCGGCCTAAATTAGTGGTAGGATTTCCCTCTAAATCCGCAAAATTCGGTATAGAAGCGAGATTAAATGGCGATTTTCCCTCTATTTTATTCATGGCTGACTAGTGCGGTACTGTACGGTACGGTACGGTACGGTACGGTGCGGGCAGCAGCAGCGGCGCAGCACCCACGCTCATCTCACAAAGAATGTCACTCCCACACGCTGCACAAGAGGCGGCGCTCTTACACGTTTTCCACACGCCCTCCTCCCATTATCCGGCTCTCCCGCATCTTCCCGCCCGCTCCCTTTTAAAGAAAGAGCGGCCGCGTTTAAAAGGGGCGGCATACAAAAAACACTGACAACGAAGGTCAGTGTTTTCATGGTTGTGCCTAGTGAATGTCCTTTTTCTTAAAGCTGCCGCCTTTCACTTCAGCCACTTCATACACCATGATAAAAGCATTCTCGTCGATTTCGCGAATAATTTCTTTCATCTTCCGTTCTTCCAAGCGGTTGATTACGCATGTAATTTCTTTGAAATGTTCATTTGTATAACCGCCTTGCACCACGCCATACGTAGCACCGCGGCCCAGTCGATCGCGAATCGTTTCGATCATCATCTCTGGATGTTTGGTAATGATTTTAAACGTTTTGGCCCCGCTCAAGCCTTCCTCGACGATATGTATGACTTTCGAAGCGATAAAATAGGCGATTCCCGATAGGATAGCCCCTTTTAAACCAAAAACTGTCGATACAACGATAAACACGAATACATTAAGGAACAGGATCATATCGCTTGTTCCGAACGGCAGCTTCCGCGAGAGCAGTACCGCCAGCATATCAATGCCGTCCAGCGCGCCGCCGTTCCTCAGCGCAAGACCCATCCCCAGGCCGATGATAATACCGCCTACAACGGTAACAAGCAGCGTATCGCCTTCCACGATCGGCGTAATATGATGCATAAAGAAGGTGCCGGCTGCCAGCGATGCGATGCCGAGCACGGAATAAATCGCGAAGCTTCTGCCAATCTGCTTATAGCCCAAATAGACAAAAGGGATATTTAGAATCGCAATGAGAAGACCTAAAGGCAGATCGAAGAGCCTTGACCCTACGATACTGAGACCTGTCACGCCTCCATCGGATACGTTGTTCGGAATTAATACGGCTTCAAGGCCGTAGGCTGTAATTAAGGCACCAATAACAACAATAACGCCTCGTAATATCATGTTCCATACTGCAGTTGACTTATTCTCCGTCTTCATTCTTGACCTCATTTCCTATTTTCATATCGCGGCTCCATTAAATGTGAATATTTTTTACTGTTAAAATTTTAGACATGTACGGAGCTAAAGTCAATTTTTTTATTTTTCAACCGTAATAGAACCACATCCAATGGACGTGGTTCTGGTCTCGGTTAATCTAATTTTTTAATTGCTTTTTTATTTCCTCTATCTCCTGTTGCCTCTCTTGTTTGATCGCTTCTCTGAAATCATCGCGTACGCTTCCCTTCCACAAAGCTACGCCTGATCGGTAAGCAGCCCGCGCGTTAAGATGGCCCGCAACGGGCGAAGTGATAAAAACAAACAAAATACCCAGGAGCAGCTTGATGCTGAAAAAATCATGAACGAACCAAGTGTAAAAAAAAGCGCCTAGCAGAATAAGAAGCACGCCAAGCGTGGCGCTCTTGGTAGCGGCGTGGGAGCGCAAATACACATCCGGCAATCGTATGAGCCCGAACACGCTAATAACCGCGATGACTGCCCCCAATAGGATCAGGATTGCAAATACAACTTCAATGATTTGTTCCATCATCTCCAGACTCAAGGACAACCCCCCTCTCGATATATCTCGCCATTGCGGTTGTCCCAATAAAGGTTAATATGCCGATAACCAATATGATGTCGAAATACGCCCGAGTCCCCGTCGTTATGCCGAGGACGGCAATCATGGACAGCAATAGAATGCCTATCGTATCCAGCGCCGCAATCCGATCGGCAATAGACGGCCCCTTTAGCAATCGGTACAAGGCTCCCAATATGGCAAGCGATAACAAAATAAGGGAAACCCACAGCAGTGTTGTCGTCATCTCGTTACCTCCATGATGGCGCGTTCGAAAGATCCTTTGATCTGCGCCGCAAGCTCGTCGGGGTCGTTAATGTCCATGGCATGAATGTACAATGTTCTCCCGTCGCCGGATACATCAAGCGTAAGCGTCCCCGGCGTCAAACAGATCAGGATTGACAATAAGGTAATTTCAAAATCGGTCCTTAGCTCCGTATCCAGCTTGATGATACCTGGACGAATGTTGAGCTTGGGGCGCAGCACTTCCCGAAGAACCGTCACGCTGGACAACAACAGTTCCTTGTTAAACATGGCTATCAATCTTAAGACAGCCCCTGTTTTCCTTATCATTCTCATCATGCTCTACTCCTTCAACACCGCTTGTACATAGCCGGACGGGTCCAGGAGGGTCCGCCCTGCCTCGCTAGCGAATTCATATATCCATTCCGACCCGAAGCCCATCGCAACAACAATAAGCATTAATCCCGCGGTCGGCAGCAACAGACCGGCCTTTCTTGTGTCGGTCGCAGAAGACGTCGCACGCTCATCGCCCCAGAAAGCCGCCATGAATATTCGCATCAAAGAATACAGAACAACAAAGCTTGTCGCCAGCGAAACCGCGGTCAGCAGATAATGCTCGCCTTCCAGACCGCCGCGCACAATGAGCAGCTTTCCTGCGAAGCCGCTAAGAGGCGGAATGCCCGCAATAGCTAGTATAGTCGCGAAAAACATCCATCCGAGCAGCGCATTGCGCCGCATCAGTCCGCCCATCTCGGAGAGCTTGCACGTGCCCGCCGCACGAATAATTAACCCTCCGAGCAATAACAGCAGCGCTTTGGCTATCATATCGTGCAATAGATAGACAACAACGCCTTCCAATGAGTCTCGGTTCGCCGTGGCAAGCCCGAAAGCGATAAAGCCCACGCTTATAACAATATTGTAATTCAGGATGCGCGGGATATCCTTGTAAGCCAGCGCCCCGAACGCCCCTAGAACCATCGTTGCGCCCGCCATCCAGCCGATCCAGACATGCGTCACCTCCGGCATGCCGCCGAAGACCAAAGTGAAGGTGCGCACGAGCGCATACACCCCCACCTTGGTCAACAACGCGCCGAACAGAGCCGTAACCGCAGTCGGCGGCGCGCTGTAGGCGCCTGGCAGCCAAAAATAAAGGAGGAGGCCCGCCTTCAGCGAGAACACGATCAGGAACAACAGCGCTATGACGTTGAGGATGCCTCCTTGTCCGGCTTCCGCCACCTTCAGGGACAAGTCGGCCATGTTAAGCGCCCCTGTCACGCCGTACAAGTAAGCCACGGCTGCCACGAACAGGGCCGAGGATACGACATTTATGATGACATACTTGAGCGTTTCCCGGAGTTGAAGCCTCGTCCCTCCTAACACGATGAGCGCATAAGAGGAGATTAACATCACTTCGAAGCAAACAAAAAGGTTAAAGATGTCGCCCGTCAGGAATGATCCGTTAACGCCAACGAGCAGAAATTGCAAAAGCGGGTAATAAAAATAGCGCTCTCTCTCTTCCCCTATGCTGCCCATTGAAAAAAATACGATGAAGGAACCGACGACCGTCGTTGCCAGCACAAGCAGCGCGGCCAGCATATCTCCGACAAAAGCAATGCCATAAGGCGGTGCCCAGCCGCTCATATACAGGGTTTGAACGCCGTCCTCTTTGACATGAATGACGATGGATACGGCGATAGCGACGCCCGCGAGGCTGCTTGCCCCGCTCAACCAGCGCTGCAACAAAATACTTCGCCGCATAAAGACAAGCAGGACCGAAGTAAACAGCGGGACGAGCAGCGGCAGTACAAGCAAGTTATTCATTCTCGTTCCCCCTTAGCTCTTCCATGTCATCCGTACCCAGCTTTTTGTATGCCTTATACGCAAGGACTAGCAGGAACGAAGTGACGCCGAAGCTGATGACGATTGACGTTAGGATCAACGCCTGCGGCAAGGGATCTACGTAAGCTTCCGCTTTCTCGTCAAGCAGCGGCGGCGCTCCGGTCTTTAGACGCGACATCGTCAGCAGCAGCAGATGTACGCCATGCGACAGGAAGGAAGACCCCAGCACGATACGGAGCAGACTCTTGGACAGGATAAGATAAATGCCGACCGTAAATAACACGCCGATCGCGAGTGACATATACAATTCCATCGCTACTTATCCCTCCCGATCGTAAACAAGATGGTCGACGCTACGCCAATAACGGTCAGATAGACGCCCAGATCGAATAGCGTTGCCGTCGCCAGCTCCAGCTCTCCAAGGAGCGGAATGTCGAAATAGCCGAATGTATGGCTTAGAAACGGCACATTTGCCAGGAAGCTGCCGGTTCCGGTTAATAATGCAATCAGAATGCCGATTGCCGTAAGTCGTTTGAAATCCACGCGAACGATGCGCGCGATCTTATCCACGCCATTGGTAATAGCCAACAGCAGAAGCGCTGCCGAAGCCATCAAACCTCCGATAAATCCGCCTCCGGAATGATGATGCCCCATATAGAACAGATACATGGAGTAGATCAGGACGAGGACTACCACCAGCTTGGCAACCGTGCGCAGGATAACGTCATTGCTTCGAATACCGGCATACACATCGTATTTCATACCGTCTTGCCCAAGCGGCCTATCGTTCTCGTCTTCCTTCACCTTTAGCTTGATCAGCGCATAGATGCCGTAGGACGCAATGCCAAGCACGACAATTTCCAGCATCGTGTCGAAGCCCCGAAAGTCGACGAGTATCACATTGACGATATTTTTCCCGCCGGCAAGCTTATAGCTGTTCTCGATAAAATAATCGGAGATCGATTCGAACTTTCGGCTGCCGCTTGCGCTTAGCGCAATAAGCGTCATGACCGCGCCAACGCTGACGGCGATCAACAGATTCCATACTTTAAACGGCAGTCTGACAAGCTCCTTTTTGAGCTTCGGCAGGTGATAGAAGCATAACAGGAAGAGGGCCACGGACACCGTCTCCACGATTAACTGGGTCAACGCCAGATCCGGCGCCCGGAAGATGACGAAAAATAGCGTCACCATATACCCTGCCATCCCGGTCAGAATGATAGCCATCAGCCTTGAGTTCGCGAACGGAACGGCTATAGCGGACAGAACAAGCGCTCCGATGACGATCGCTTCATAGAAGGAGGTTGTCGCCATTCCTTCCGTGTTCAGCGCAAATGCTCCCTCGAGCCACATGGTCAATCCCAAAGACAGCACAAGGAACAAGAAGATATAGATTAAATAATGACGAACGGAGCCCGTCATATACAGGCAAGTCAATCGTCCGGCAACATTGTCAAGCAGGCGTTGCCCGTCATCGTAAACGCCGTTCAGCGAGACCCGATTGGTGAGCGGCTTGCTTACCCATGCGGCTCGTCGCTGCAGAATAAATATTGCAGTACCGACGATAGCGACGCCAATGGTCATATACAACTCCGTATTCCAGCCATGCCACATATCAATGGAAACCATAAACTGTTCCTGCGGCTGAAGACCGGTGAAATGAATCGCCGCCATTGCGGGTTCAATCAGCGTATGGGATAACAGATTCGGGAACAGGCCGAACACCACGACAAGCGATGCCAGGACGAGCGGCGGTATCAGCATGCCGAGCGGCGCTTCATGGGGCTTCTTCTCGAGCTTCTCGAACTGCGCTTTCCCGCTAAACGTTCGGAACACAAGCAGCAGGCTGTAGGCAAACGTGAATACGCTGGCGACCCATGCCACGATCGGAAACAGGGAACCCCACAATTGCATGCTGGCGAACGACAGCTCGCGGATTTGCAGCAGCGCCGTAAAGAACATCTCCTTGCTGAGGAAGCCGCCGAATGGCGGTATGCCTGCCATCGAGAAGGCGCCAAGCAGCGTGATCGTGAAGGTAATCGGCATAACCGCCATCAGTCCGCCAAGCTTCCGGATGTCGCGCGTACCCGTCTCGTGATCGACGATGCCTACCGCCATAAACAGCGCGCCTTTGAAGACCGCGTGGTTGATAAGGTGGAAAATCGCGGCCGTCGTCGCTTTGGCGAAGAACAGGTATTGGCTGGTGCCCGGATAAAATGCCGCGGCCGAGCCCATCCCGAGCAAACTCATAATGAGACCAAGCTGGCTAATCGTCGAGAAGGCAAGCAATGCCTTCAGATCCGTTTGCTTGATCGCCCGATAGGAACCATAGATCAACGTAAGAAGCCCGACGCCGGATACCATCCATAGCCAGACGGCATGTCCGGAGAAAACCGGGCTAAGGCGGGCAACCAGATAGATGCCGGCCTTGACCATGGTCGCGGAATGCAAGTAGGCGCTGACGGGCGTCGGCGCTTCCATGGCATCCGGCAGCCAAATATGGAACGGGAACTGGGCCGACTTCGTAAATGCGCCTGCCAGAACGAGCAGCATGGCCGTTACGAACAACTTGTGTTCCGCCAATTGCGGTATGGTCTCCAGCAATTCCCGAATACTGAACGTACCCGACATCACATACAGAAGCGCGAAACCCGCAAACATCGCAAGACCGCCGCAAACGGTAACGACCATGGACTTAAGCGCGCCGTACCGCGAACGCTCCCGTCGATCCCAGAAGGCGATCAGGAGAAATGAGGAGATGCTCGTCAGCTCCCAGAAGGCGTAGAGCACCATCAGGTTATCGGACAACACAAGTCCGAACATCGCTCCCATAAACAACATCAGATAAACATAAAAGTACGATAATTTCTCCTTGCTCTTATCCAGATAATAAATGGAATACAACAGAACCAATGAACCGATTCCCGCTATTAATAAGCCAAACAGCAAGCTAAGTCCATCCACATAAACGTCGAATCCAATGCCGAGCGAAGGAATCCATGGAAGGGAGCCGCTTATCTCGCTGCCGTTGTCTATGCTTGGGATCATAGACAACAGGAGAACGAATATCGCAATCGGCAGGGGCAGCACGAACCAGCCCGTATGAACTTTCGGTAGTATCTTGTTCGCGATTGGCACAATCAGAGCGAACAAAAAAGGCAAAATAATGACGAAATGAATGACTGACACAATCTATCCCCCTTAATCCCTCTATCTCTAAAGTATGGCCATTTCCACGCAGCATCATATCCCTCATTAGAGGTTATTCTTCGCACTATTATGGTTGCGAGTATCACGGTTGCCCGCGTATGCCTGAAAAAACGCAAAAAGAGCCCGCGTTTGGCAGGCTCCTCCGGGTGTTGCATCATATGAAATTTGGCCTTAAATCTGTCGTTATTATATCCCAGCCCTATCCTTTTTGTCAAAAGCGGAATGAGATTCATGCAGGCAGGGGATTACTGTTATGAGAAACCCTCTATCGAGGTATTTCAGAGATGAGCGACCGCGTTTAGAGGTAGGATTT
>NZ_MXQD01000010.1:0-282001 GCF_002165585.1 Paenibacillus sp. MY03 | reverse complement strand
TCAGACTGTTGAGAAACCCACCAATCTTTAAATCGTTCATCAAATTAACGCGTTAATTTGTTATAATATAGGTGATAAATTGTACTCGAAAGGTGTGGTTATCGTGCGGAACACCAATAAGTCAGACTCTTCAACCGATTATCAAATGGAACTGGTTTGTGTGGAACAATTGGTGCCTCAAGATCATCTTCTTCGAGTCATTCACGACCATGTCGATTTCTCCTTTATTACCGAGTTAACGCGTCCCTATTACACAGCAACAACGGGAAGACCACCTATCGATCCCATCGTCCTGTTCAAAATGATGCTCATTGGTTACCTCTTCAATATTCGTTCTGAGCGCCAATTAGAAAAAGAGATCTTTCCTAATGCGGCGTACCGCTGGTTTTTGGGACTGCGTTTCGTAGACAAGGTACCCGACCATTCAACGATCAGTTTTAACCGAAACAACCGTTTTGCGGGAACGAACCTGTTTCAGGAGATTTTTGAAGAAGTTGTGCGTTTAGCGATGCAACACCACATGGTGGCAGGCCGCGTACTCATTACCGATTCGACGCATGTTCGAGCCGATGCCAACAATAACGCCTATACCGTGCAGGTCATCGAGAAGACGCCTCACGAGTATCTGGAAGAACTTCATCAAGCCGTGAACGAGGATCGAGAACTTCACGAAAAAAAGCCTTTAGCTCCGAAAGAGGAGGTGGAAGTCACCAAACATAAAGTCAGTACAACAGATCCGGATTGTGGTTTTATGAATCGCCGCAATAAGCCAGAAGGGTTCCATTATCTCGACCATCGCACCGTGGATCACAAATTCAATATCATCACAGACGTTCATGTGACATCTGGCAACGTGAACGATTCCACCGTCTATCTCGAGCGACTGCAACGCCAAATCCAAACCTTTGGTTTTGATACAACATTAGAGGCCGTGTTACTGGACTCCGGCTATATGACGCCCTACATTTGCAAAAAAACATTGGAGATGAATATTTTCCCGGTCATCAACTATCGACAGGCAAGCAGCACACCGGGACTATTGGCAAAGAGTGACTTCATCTACGATTCGGAACAAGATGTTTACATTTGTCCAGCCCGACAACAACTGAGCTACTACACCACGAATCGTGCAGGTTACCGGGAATACGTTTCCGCCCCCAATAGTTGTGCTTCATGTCCGATGTTGCCACAGTGCACGCAGGCCGAAAATAAGCAACGTAAGATTCAGCGTCATATTTGGGAAGAGCATAAAGAACAAGTGATGATTAACCGCAAAAGCCCAGAAGGTGAAGCACTGTATAGACTTCGTGCCCAAACGATTGAGCGAAGCTTTGCAGATGCAAAAAATCTTCATGGCTATCGTCGAAGCAGGCTCCGCGGGATAAACAAAATGCGGGAGCAGTCTTTGATGACGGCAATTTCCCAAAATCTGAAGAAAATTGCACGGCATCTGGCTCGAAAGGAGGCGCACGTTGGCGGTCTACAACATGGACACGCGCTATTTTTACCAATTAACACCAAATGTCGTTCCGTAACTCAAACCCCTGCCGCATAAATGAGGTTATTCAACAGTCTGAGCTTTTCCCTTTATTTATAGATTAGGCATACCAATGGTCTCCACTCCCATAAGGTCGTGCAACCACACAATGTTACTATCGGAAGAATGCCCAAGGTGAACTGGCTTCGATGCCCTCGGGAAAGACCGCGGGTTCCATCTCGAAAAGGATAGGTCAAGCATGAGAAAACTTATGCTATCCTTTCATCCGAGAAGAGACAGCCGGGCTCCAAGAGCCTCGGCTACCTCTATTCTTCCGTTCGCCGCATTTTAGCCAAGCCGGCTGTCTGAGTAATATGCCATCGCGTCCCGCATGAACAGGGCGAGACCTTCTCCGAACTGGTCGATATTACGCGTGAATCGTGCGTCATCAACATACATCTGCCCGAGACCTTTGAACGCCTCCAGCGAATACGAGCCCATTTGGTTCAGCAGCGTGAACCATTGGCCGATCGCCTCTTGCGACGCCTCCGATGACGGATCGTCATGGCGGACGGACGCCAGCTTCCTGTACAATTCGTTCATCTCGTCTTGGAAAGCCTGCATTTTGCCATCCTGCTTCAGCTTCTCCATCTTCGCGTTCGATTCGTCGACGGCCTTGTCGCCCCAGCGCTCTCTTGCCTCTTGTTCGTATGGGTTGCTGCCGAAATCGAAGCCTTTGAATTTTTCTTCGTTTGTCATGGTTACCTCTCCCTTCGCGTGTCTGATCGTCTGCTCCACCGTTCGGAGCAATTGCTCCAGCTGGCTTCGCTTCTCGTTCAGCATCTCCCGATGCCGCTCCAGCGCTTCCAGCCGGTCGAACGATTTGCTTGTGACGATTTCCTTGATTTTTTTCAAAGAAAACCCAAGCTCCCGAAAAAATAAAATTTGTTGCAGAAGCTCAAGATTTCGCTCCGAATAGTCGCGATACCCCGCCTCCGTGGTCCCGTCGGGAACTAACAATCCGATCTCATCGTAATGATGCAGCGTGCGCACGCTGATCCCGGTCAGATCCGCAACCTCTTTTACCTTCATGGCGCTTCGGCCTCCTTTCAACCCTTACTCTAAAGTATCACGTAACGTGAGAGTCAATACGTTTTTTAATGCTTTCTTCTATTTCGAGAAAATCGACGAATAACCTGTCTCATTAACCCAATCCAACAGCCTTCGCCTCTTATACAATATACGGAGGGCCAATAATGTACCGGACGGAGGAGTGATAAGTTGTCCAGCTTAAAGAAACAAAGCAAAGAAGTGCTCCAGGAGAACACGGTGATCAGCATGAGTCTCGTTTACGAGGACGGCAGCAAGAAAGTAATGAATCTGGAGGGACAGGAGCTGTCCAGCAAAGCCGCCAAACGGCTGCTCGAATCGATCAAGTGGGACTCGGTCGCAGAAGTCACGTTCGAGGTCGATGAGGATGAGCGCGACGGCGAAGAAGGCGACGATGATGAGGACGACGATGTAGATTACGATTTGGATGATTATTTGGATGACGAAGAGGATGAAGAAGAGGACGATTAAGAGGACGATTAAGAGGAGGATTTAAGAGGAGGATTTAAGAGGAGGATTTAAGAGGAGGATTTAAGAGGAGGACTTATTCTACAACTATATCCTCTAGTCCTCAAAAATTTGCCCGTTCCGTTAGCGGAACGGGCTTTCGGCGTTGCTTCCCAAGAAGCGGAGTACTCAACGATGAACTTGATCGGAATACAGCATGCAGAGCAGCCCCAGCTGGCGCAATAGCCCGAAAAGGTCGGGCTACAAGGCCCAATAAAGGAACTCCGAGCGAAGCAATAGCGCGAAAAGGTCGGGCTATTGTGCCCTGAGCAGCCTAACGAGTGCCGTCCTTGGGCGGAGAGCCCTGCTGTCCGGGAAAAGCAAAAAAGACTGTTCCACTCCCTGCGGAGAGAATGCAGTCCTTTTTTTGACTGGCTTGATTACGAGCCTATAACTAGCCTTCAGCCTCGCCGTGCCCAAGTTGATTGCCTCTTATCGACAAAACATCTACCTCTAGGAGTGACTATAGAGACTCGTCACCCGTAGGATCCGCCCCGTCCATATCGTCGGCCTCTCCCTCTTCGGGAGCTCCTTGCTCGACCGCAGAATCGGATTCCTCGGTAACGAGCTCAACGGGCGCCTGTCTAGGGGTATTCCATACCTCCAAAATGTTGCCCGCAACGTGACTCCAGGTAAAGTTATCCTCCGTCAGCTTGCGGCCGTTAAGCCCCATCTGCCGGGATTCTCCCAAGTTGGACAGCATCGCGTTAATTTTTGTCGCGTATTCCGCCGGGTCCTCCGGATTCTGAACGATCACGCCGTTATTGCCGCGGATGATCTCCGGATTGCCGCCGCGCGCAGTCGTGATGAGCGGCAGACCCGCCGCCATCGCCTCGTAGTGAACCCTCGCAAGCGGCTCCTCCCAGATCGATGTGCAGACGAACATATCCGCCGCGCAGAACCACTTATGCACGTCGCTCGCTTGCACGTATCCCGTCGTCATAACGGGAAGCGGCGACGTCTCCGCCATTGCTCGAAGATAAGCGATATAATCGCTGATGCGGTCATCGCTGTACCAGGCCGCTCCCACGATGACAAGCACGGCATCAGAATGTTTGACCTGGGACATCGCGCGTACGAGTACATGCGGTCCTTTATTGCGCGACAACCGACCGACGAATAGAATAACTTTTTTGTTGCCAAGTCCGTGCTGGGCTCGAATATCCTCCCTGTCCCGAAGCGCCGCCCTCGACTGCTTCCACGGGGCGAATCTGCCCAGATCGACGCCGGAATAGATCGTGCGAATCTTGGACTCCGCTTGCGGATAGTCCTTGCAGATGGCGGCACCGATGTAGTTGCTGATCGTAATGATCGTATCGACCCGCTCCACGACGGCGTCGCCTTCCTCCTTGGCCAGCTTGTGCGGGTTAAACATGTCGTTATGCATGCTGAGCACGATTCGGGCATTCGGCATGATCTTCGAGATAGGCATGACGAGACGAGGCCGGTTAAAAATATGAACGAGATCGTAGGAAGTCCCGCCAGCCGCTAAATACGGGATCATATTGCTCATATAGGTTTCCAAAGCCCCGTTTGATTCGAAGCGCAAATAACGTACGCCGTCCACCCGCTCGTCGCTTGCCAGCTCGGGATCGTCCCTGCCAATGATCGTAATGTTGTGTTGCGCCTTCAGCAGTCCGACTGCACCGCCGATATACGTCTGAATGGCTCCGCCTCTAATATTCGGTACCGGCAGCTTCTCCGTGCAAATCATCAAAATGTTCAAGCCCAGTCCTCCTTGCCGACTTACTGTCACGGTACGCCGTGAGATACAGCTTCACGCCGACCTTCTTCTTTCCTTTGTTCCAAGCTGGCCTCGTACGGCCTCCGCCCGCCGCCTTCTTTAATCCTTCCTTGAGAGCCGCTCCCGGCTTCGAAGTCGAAGTAGAACGCTTAAGCGGCTTGCTCCCAGCGGCGGTACTCCTGGACTTCTGCCCGCTGCCCGCGCTCGGCTTGCCGGACTTCGGCTTTACTGCGGCAGGCTCCGTTCTGTATTTGTAGCGTTTCATGCGTTCTCGCTCTGGAGCCACGGCTTTTACCGGCTGGCGCAACGGCGATACGGCCTTTTCCGGCTTGCGTACTGCCAGCCCCTCTTGCGAAGCCAGTTGCTCGGACCGCTGAAGCTTGCGGAGCTCTTTCTTGGACAGCTTCTTTAACTCTTTTTTGGAGGACTTCTTTTCCTCTTTCTTGGATAGCTTCTTTAACTCTTTTTTGGACAGCTTCTTTAACTGTTTTTTGGAAAGCTTCTTTTCTTCTTTTTTGGCAAGTTTCTTTTCCTCTTTTTTGGACAGCTTGCGCGGTGTTTCTCCGCCCGGAATGATCTTCGCCTTCCCGTCCGGATTGAGGACAATACGAATGGCATCGCCCTTATCCTTGTCTTTGCGCTTGCGTTTGGAGCCAGGTATCTCCACGATCGGCGCCGCGCCTTCCTTGGCATAATCCTTGTAGCGGTACGGCCCGCTCGGCGCAGCCGTCACGTCCGGATAATCTCCGGCCGCATACTTCGTTTTGTCTTTCTCCAGCTCGCGCAGCACATCCCACTTGTTCGTCTCTGTAGCAACGACGCGGTCGAGAATGGCGTTCAACTCCGTGTTCATGAACTCGACGGGCGTAAACACAACCTCTTTGACGTGCTTATAGAATTCATTCGGGAACGCCATGTCGATCCAGAGCAGCTCGAATGTTTCTTGATCCAGCGGGTTCGCGGAGTGATACGCGTCGATGACTCCCCTGATCCACTCCAGATCCCAAGCGCCCATATCGTCCATGGTGCTGGTGATGATTTTGCGGAGATCCCGGATAGGGAGGTCGAAGGCGACCCCGTCAAGATCGATGACCCAGATGCCGCCGGGACCCATCTGTCCGTTGGACCAGCCGTAATCCTGGTGGGCCAGCCCCCAGTGAGCCTCGCCTTTCGCGACCATTCTTTTGTAAGCCGATTCCTGGAACCGCTTGAGGATGTCGCGCGCCTGCCCCTCGAACGTATCGAGCACGGACAATAGATGTCCGCTCGCTTCCGTATTGGGATAAGCATTGGCAATATGGCGGAACCAGCCAATTTTCGTCATGATCTTCTGGTACTGGCTCTCCCACTTGAAAATACGGGACGATTTGCCCGCCTCGGCAGGCGGCTCGTAACCCTTTGACCATTGATGAAACTCCCCGAGACCGTGGCACAATGTCCGCGCTCCCTCCAGATCGATCTTCATGACGGGCGTCAACGTATCGATCCAGTCCGTTACGATCCACAGCTTCCCTCCGGCTTCAACGGAATTGCGACCATCCTTGGTGAGAATAATCCCTGGCACTCTGGCGCCCTTGCTGACTACGTACTCCTGCGCGCCGACGCTGAACAGACTTCGCTGCGGCGTCCGATGCAGCACCTTCAGACTCCTTGGTCCGCGGTTTGTCTCGATCCGCCAGATGGCGCCGCCTTTGTCCGGCTTGGACGTTATCAGCGTCATTCCGCTGACGCTCATATCGTAAGATTTCATGACCTCATACGCGAGCTTCTCCACTTCGGGCGGCACGTATTGTTCCAAGTTAAAGGAACGCATCGATTCGTCCGAAGACAGATCATCCCAGGGCACAATTTGATATTGTTCCAACTGGCTACCTCCACTCTAGTCAAGCTAAATAAGCGATGTCCTCTTATCTATATGCGCTACTGCGGTCTATCGATTGGACATGAGTGGAGATGAAAGCGCCCTATTGCCTAAGTCTGGCCTATCGTTTGTATACGCAGGAGCAGAGCTCTATCAAATTTCGAGAGTGAACAGCGATGCCGATGTCGCAAACTTGCAGTAGGAGAGTGACGCAATCATCGACTACTTCGCCGCTCACCGTAATGATACGATGAGGGTAATGTCACGATTATCGAATAGGGAGATGAATGCAACACATGAGCAGAATCATTCGCATCGGCATCATCGGAAGCGGCGGCATCGCCGGAGGACATCTGCGGGCTTATCAGAATATGGAGAACGTCGAAATCGTAGGAGCTGCGGATATCGTGCCGGGGAGGGCTCGGCAATTCCTTGACGCCGCAGGCCTGACGGAAGCACAGGCATTTCAGGATCATCGCCGGCTGCTGGAGCTGGAGCTGGACGGCGTCAGCATCTGCACGCCGAACGTCTCCCACTACCAGACGACGCTCGACGCGCTCCGGGCAGGCAAGCATGTGCTGCTGGAGAAGCCGATGTCCGTCACGCTGGACGAGGCGATCGAGATGACGCAAGCATCGCAGGATACCGGCAACATGCTGACGATCGGCTTTCAGCCGCGTTACGACCCCAACATGAAGCTGATTCGTCAAGTCATTCAGGAGGGCAAGCTGGGCAAGGTGTATTACGTGGAGGTTGGCGGCGGACGCCGAAGAGGGATGCCCGGAGGCACCTTTATCCGAAAGGAGCTTGCCGGGGCGGGCGCAATGGCGGATATCGGCTGTTACTCGCTCGACTTCGCGCTGCAGGCGCTTGGTTCTCCCAAGCCGCTGACGGTGTCGGCGGTGACTTCGAACTATTTTGGCACCAATCCCGCGTACCATCCCGAAGCAAGCCGCTTCGACGTCGAGGATTTCGGCGCGGCCTTCATTCGCCTGGAGGGAGGCATGACGCTCCAGTTCAAAATCTCCTGGGCCATGCATATGGACACGCTCGGCGCATCCATGTTCCTCGGCACGGATGCGGGGCTTAAAGTAACGCCTGCCGGTCAAGGACCATGGTCGGGCGTATGGGACGGACAGGTCGGCAGCATGACGTTGTACCACGATCTGCTTGGCCAGCATACGCAGACTTCGCTTCCGCGCATCGAACATAACTTGAACGTGTTCGAGGAGAAGGTGAAGGACTTCGTCCGCGCCCTGCGCGACGGAAGCGCCGCTCCGATCCCGGCATCGGAGATTCTGTACAACCAAGCCATTATCGACGGCATCCTGCGCTCCTCGGCGGCAGGCAAGGAAGTCGATATCGAGCTGCCGAACTTGGGCTGACAGGGAGGAACGGCCATTCTCCTATTATATTGCAGAGAGAATGGCCGTCATCTTTCCCAGCGTATTAGATTATTTACAGCGAGGCACCGATTTGAATTTGCCTTCTACTGCATCGGCAGCCAAGCGACCTTCCAGATGCCTGCTTTGTTGCGCAGTAGTTGGAACCCCCGCACATCCTCCACGGTCCCGCCGAACGTTGGCCTTATCGTAATCGTCGCTTGACCTGACTCGACCTCCTCTCCCAACCGATAACCCATCATGAGCCTATCCCACAACCGCCACGTCCGCTGCGCAAGGCCTGGATCATGCGAAATGTCGTTCATATAGGTTTCAAAGTCGGGAACCCCATGCCCCTCATCTTGAATCAACAAGGCGTAAACGGATTTCTCGTCCCTGTTCAACTGAGCCTGCACGTAATAACGAAAAATTTGGATCGGGGACAATCCCCTCAGCAGATTTTCATCGCGACTTGCCGCGTACCGCTCGTAACCCTTTATTTCCTCGGAGGTCATTAGCCAATTCTCCGTCATCGCCGACAACAGCAGCCTTCGCTTCTCGTTCTCCGCAATGAAAGGATTGGGCACAAAATCCCTCCCATCGACAAAGCCCGTAATGCCATCCTCGGATCTTATCCGATAACGCCCGTTTGCCATCTTCTCTTCGACAAACACGCTGTTAAACCATGGCACCTCGATCTCTCTGCCGCTTATATCCTTGATCACAGCTCCTTGCCTCAGAACGCCTTCCATTGCCATTGCCGGATCCCAATCCATTAATTCGCTCTTCCGCAGCCATAACTCCCCCCCGTAAGGCTGATCATAAGTTACGATATCGACGCCCACCCAGTCTTGGAACTCCTTTACGACTTTGACGACTTTGCCGGGGGCGACTTCAGGACCCGACGGCTCCATCTCCTCCGGATTCACGCTCATCGTCACCGCGCTCCCGGCAAACATCAAATAAGGTTCGACGGCATCGACCGGAGCCTCATCCTTCTCCTTCGTCAAATACCACGCATTCATCCATCCCGCATTGCCATCCTGGTTCACCTTGGCGTATCCGCCCGAAATATCCAGCACCTTTAGCGGAACGCCTGTCTTTACCGTGAAAACGGCCGCTTCCTTTGTATGAGGATTCGGCGCCGTATACAAACCCGTTTCCCCCTTCGCGTAAAAATCGCCGACCATGGGTTTCGGACCTTCCGTCGGCTGGGGAATGGCTTGCGGCGTTACCGTCGGCATGGTCATAGAAGGCTTCGTTCCGAACCAACCGACAGGCTGCAAGAAGAGAACGAGCGCCAGGACGGAAGCAACAGCCAGCCCGGACGCGGCATACATCCACATACCGCTCCGGCTTCTCCATCCGCCGTCCCGCGCCATACGCCCAATCTCCTTCATGCGTTCCTCCGTAAACGTGCGTTCGCGGAACGGCCCCGCCTTCATCCGTCCATACCAATCCGGCCTATGCTCGCTCATGGACGCCGCCTCCTTCCCACATCTCCGCGGCTTTGCGCCGCGCTCTCGACAACCTTGATTTCACCGTTCCGACCGGCAATCCCGTCAGCTCGGCCATCTCCTTGAGGCTCATCTCGTATTTGGCATCCAGTACGAGGAGCTCGCGGTATTTGGCCGGAAGGGCCATGACGGTCTCCCATATTTCGTCTGCCAGCTGGTTGCCCATCGCGACAGCCTCGGCGGAGGGCTCTCTCCCCGGCCGTTCGGGTTGCCCCACCGGAATGACGCGCCTTAGAAACGCGGATCGCCGATAATTAAACGCGCAGTTCCGCGTAATCGCGAACAGCCACGTCTGCATGGACGATTCGCCCCGGTATCGATTCGGGCTTCGGAACACCTTCAGAAACGTCTCCTGCGCAATATCGTCCGCCCAATCCTTCCTTTTGGTCAGGAAATACGCATAATTCCATACTTCCTGGCCGTGTTGCCGCATCAGCTCGTTCAGATCCTCAGGCGAAAATCGTTCGACGAACCTCCAGTAATCCTGCTCCATACCGACCACCTCTACCCAATTAGACACAGGATATCGTCGTTAGGTTCCACCAAAAACGTCAAAAAGTCGTTTTTTCACCAAAAGCTTATCTCCGCAAGATGAAACGGCTATCGCCGCCCTCCTGCGAAAACTCATACATGAGTGCTATTTGCAAAAAAACAGGCCCTCCGCCTTGGCGAGGACCTGCTTTAAAAGCTGGACATAACATCCGCTATTTCCGTTTTGATTCGTTAATCAGCGCTTTATTCTTTTCGTTAAAAACGCCGTTGTGAGAAGAGACATACGCCATAGTAGAAGCCTTGGGTTCGATGTGCAGCTTGGCGCCGTTAACAGCTAGAGCCGCATCCGTAAACGCTCCCGCGATCAGGTGAAGCTTGTTGGCATACGTCGCAGAGTCGCCAGCCGCGAAGATACCGGGGATGCTCGTAGCCATACGCTCGCCGGCGACGAACTGGCTCCATTCCATCTTAAGCCCCCACTCGGTCATCGGTCCTAGATTGGCGGGATGACCATGGTTAATGATCACGGCATCCACTTCCAATTTGACCTTCTCTTCCGTAGGCTCGCCTGCCGCATCCGCCTTCGCAAGCGTCACTTCCCGAATGCTGTCTCCATCGCCATGGAGCTGGGAGATGACGTAGGGATTCATGACCGTGATGTCGGATTCCATAATGTGGCGGACGTTTTTCTCATGGCCCCCCAGCTTTTCGCGCCGATGGACCATCGTGATGCTGGCCGCAATGGATTCCAGCTCCATCGCCCAATCCACCGCCGTGTCGCTGCCTCCGGATAACAGCACCCGCTTGCCCCGAAAGCTCTCCAAGTTCATGACCGTATAATAAAGGTTCGTTATTTCGAACCGTTCGGCACCTTCTACCTCGAGCTTAGCCGGGCTAGGCACGCCATACCCTACCGCTAGAATGACCGTGCGCGTCCAATGCCGCTCGCCGCTCGTCGTCGTAAGCATCATTGTTCCGTCGTCCAAATGCTCCAAATACGCGATCTGCTGTCCTAACACGATATCAGGCTGGAACGTATTCGCTTGTTGAATCAGCTTCTCGATGAGCTCAGAGCAGCGTACGGGCGTGACGCCTCCGACGTCCCAGATCATTTTTTCCGGATAAATAAGCATTCTGCCTCCAAGCTCGTTCTGCGCTTCGATAAGCTTTGTTTTCATATCCCGCATACCGCTGTAGAAAGCCGCGTACAAGCCCGCAGGGCCACCGCCTATTATCGTTGTATCAAAGAGCTCGATGCGATCCCCTGTTATTGGGTCTACCGTCTGGCCGCTCTTAGCCGAACTCATGATTTCGCGCCTTCCGTCAGCAGTTTAACGGCTTCGTCCAGCGTCACTTGTACCGAAATAGGGTCGTAATTGAACCATATCTTTGCAGGAAGCTCATAGACCTTGCCATCCTTCACGGCGGACAGGTTTGACCAAATAGCGAGCTTCTGGGCCTCTTTATACGCCCGGTCGCCTTCTTCATCCGTAACCAGGACGAAGATGCGATCAGCCGAATAATCCGGAATATTTTCCAGAGAGATGTCCTCCGTGCTCGTAAAGTTCGGATTTTTGGCCACTTCCGCCTCAATGGCGGCCGGCATTCCGAGCTTCAGCCCCTCATAGAAGGCATGCCCTACGTCGCGTCCGCCATACACCCGGATGGAGCTGCCGAAGAATCGGATAACGGATACCGTCTCTCCCTCCGCGACATGCCCCTTCACAGCTTCTCTTGCAGCGATTGCCTTCTCTTCGTAGCCGCTAATATAGACTTCCGCCTCTTCTTTCTTGTCCAGCAGTTCGGCTACTGCGCGAAGCTTTGCCCATACATCGTCGGCGCTCCATGGAATGATGACCGTTGGCGCGATTTTGGAATAATCGACATAATCCACTTCATCGAAGTCGGTAGCAAGGATCAGATCCGGTTCCAGCGCTACGATGGCTTCCTTGTTGGGAGGGAATTGTCCAATATCCGCCGATCCCGACGTAAATTCGCTCAAATTCGGGCTTTGATCGGGCAGCAGTCGAGTAGACGTGCCCGCAGGCTTAATGCCAAGAGCGGCAAGTTCGCCTACATAATAGGTAGCCGCAATCCGCTCGGGCTGAGCTGGTATGGAGACATCTCCGTTTACGGTCGACACGACGCGCACTTCGGGTTTTGTTTCCGCCGAGGCAGTCGGACTTGGGCTTGCCGCCGATCCCGTCGCGGCCTTGTCTCCATTGGCCGGCGCATTGCCATTTCCTCCGCAGCCTCCTATAATCAACATCGCTGCTACAATGATGGACAAATACAACTTCATTTTCTTCTTCCCCCTGTTAGTCACTATGGATAATGATAATCATTATTATAGGGACGCGAGCAGCAGGCTGCTAGAGCGTATTATTAGAGGTTACTGGTCATATTGTTAACTACAATGAGCTTACACCTAAAATATCCGGAATTTTTTTCAACTGCGCTTCTATATAAATGGGATCGTAGTGTAGCCAGTCCCGATAATCCAGATAGATGAGACGATGGGATGACGCCACCTCGAATGATCGCCAATGTTCGTTGGTTTGCAGGAGATGGCTGTGTTGATCGCTGTCCGGCGACAGAATAACGACATTGACGTCGCCCGCGCATTCCGCCATTTGGCGCATCGAAATCTCCATGCTATGCAAGTTCGGCTCCCCGGTTAATTTGTTCTTTATTTGGGCGGGTGGCTCGAACCCCAGCATCTCGTAGAAAATACATCCCACATCACGTACCCCGTACAAATAACAACGGTTGTTCTCGAGCTTGAACACGCTGACCATCGTCCCGGGCGCGTACTTCCCGCTGATTTGCCGTCGCACCTCACCCGCAATGCCGTCAAGCCTCTTAATCAAAGCTTCCGCCGCTTGCTCCCGCAGAAGCAAAGAGCCGATCGCGCGCAGATGCCCCCGCCAATCCGTTCCCAGCCAAGGGATATAGATGACAGGCGCAACGCCTCTCCATCTGGCCCCCTTGTCCTCCGTATCGTACGTCAAAATAAGCTGTGGACGACTGTCGGAGAGCAGCTGTCGCTGTCCTTCGATGGAGAGCAGCGCCGGAAACCCATTGGTTTCTTTGCGAACGTCGGGCGATGGCGCATCCATTCCCTGTCCAAATCGGGCCGCGACCGGCATGACGCCCAGCGCCAGCAGATGATGCGTGTACGGATACTGCAGCGAGGCGATCCTCTCCGGTACGAAGGACGTACGGAACAGCGAAGGACCGACTCCCATTAATCCCTTAAAACGTTTACTCATGTACCAGGAGTCGCGAAATCCCGATGCAAGAGCCACTTCCGTCAGATCGCCTCTATTCTCCCTGCCCAGTAGAAGCAGCTCCGCTGCCCGATGCGCACGCAGACGCTCCAAATAGACGGAGGGCTGAACACCAATCATTTTTTTGAAAAGGATGGAGAAATAGGCGTCGGCCACGCCTGCCATGCGAGCGAGCTGCTCTCTCGTCAAAGGCTCCCCGTAGTGATCCTCCATATAATGCGCAACGCTCATAACGGATTGCTCCGTCGTCGGCTGCACAATGGAGGCGTTGCGGCGCATGCCCTCGCCATGCCACCACACCATCATTTGCTGCACGAGCATGTGGGCGACAAGGATCTGCTGCGGATTGTCCGCCTGCATATGCATGGCGTAATAGAGCCGTTCGGCCAGAGGCGCAAGCTCGTCGGCTTGAGCGGCAAAAACAATCTCGCCTTCCGGCAGCCAGGAGGCCCCCTCAGACGACATGTGACTTACGGCGCTTAAACTCGTCAGCACGTTTGCATTCTCATGGATTTCAAGCTCCAGAAACTCCATCCAATAAAGCTTCCACTCGCCTTTCGAAAGCTCCGGCTGCAAGACGATCCCCTCCGAAGCCGATCCCGCAGCGCCAACAAGCGCACTGCCTGGCACCAACCTCGTAAAGGCATCCCCTTCGGCGCTCGCGTGGACATGTCCCGAGCCGGCGATGCCCAACAGCATCCAGGGAAAACGCGACTGCAATTTCCGCTGAATGGGCTCGCGGCTGACAGTAAGATGTGTGATGGATCGAAATGCGTAGATCAGGTTCACGCTCGTGTCCATGTCCTCAGCTCCTTCTTCCTTGCCGCTTAGTGAATTTCCAAGTCCATTATACGCCCCCGAAAGCCGAAAATCCTAGCGTAAAAGGTGAAGGTCGAGGCTCCCCCTGCCTTGCCGGCGCCTTGCTCCACGCAAATAACGGCGAGCCGCAATCGCGGCCCGCCGTCCCCAGTTCGGTAATTCGGCCCGCTGGGCGAGCCGAAATGCTTAATCCTGTACTACGCGACTGTCTGGGGCAAGGCTTCAACGGTGGGCATCGGCCACTTCCTCATTCGTATTGACGAATTAGTCGGCAATTAGCTTCGGCTCGCCCCAGAATGCCCAGTCATAACCGTAGTCGCCCAAGGAGTCCGTAATCAAGGTCAGAACGACACTCTCACCTGCATAATCGGCCAAAGAAATATGGAACGGCTCCCAAGCCGCGCCCGGCATTATGTCTTCCGACCATACGATGTTCCCGTTTACCGCAATACGGAATCCGACGCCTCCGGAGTCGTCCGCTCCATCCTTGATCCCGGCAAACCCGGTGAGCGCCGAATCTGTACCGACGGGCAATCGTAGGGCGTATTCCACATGCGTCTGACCTCGCTGAGGCGGATGCGCGTCCAGTCCCTGCTTCGTAACATTGTTGACGGAGCCGGTTCCTGCAAACCCTCCGAAGGGAGCCTGCGCCAATCCTTCGATGCCATTGTCGAACCACAGACTTGTGTCGAATGGAGCGCTATCCAGCGAAAACGGAAGCACCGCCGGCGTCAAGGTGTCATAAATCAGATAGACCGTATCCGATGCCGGCGCCGTTATCGCGAATTTGCCGCTGCCCAGGTCGGAGAGCCCCGCTTGGCCTGACACCGATTTTATTTCCGCCACTGCCTGAGGGCTCACGATCTCCAGCTCTACCATTCGCGCTTGTTCGCCAGCCGGCTCCAGCACAACTCGGGGCTCCACCCATACGGCGGAATCATTATCAACGGTTGCTCCCGGATGCGTCTCCAGCCTGACGGTTACGGTCGTGCCGGCGAATGCAGACAGATCAAGCTCCATAGGGGCTGCAGTTGCGCTTCTGCTGAATTGCTCTTCGCTCAGAACGACGCGCGTCTCGGGTTCAGCCGTCTTTTCCCAAGCGAGAGCCTTAAACGTCACTCCGTCGCTGTGCAACACATTTTGCTCGGATCCGAGTTGTACGCCGACCCGGAAGCTTGCCGCCACATCGGCCGGAATGTCCACATCGAACTCCAGCCAGGTGTGGCCTTCTTGCCACTGTCCCATATAAGGCGGATGAGCCAGCATGCGATCTCCCCAATGCTGCACCGTGCCGCCTCCCGCAAATGCATAGGAAAAGCCGTTCGTGGAGGAGAAGGACGCATCGGTCTGATGGATGGTGTCATCGCCCATCGTTTCGCCTGCGCGGATCGGTCCGGAATAGTTCAGGAAGTTGATTTCGCTCCCCTGAAGCAGGTCCTCCATACGAATCACGGCATGGTTTGTCCGGAGCGCCAATCGCTTGAGGCTTACATTCTCCGGCCAGTCATAAATATGAAAAGCGTTCAAATCGCGAGGTTCGCTGTTGTACAGATACGTTTGACCGGGGTTTAGCCCGTACAGTCTCGTATCGTCATACAAACGCCAGCCCGGAATGGTTCCCGACAGTTCATAGGCTGCAGAACCGTATAAATAACGTACAATATTGGTCCCTTGCCACGGGAAACCCGATGAACGAACATGCAGTTTCTCGCCAAAAGAATCTCTCACATATTGCGCAGTCTTACCGTCCTCTGTACGGAAGGCAAACAGCGTACTGCCCGTCCAGCCTGTAAAGCTCGCTTCAGGCCTTGCATCCTGATACCAATTGGCCTCCGCGAACAACTGCTCCATGAGCGGAGTCGGATTCGCCACCTGCCCGTAGTTGGGTCTTGATAACATCGGAATAGCCCCCAGCCTGTTCTGAACCACTTTATGCCAGGCCATATAATACTCCTCCGTCATCGGATTGGCATGATCGGGATGTCCGTAAATCGTCGTATACGGCGCAAAGATGGCTGAGCTTGCAGGGACGACCTGATCGATCTTGCTGTTGTCCCAAGTGCCCGTACCGGAAAAGATGCCATACGCATGCCGTTGGGCAAAGGACTCGTAGCGCGTTGTAATTTCATTCAGGCTTTCTCCGCCCAATGCGATATGCGCCGGGAGCGCCTGCCGCAGCTCGCGATGCAGCGCGAGATTGCCTTGCATCATATTTTTGCCATCAATAAGACCGTTCGCGTCATTGTACATAAGCAGGGATTGGTCCAAATGAATGGCGTCGGGACCGACTTCATCCACCAGATCCGCCATCTTGTCCACAAACATCTCGCGCCAGGCTTCCGCCGCCGGATTGATGACGGCAAACGCAATCTGCTCCGAACCCGCCGAATACTCCCATTTCTTCGGCGTCAGCGTATAGGGGTCCTTGACCTGATAGGCTTGCAAGGCCGCATATGCCGGGTTGTCGAGCGACACGCCGAATATATTTACATACAGCATAACCTTGAAACCAAGCGCCTGCGCCGCTTGCACCTTATCTGCTATATCTCCCTTGGGCTCGTAATTCGGGAAGTTGACGTCATAGGGGTCCTCGCGCCATCCGGGCACCACCAACAAAGTCTGATCCGCTTTTACCTTCTGGGCCAACTGATCCAGCAGATCCGGATCTTCCAGATCGGTCAGCACAGTAAAGCGAATATCGTCGGCCCATTCCGGCTCCAGCGCGGAAAGCTCGGACAAACGGAAGGTTTGATCCGCCCACTCGCGGTACATCAGCGCTCCGTTGGTCCAATCCCCGGCATAAGCTTTCAGCCGCCAGTCGGTGGACACTGCCGTTTTGGTCTGCTGGAACGGCGCCGGTGTATGCGTTTCCAATCCGATATAGAAATAGCCATTCTCATGTTTGACATGCAAGGTTTTGAAAAACATGGCATCGTCATTGGCATGCACAAGCATGCCTCCGCCCTCGCCTTGAATCAACAGCATTTGCGCTTCCCAGACATCCGGATAGGCAAATTGGCGGAACCCGTAAGCGGCATCGGGAGATTCCGCCGTCAAGCGAATGCCCCCAAGAACGGGAAGGATGAGATCATTGGTATCCGGCACGATTAATCCCCATTGGATGCCCGAAATTCCCTCCGCCGCGGACTCTGCATACTGGCTAATCGTCAGCGTTCCGTCATATTTGCGGGCCACCGTCGTCTCCAATTCGGCTTTCGCAGAGCCGTCGCCCCATTCGTGCTCAACAGTGGCATGCCCTTTTTTGCCCGTCACGACGGAGTCAGCGACGTTATTCCACAATCCATCGAGGGAAAGATGACGAATGCCGGTCAGCTCGCCGTTTTCACCATAAGCCAATTGGGCGTTTCCGTAAGTAAAATCAATGTTGCCCGTTGCGGAATTAAATCCGACACGCTGGCCTTCAGCCGCAGCCCTGCCCGGAGCCCATTGACACAGAAGCAATACAGCCAGGCCGGCCAGCCACATTTTTTTGCTTGCCGCTCTCATAACACGACCCCTTTCGCCTCTTGATCGGCCCTTCCTTCCTCTTATTGCTGAGCCGATAACCAATCATTAATTTCATGCAAGATCGTTTCCCCGCCAAGCTTATGCCAGTCTGAAACAAACACATCGAATTCATCGATGGATGCGGCGCCCATAATGATTTTTGCAAAAGTTTCCCTTTCCATCTTGTCAAGCGTTGCCCACTTGTCGATCATCGTTGGCGTCTGTCCGCCAAAAGCCGTCATGAGCAGACGATCGCCCGTATAATGATCCATCGTCGTCACAAATCCGAAATATTGATGCGCCACCGCCCAGCTATCGATGCTGCCGGTCTTCAAGTAGTTTACGGTAGGCCCGTATTTGTCGCTCTCCGTCAGCGTATCCCCAAGCAAGCTTTCATCCTCGTTTTCTATAGCGCGCCGCAGCAGCTCCAACGATTCCAGCACGCCTTCATTGGACACGCCGGATTGCACAAGGGACAAACGGGATGTATTGATTCGCTCGCCGTTCTCTTCCACCGTAATAAACTCGCCTTCGTCTCTCCGCGAACCGTGAACAACCTCCTCGTGCAAGTTGAGCATCTTGACGACTGCTTCGGGATGCGCAAAACCTTTGCGCACAACGATATAACCGCTTGCGGAAAAGCTTGCGCTGGCTCTGGTCGGCGTTCCGTCCACGGATGGAACCGGGTACGGCTTCCACTCCATGTCCGGATTTTTTTTTACGGCGTCGATAAACACATAGGGATTCCAGTTCGCGCCAAAAGCCATGCCAATTCGGTTAGCGGCGATGTCCTCCGCCACTTTATTGCTGTCTTTGACGCCGAAGTCGCGATCAAGCTGACCGTCCCTGTACATCTCGCGCAGCTTGGCCAGCGCATCCTTCATTTCCGGCTGAACCGAACCGTATACAATTTCTCCGGTTGCAGCTTTAAGCCATATTTGGGGATAAGCATGGTAAGCATTAAAAAAACCGGTCGTCGATACAATCGGACCGTACAAATAATTGCCGACCCCAAGTCCGTATGTATCCTGCTTCTGGTTTCCATCGGGGTCCCGTTCTGTAAATGCTTTGGCGATTTCGAGTACATCATCCAGCGTCTCCGGCTCGGGCAAACCCAGCTTATCCAGCCAATCCGTCCGCACCCACAGCAGATTCGACTCATAGATCGGAGCATTTACAACCGGAATGGCAAGCAGCTTGCCATTAAACGTCGCCGAAGCGAGCGCCGCTCCTCCATCGCCCATCTGCAGCTTCTTCGTATGATCGGAGGCGTATTTCTCGTAAGCGTCCGTCAGATCCTCCAATTGTCCGCCGTCTGCAAGCTGCTTGAGTTGACTCGATGATACCGAGAATACATCCGGCAAATCTCCGGAGGCAATCGCTACGTTCAGCCTGCGGTTGTATTCCCCTAATAACGCAGTCCAGTCATGCACAACCTGGATGCCAAGCAAGCTTTCATATTCCCGATACCAAATGTTGTTGTCGATGCTGTCGCCTTCCGGGTAAGTCCAGGTCTGATCAACCGAACGCGCAACACGAACCTTGACCGGCGGATCGTATTTCTCGAAGGGGTTGGCACTGACAGCGGCCTCCTCGTCCACAGCGGATTGCTCCTCCTTCGTCGCGTTCCCTCTGTTCCCTATTGTGTTGCCTGTGTCAGTATTCGTCGCTTTGTCGCAGGCTGTCAGCAGCAGCGACACCGCGATGCAGGCTGCCAGCACGGAGAAACATTTTATATTCATTTCCATCACCTCTGACATGTGGATATACAGATGCGCGGCCCGTGCTGCCCGAATTTATTATAAAATTGTTTTGCCCGGCCGCTCTACTTGCCATTTTTCATTTTTCATTATCCTTTTTGGATACGCTTTGCCGTTCCCGATATTCCTGAGGCGTCAGTCCCGTAGCCTTCTTGAAAAAGCGGTAAAAGGAATGTTCCGTCATAAATCCAATCGATTTCGAAATATCCTGCACGATGACGTCCCCTTGCTCCAGCAGCTTCCGGGCTTTGGCCAATCTGACTGACGCGATAAAGTCGGTCAACGCTTCATTTGTGATTCGCCGGTAAAGCTTGGTCAAGTAATAGGGGTTGTAGCCCACAACTTCGCCGATTCGCGTCAATGACAAATCGCCTGCCAAATTATGCTCCACGTAAAGCCGAATATGTTTGACGAGGTCGTCTTCACTGTAGATATGGTCGTTGTGCTTCTGCTCGAACAGGCATTCGGCCAATTGCGACAAATAACTTAACGCTTCGTGCCAGGAACTGTGGGCATCATATTTAACCAATTTGGCCAAATCGATCATACGCCCGATTACTTTATGCAGCTCCCAACGATTCATGTAGGATAGAAACAGCGTTGCCGTGGAGTAGTAGATTTCCAGCTTCAACGTATCGTCCTGATTGGCAGCGGCAGGCAATGCCGCCAATTTATCGAATTCGATCATAAAATGCTCTTTCTGACCATTTTCCAAATAAGCCGCCATTGCCGGCAGCTTGCCAAGCTGACTGCGTACCTGATGGAATTGCACCTCTACCTTGTCCATCCTTGCGCGGCGGTCATCGAGCAATATTAATTCTTTGCCCATGCCAAGCCCTCGGCCAAGCAATTGCGTCAAAGCGCTGAACTGCTCCGCAACCTGATCCCATGGAAGAAATGACGCGCTTGCCGCCAGCGATACGCTAAGCTTAAGCGTCTGCCGACAGGAAATCTGTACGGTCTCCATCGTTCTGTGCATATGACGCAGTGCCGATTCAATGGAAATGTCGTTCTCTCCCGAAGGTTGCAATAACCATAGCAGTTTGTTTCTCTCGAATCTTACGGTCAGGCATCTGGCCGACGCCGTCCATAACTCCTCCGCTATGTTCTGGATCGCATACAACATCAGCTCCCGGTCGGATACGCCAAGCTTGTCGCGCCAGTCATCCACGCGCCCCATAACCAGCAGCACGTCTTGCCGGGCGTCAAGCGGGCACTCCCATTGCGCAAACTTGTCCGGCATGCCGCGAAGCGATTGCCTGTCTCCTTGCAAAACCTCAAGCAAATAATCATTGATCAAAAGCGGTCTTGCCATACGCATCTGGTTTTCCGCTCTCTGAATAAACGCTTTGGATTCCCCAGCCGCATACAATTGTGCGGAAGCCTTCTCTACAGCGCGAAGGATGGCGTCCGGCCCCTCCATCTTGAGCAGATACTCGACTCCGCCATTGCGCATGACCTGCTGAATATATTGAAATTCATCGTAACCGCTCAGAAAAATGATTTTACACCAGGGCCATTGCCTGACTATTTCTTTCTGAAGCTCCAATCCATCCAAACCAGGCATACGAATGTCGGACAACACGATATCAAACTTCATTCTCTCCAGCATTTCAAGCGCTTCTTGTCCCGAATAAACGCCAAAAGCCTCGATTTCAAGCTCGTCCGACTGCCTGAACAGATCCAGCAGACTTTCTACAATGAGCCGTTCATTATCGACAATAAGCAATCTGATCATCACTCTTCACCTTCTTCTCTTCGAATCGTCAATCGCGCTTGAAACCCTCCAAGCTCGCTCCTCGAAACCTGCAAACCGCAATCCTCGCCGAATTTCAATTGCAGTCTGCGATGCACGTTCAATAGGCCTGTGGTCTCCATCGCTCGATCGGCGGCGGCAATTGCTTTGCGCATTTCTTCCAGCCGGCTGTCACCCAGCTCTTCTCCATTATCATCCACTTCGATCATGAGCCGATTTCCTTCGACTTCCCGGAAACGAAGAGTCAGAAGGCCGTCGGCTTGTTTGTTCTCCAGGCCGTACTGGTAGGCATTTTCGATTAAAGGCTGGACAATCAATCGCGGCACCATGACCGACTCCCAGGCAATGGGCACATCCTCCAGCTCGACGAGCACCGTGTCGGAGAATCTTATTTTTTGAATTTCCACATAAGCCCGGGCATGTTTCATTTCCGAAGCAAGCGTGACGTTCTCCGCGCCGCTCCTCGTAATAAACTGAAAGTAACTGCCGAGATGATGAAACATTTTATCCGCCAAATCATGTTCCCTCATCTGCACCAGACCCTGCAAAATAAAAAAGCTGTTATAAAAAAAATGCGGATTGATTTGCGATTGCAACTGCTTAAGCTCGGACTGCTGGGAACGAATCCGCTGCTCGTACACCTCGTGAATCAGCGATTGAATCTGGCCCAGCATCGCGTTGAACTGATTGTATACGTAATGAAATTCATCCCGGTTGACGTGATAGACTCTCACGCCGAGATCGCCTTTCTCGACTTTGCGGAATGATCCGATCAACCTTTTGATCGGTTTGTGTATCAGTTGATGAATCCAATAGGAGAACACAATGACAAGCAGCAAGGCGATCACCGATACAATCCCGATCCAGTTGCGATGTTCGCTGAGCGGCTGCATGACCGTCTTCGCCGGGGTAAACACAGCAAGCGTCGCCCCCAGCGCCGGTGAATACTCATGCGCCGTGAAATAGGCTACACCGCCGGAAACCATTTGAAGTTGCCCTCTTTGCGGCCATTCGTTGCCTTCATACGATCCCAGGCCGTCCGCCAGCAGCTCCAGCAGCTCGCTATCGGTATTTGTCGAAACCTGCCATCGTCCGCTGGCATCAATCCAGGCCACTCCTCCCTGCCCGCCCTCCGACATGCTGGACAACGTCCGAACGATCTCGGCACGCGACAATTCGATCTCCATCGCCAACACCGGGGCGCGATCCGCGTAGACGGAATCGGGATATGCGCCGCTCATCAGCAGCCGGCCCTGTATCCCGAATAACGCTGATCGCATTCGCTCCGAATCGGTAATCGCCTCCAGCTCACCTTCGGTAATCTGATAATCAAAGTTGTTGGCATTAATGCTTCTGTTCAACGCCGGTATATAGAGCGTGACATTTTCTACGAACGGACTTGAGCTTTTTAGCAAATAGAGCTTGTTTTTGATGGACAAAATGGCCTGCGTCCGCTCAAAGTCGTCCAGCCGCTCAGGCGTGTTGGCAAGCGACAGCAAATCGTCATCATTAAGATATTCCCACTTTAGACGAGTAAGCCGGGCGAGCTCCGTCTCCAGGGAAACCGTATAAAAGTGTACACGGGACGCCATGGAATCGGAAATTTGCGTCTGTACGATGTCTTGCCCGGAACGATTCATCATCAGGCTGGAAATGTAAATCGGCACAATAACCAGCAAAAAGGACAAAACCAGCTTTGGATAAATCGTAAGCGATTTCAAAAAATCAGGCATGCGGCACCTTCCCTCATACAACTTGACCCTGCATAGGCTAAAGCATACACCGCCTTGCTCCGAGAGGACAACAAAAAGAGAGGCCCTAAGCCTCCCCTATTACATTTCCAACAAAAACTGTATCGTTTTGTCTTCGAAAGCCGGCAATCTCTCGTGAACAAAGTCAGGATAAATCTCCATTCGTTTCTCGGAGCCAATGGCATTGTAAGCGGCAAATTGCGTCGACGGCGGACAGACGGTGTCCAGCAATCCGACTCCCATCATCACTTTGCCTCGAATACGCGGCGCAAGATGTCTCACATCGATATATCCAAGCTTCTCGAAAATTTCGGTTTCGCGCAAATGCTGGGGATCGTGATGGCGGAAAAACGTTCTCAGCTCTTCGTATGCATCCCGCGCCAGATCCATCTCCCACACTCTTCTGTAATCGCAGAGAAAAGGAACGCTGGGTGCGGCACGATTAACGCGGGGTTCCAGAGCCGCGCATGCCAGGGCAAGTCCTCCCCCTTGCGAACCGCCGATCGCAGCCACGCGTTCGGCGTCGACCTCGGGCATATTCATGACAATGCCGGCCAGCTGCGCCGTATCCAGAAAAATTTGGCGAAACAGCAGCCGATCGGGATGATCGTCCAGACCTCGTATAATATGACCTTTATGCGTCGTGCCTTTGATGCCGCCCGTATCCTCGGAATTTCCCCCTTGACCCCGGCAGTCCATTGCCACCACGGTAAAGCCCACTGACGCATAAATCAGCTTATCCGCCCAATCCGCCGAATGATGCGCATAACCATGGAATTGCAAGACTGCAGGATGCGGCTTCCGGGCATGAAGCGATCGTACCAGCTTCGCATGGATGCGTGCTCCTCCCGTCCCGTTAAAGTATAGATGGAAACACTCGGCATACGGAACCTGAAATTCGCTCCGGACAAGCTCGACTTGCGGATCTGTTTCTTGCATCGCTGTAAGCGCCCGTTCCCAATATTCGTCAAAATCGTCCGGACGCGGATTGCTCCCGGTGTATTGTTTCAATTGATCGAGCGGCATGTCGACCAGCGGCATGGGTATGCACCTCCAAAACAAATGATTGCGGATCGAAGCCCGACATATAGTACAATATTTGCATCAAATTTGATTTACATTGAATCTAAAACATTTCCGCTATCGTGACAATAGCAAAATATTGAACGGGAGGTAGTATTATTTTGCTTAAAACCAATTATGATTTTCGGTATAACGATCAGAACAACCCGTTGATGGCCATTCGATCGATCGGCTGGGAAAGCACGGCCAGCGAAACTTATCGCTGGGACGGCATGGCAAGGGACGACAAATTTGTGCTGTTCCAATATACCTTGGCTGGCGAAGGGCATCTGATCTATCATGGCCGTCATTACACGGTGCCGAAACATCACGGCTTCTTCCTGCACATCCCCGATTCGCATTGTTATTATTACAACTCTGCTTCCAAAACGCCATGGGAATATATATTTCTGGTCGCAAGCGGCACGCATGTTTTTCCGCTCTGGCATGATCTGATGGCAAAAGCGGGCCCCGTCGTCAGCTTCAAACCCCAGGCTCGTCCCATCTCCATGCTGTGGGATATGATGCAAACTGCCGGCGACAACGGATTAAGGGACAAATACGAAATCTCGCTTTCTTTATACGATTGGATTCTGTCCTGCTTGCGGCTAATGGACGGCATGCCCGACGCCGGCAAACCGCTCCCCGAATCCATTCAACGCGCCTTGCAGCTCATGGAGACTCAGTACCACCGCTTGCTTACCCTCGATGAAATTGCGGCAGCCGCCGGCGTTAACAAACATCATTGTTGCCGATTGTTCGCCAAACATATCGGCGCAACGCCGATTCATCAGTTGACGAAAATCCGTATCGCCGAAGCTTGCCGACTGCTGCGACAGACAGATGAAACCGTGGTCGCCATCGCGACATCCACCGGATTTGACAACAGCAGTTATTTCGGAAAAGTATTCCGCAAATTGGTCGGCGCGTCTCCTCAGCAGTTCAGGGAGCAAGACGGAAACCTCATCTCCGACAATCAATTATTCGTAAATTAGAACTTAAAAATATCCAAATTGGATAATCGAATGTTCAAATCGGACTCTAGCAGCGCGTTTCGCCAGTTGTTATTCTTGGCATGTCAAGGGATATCAAGAATAACTTAAGGGGGAAACAACGCTATGAAAAAACAGGCAGCAATCGTTTTGGGTTCGATTCTTCTGTTGATGTCGGCTTGCAGCTCACAGCCAAATTCAACCGCTCCGGAAACCGCCAGCCCGGGACCGTCAGAGTCCGACAGTGTCGCACCGGAGAAGAAGATTGATTTAAAGGTAGGACGTTATTCATTGCCTACATGGGGTTATCCGGAAGGAGACGACTTCGCCAATAATATCTGGTACCGACATTATGCCGACAAATTCGGTCTCAATGTTACGCATGAATGGACGTCCTTGCAAAGCGAGTATAACGAGAAGCTGAACATCGTCATCGCCTCCGGCTCCATTCCCGACATGCTGATGGAAATTTCAACCAATCAGCTGGAGACGTTGGTAGAAGCCGATATGGCGGCCGATTTGACCGATGTATTTAACGAACACGCCTCTGATTTGACCAAAGAAATTTTGTACGGAGATGGCGGCTTGGGCATGAATTCCGCTACCTTCGATGGCAAGCTTATGGCATTGCCTTATATGACCTCGGTGATTTACGAGCCCAGCTTGTTATGGGTACGGCAGGATTGGCTCGACAATCTGAATTTGCCGGTGCCTCAAACGATCGACGATGTAATGGCCGTGGCCATAGCCTTCAAAGAACAAGATCCGGACAAAAACGGCAAAAATGACACTGGCGGATTGGCATTCAGCAACTGGCTGTTCGACGGCATTACGTCCCTGACCGGATTCTTCAACGGTTATCACGCTTATCCCCAAACATGGCTAAAAGGCGATGACGGAAAAATCACGTACGGCAGCATTCAGCCGGAAATGAAAAATGCAATCGCAAAATTAAGCGAAATGTATAAAGCCGGACTGCTGGACCCTGAGTTCGGCATGAAGGACACGCCGAAAGTAGTGGAGGAAGTGACCGGCGGCAAATACGGCATCACCTACGGACGCAACTGGAATGTGTACATGTACGGCGCGGGCCTCGAAGGCCAGCCGGATATGATCTGGACGCCGCTTGTCGCCCCGAGCGCCGACGGCAAAGATGTGTTTGCCAATGTAGGCACCACTGTAGTCAGTTATTATGTCGTCAACAAAAACTACGAACATCCGGAAATCCTGATTCAATTGTTGAACGAATACAACGAAATGGCTTACGGTCCAAAACGCAATGATCCCGAAGTGAAAAAATTCTTTGCTTTCGAAGACGGGCAAACGATTGTAGAACAAGGTCACTTGTCGCTTGTTCGTACCCTGACGACCGATGAGGCTACCTTGAAGTCGTTGGAATACGTCATTGAGGCCATTGAAAAACGCGATCCTAGCAAACTGGACGAAGCGCTGACCGAAACGGGGAAATACGAGCCAAGCGTCGCTTATCTGGACGGCAAGGGCACCGGCTACATGGAGTACCATCAAGTCAAGGGCTTCCAGACGACGATCGAACATTACGGTACGGATCGGCTGATCCCGCAAGCCTATAGCGGAACTACGGACACCATGAGAGACAAGATGGGCATTCTGGGCGATTATGAGCGCGAAATGTTCACGAAACTAATTATGGGCGCGGAACCGATCGATGCATTCGACACTTTTGTTGCCGAGTGGAAAAAACAGGGCGGAGAGCAGATCCTGAATGAGATAAATGCCGTAGCAAAATCGAATTAACAGCAAAGCCAAGTCGGCCTTCTTCGTTGCAAGGAGGCCGGCTTTCGATGAAAGAGGTGACATCTTGTGAAAACATCGTCAGATACAGCGCGAATGCCTGTGCTCGCTCGTTTGAGGATGCGGTTTAAGCGCGAACTGCCGTATCATCTTTTTTTAATTCCGGGCATTATTTTGGCTATTTTATTTTGTTATATTCCCATGATCGGAATCGTAATGGCCTTTCAGAAATTCACCGTGTTTAAAGGGTGGTTTGACGCACCCTGGGTGGGATTGGCCAATTTCAAATATGTCATATCCATGCCCCGCTTCGGGCAAGTCATGTTTAATACGGTATACATTTCCGTACTGAAAATCATCTTCTCCTTGCTCGTGCCCATCATCGTGGCGTTGTTGCTGAACGAAATGCGAAGCCGCAAGATGAAGCGTGTCCTCCAGACGGCCATGTATTTGCCCCACTTTCTTTCCTGGATTATTTTGGGCGGCATTATTCTGGATATTCTCAGCCTCGAGGGCGTCGTTAACAGTATCATTAGCGCTTTCGGAGGACAGCCGATCGGCTTCCTGTCCAGCAACACTCTTTTTCCCGGCGTGCTGATTACGACGGAAGTGTGGAAAAGCTTCGGGTTTAATACGATTATTTATATGGCTGCCTTGACCTCTATCAACCCGGATTTGTACGAAGCGGCCGAGATCGATGGCGCCAGCCGGTGGAGGCAAATCTGGCATGTAACGTTGCCCGGCATTCGTCCCACCATCATTTTATTGGCCACCCTCAGCCTCGGCAACGTGCTGAACGCAGGGTTTGAACAAGTGTTTATTTTGCTGAATCCACTGGTCATGGACTCCGGCGATATATTGGATACGCTGGTCTACCGACTTGCCTTCAATCAGGCCCAATACAGCGTAGCTACGGCGGTAGGTCTATTTAAATCGATCGTATCCGGCGTGCTTATTGCGGTGTCCTATTATCTCGCCTATAAGCTTGCCGATTATCGCATTTTCTGAGCAGGAGGATCATGATGAACTATCGTATGGATGGCAAAAAAATATTCACCATTTTCAATTATCTATTTCTTATTGTATTGGGATTGATCTGTGTCGCGCCGCTGCTTAACACCTTGGCGATCTCTCTCAGTTCGGCGTCGGCGGTCGCTATGGGCGATGTGCTGTTTTTCCCGTCCAACTTCTCGCTCGACGCCTACGCCTTCATCGCTACCCGTTCGGAATTTTTAACCGCTTTAAATGTTTCCGTGATGCGTGTCATCGTGGGCAGCATTTTGCAAATGCTTGTCACTTTTATTTCGGCTTATCCGCTTTCCAGGGAAAACCGGGATTTCAGCATGCGTACCGTCTACGTCTGGTTTTTTATGTTTACGATCCTTTTCAGCGGGGGCATCGTTCCTTTGTACATGCAGGTGAAAACCTTGGGCATGCTGGACAGCATGATGGCGCTTGTCCTGCCAACAAGCCTGGCCGTCTTTAATATCGTTCTGATGATCAACTTTTTCAGAATTCTTCCGAGGGAGCTGGATGAGTCGTTTCGTATCGACGGGGCCGGACACTGGACCCTTTTATGGCGACTATACTTCCCCTTGTCCCTGCCTGCTTTCGCAACGATTTTGCTGCTTGCCATGGTAGGACACTGGAATAGCTGGTTCGATGGCATGTTATTTATGAATCAGACCGAGAACTACCCGATCGCCACCTACTTGCGATCGATTATCGTCAGCTTTGATTTCAGCAATGTACGGTCCGAAGACGCTGCGCTGCTGGCCAGCATTTCACCGCGTACGACCAAAAGCGCGCAAATCATATTGGCTACATTGCCGATTTTGTGCGTATATCCGTTTTTGCAGCGTTATTTCGTCACCGGTCTCGTTCTGGGCAGCGTCAAGGGATAGTCTAACATTCATGATGAAGGAGCAAGAAAAATGATAAAAATAGCCAGCGGGATTTATAAAATGACCTTCGGTACGCCCGAAGCCATTACGCCTGTTTCGGTACTGCAGCCCGGGACCCGCTTCGAGGCCATAAATGTTTTAAAGGATCATCCGCTTCCATTCCTGCAGGAAGACATTGTATTCGAGCCGCGCAAAGGTTCGGTTCTATTGGACATTCCTCTGGAGCCGAATGAAGAGGTTTACGGTCTCGGCTTGCAGCTCAAGTCGTTCAGGCAAAGCGGCAGCAAAAAGAAGCTGCGCACCAACTCCGATCCGGCAGCGGATTTGGGAGATTCCCACGCACCCGTCCCTTTCTATGTCAGCACTGCCGGCTACGGCGTTCTGATCGACACCGCCCGTTACGCTACCTTCTTCTGCGGAGGCTGCAAGCGAGTCGGCAGTCGGCAGGATGAGGAAGGCTTTAAGTCGGCCGGCACGGAGAAGGGGCACTGGGAAGTCAAAAAGGGGAGCGGCAATATGCTTGTCGACATCCCGGCGGCCGAAGGGGTCGACATCTATATTTTCTGCGGCGACGATATGAAGGACGCGGTCTCCCGTTACAATCTATTCAGCGGCGGCGGCGCATTGCCGCCCATGTGGGGACTTGGCGTTTTGTACCGGGCCGATTGGCATGCCAATCAAGAGGATGTGCTGAGGCTCGCCCGTCAAATCAGGGAGGATGACATGCCTTGCGACATCTTTGGTCTGGAGCCGGGCTGGCAAACAAACGCCTATTCCTGCACCTACGTTTGGGACAAAAGCCGATTCCCGGATGAACGGGCGCTAATCCGCGAATTAAATGAAATGGGTTTCCGGCTTAACTTGTGGGAGCATGCTTATGTGCATCCCGAAAGTCCGATTCATAACGAATTGAAGCCCTATTCGGGAGACAGCTATGTGTGGGACGGCCTGGTGCCGGATTTCACGCAACCGCAGGCCAGAGAAGCATTTGTCGGCATTCATCAATCGACCATCGATGCCGGGTTATCCGGCTTTAAGCTCGACGAATGCGACAATGGCGATTACATCGGCAACTGGGGATTTCCCGATTTTGCCCGGTTCCCGGGAGGAGCGGACGGCGAGCAGATGCACAGCCTGATGGGGCAGCTTTATCAGCAGACGATGCTGGACCCGTTCGTAGCCGCCGATCGCCGCACCTACGGGCAAGTGCGTGCCTCGCACGCGCTCGCGGCTCCTTATCCCTATGTCCTCTACAGCGATCTTTACGAGCATAAGGATTTTGTGCGGGGCATGGCGACGGCCGCATTCTCCGGACTGTTGTGGTCTCCGGAAGTCCGGCAAACCGCAACCAGAGAAGAACTTCTGCGCCGGATTGGCGCCGTCATCTTTTCGCCATTGGCCGTCCTTAACTGCTATATGATCCCTTCTCCTCCGTGGAAGCAATACGATCACGATAAAAACCATGCAGGCGAGTGGCTGGAGGACTGGCCGCAGTTGACGGAGCAATGCCGCCAGTTGCTGCAGCTCAGAATGCGTTTGATTCCCTACCTTTATGCGGCATTCGGCAAATACAATGTGCAGGGTGTCCCGCCCATTCGTCCCCTGGTGCTCGATTATCCCCATGATCGCGAGGTGTTCGATTGCTTCGATCAGTTTATGGTCGGAGACGATTTATTGGTTGCGCCTGTTGTCTACGGCAGCGGCGATATCCGCAACCTTTATTTGCCGGAAGGCCGCTGGTACGAATGGTCTGCAGGCCAATGGATCGATGGCGGCCAATGGATTACGCGCCAGGTGCCGGTAGATCAGGTGCCGATGTTTATTCGAAAAGGAGCGCTGATTCCTTGGGCGGCGCCTGTCTCAAACGTGGAGGATGGCGGCTTGCTGGAGCTGCATCCCGTATTATACGGTGCGGACGAGGGGAGCTGTTCCCTGCTATGCGACGATTCCACAAGCTATGCCTATCAGAGCGAAGGGTTAACCTTCGGTACAATCAACGTATCCGTAGACCGTACTGTCAGCGCAGATGCCGTCATCTCCAGACGATATACGATCGGGGACGTGACATTCGTCAAGGACGAGGCGTAAACGAATGGCGAATCGGAATACCGGATCGGATCGCCGGATCTGATTTCCGGATCACCTCATCCACGAAGCGGGCACCCTCACAAGTCTTGTAGACTTGCAGGGTGCCCGCTTCTAACATCTTTATGATTGATTACTCCATAACCGGCTCCAGCTGCCGGATGTCGAACCTGGCGCTGCCTTCGCTTACGAATATGCCCCATCCGCCGCTTTTAAAGTCGTACAGTCTCGTGCTCATGGCAACCTCTCCATTTACATAGACCACACATACTTCGCCCTCCAGATAAATCTGCAAGGTACACGGCTTCTCCGGCGCCAACTGCACGGGACGTTCCATGCCAACCGCATAGGGAACATCGCCCTTGCGCGGCCACTGATCCACAACAATTCGGCTTCTTGCCGGCTCAAGACGAATCATGTAGCCTTGCTCCAATGTTTCATCCGTCCGAAGAATAAATCCGCAGCTTTTCGTGTTGCTGTCAAACTCAATCTTGGCTTCCAGCTTGATCGCTCCTACCGGCAGCAGGCCGCCATAAGCGCAAGCAAAATGATCGGGAGCGTCAACCGTTGCAGAACCTTCGGCAAAAGCCCACTGCCCGAGAACCTTGCGCAAAGCAATGTCGCTCTCCAAGGAAAACATCCCGTCCACCGTGTCCGGAGCTTTCACCGTCAAAGCGCCGTCCGGCTGCTGCCGTATTTCGTGCACGACCAGATTGCCGCCCCATTGCCAGGTGCCGCCATCATGCTCCCCTTCCCGGGTCGGGTTCCACCCGAATGCGTATCGCCGCTCGCCGTCGCTCCACGTCTTGGCCGCATAAAACGCCCGCGTGTCCAACGCGTCGTTGTCCGGCGCCAGCCACGGCCCCTCCAGCGACCGGCTCATCCGGTAATGGGTTACCGTACGATCGGAGAAGGTCGAATAGATCAGATACCACCAATCTCCCATACGGAACAAATCGGGGCATTCGTGAGTGGTATACAGATACGGCGCCCAAAACGGATCGCGCACCTCCCAAGCCGTCAGATCCTTGGAGGCGCACAATGCGACACAGCCGCGGCGATTGGCCGGGCCTTCCTTGAGCCGGGCTGCAAGCAGCATCCAATATTCCCCCGCCTCCTCGTTCCAGAAAACAAAGGGATCTCGCCAATCGTGCACTTCGTAGCGATCCTCAGGCGCAAAAAAAGCATCCTCCGGCTTCTTCTCCCAGTGCAGCATATCATGGCTGACCGCATGCATGACCGCTTGCTGTTTCTTGCCTTGCGCCGGATAATGGAAGTTGTTGCCCGTATAGAAAATATGGTAAAGGTCGTCTACCTTCAGAATGCAGCCCGTATAAATATACAAATCCTGTTCCGACTCGCCGCCTCGCGGCAACACTTCGCCATACTCCTTATAATGAACAAAATCTTTGGTTCCGAGCAGGAACCACGGCGTGCCTTCGCCATACTCCTCCCTGTTGCGCCAGTCTTTTAAATACAGCAATCTGAATTCCCCATCCTCATAAAAGGGAATAACATCAGCGAGCCAGCCGTCCTCCGGCTTGTAGAATAGATTGTTCATTGTTCATCTTCACTCCCCCATATTGGCTTAAAGCCTATTATAAATAGGGGGGAACGGGCTATCTACTCGCCAATCTTCACTTTTGACTATCCGGTTTGGACCTGCTTTACTTCCGATCAACCCTCGGAGGGATAGGTTGCCTGCAAATAATCAACGGTAGCGACGATCAGCCGCTTTAGCACATCGAGATCGATATCGGCCAGCTTGTTGACGTAGACGCAAGCCGCCCCGGTCGTATGTTTGCCGAGCGCCTTCAGCAGCTCCTCGCGTTCCGGCTCGCATGCCGTCAAGTAGAGGCTGATCTTCGCCTTTCGCGGGGAGAAGCCGGCAAGCGGCGCATCCCCTTCGTGGCCGCTCGCGTATTTATAATGATAAGAGCCGAAGCCGATAATGCTGGGTCCCCACATCTTGGCTTCGTAACCCGTCGTCTCCGAAAACAATTCCAGCAGCCGGTAGGCATCCTCCCGCTTCTTGGGACTTTCGACCGCTTCAATGAATTCAATTACGCTATGTTCGGTTTCCTTCATCTTCGGCTCGTAAGCCATCTGCTTCATCTCCTCATCGCCGCTCTCAATGGAGTCGGCGTTTTACTATCTCATCTGCCAACGCGAGAATAAAGGGACCAGCCCGTTATGCTCTCTAGCCTTGCAACACGTCGTCTCATGCATTCAAAATAGCAAAAATAACGGCGAACCGCAATCGCGGCCCGCCGTTCCCAGTTCGGCAATTCTGCTCGGGGGGCGAGCCGAATTGCCTAACCCTGTACTACGCGACGGCCTGACGGGGGTTTCACTTGTCTGGTGCACGCTGCGCTACAGCGTTCTAAGGAATTGCCCCATCCGCTCCAGCGCCTCGTTAATTTTCGAAAGAGAAGTCGCGTACGAGCAGCGGAGGAAACCTTCGCCGCCTTGTCCGAAGACGTCGCCCGGCACCGCAACCACCTTAGCCTCGCTCAATAGTCTCTGCGCAAATTGCTCCGAGGTTAGCCCCGTATGCGCGATAGAGGGGAACGCGTAGAACGCGCCAAGCGGCTCGTGACATGGCAGGCCGATTTCCTGCAAGCCTTTAACGATTACTTTGCGCCGCTGGCTGTACGATTCGACCATAAAGTCCTTCTCTTCCCGCCCGTTCCGCAGCGATTCGATCGCCGCGATCTGGCCCAGGATCGGCGCGCACATAACCGTATACTGATGGATCTTGAGCATGGCCCCGATCAATTCCCGATGTCCGCACGCGTAGCCTACTCTCCATCCCGTCATTGCAAAGGACTTGGAGAACCCGCCGACAAGAATGGTCCGATCCTTCATACCGGGAAGCGAGGCGAACGAAACGTGTTTGCGATCGTAGGTCAGGTCCGCGTAGATTTCGTCGGCAATGACCACGAGATTATGTTCCTGCACAAGCTTCGCGATCGGCAGCCAATCCTCGTAGGACATAACGGCTCCCGTCGGATTGTTGGGATAACACAACATAAGAACCTTGGAGCGCGGGGTCAGCGCCTTCGCCAGCAACTCGGCCTTCAGCTTGAATCCATCCGCTGCGAGCGTCTCCACGGCCACCGGCACGCCGCCGCCAAGATGCGTAATCGGAGAATAGGAGATATAACATGGCGTCGGAATAAGAATCTCATCGCCGGGCGTCACGATGGCGCGCAGCGCCAGATCGATCGCCTCGCTGCTGCCGACCGTAACCAGCACCTCGTTTCCCGGCTCATATTGCACCTTGAATTCGGCGTGCTGGTATTCGGCGATGCCTTCCCGCAGCTCCGGAAGGCCCGAGTTCGGCGTATACGACGTTCTGCCCTTCTCCAGCGCGGTAATGCACGCATCTCTGACCAGCTTCGGGGTGGCGAAATCGGGTTCCCCCACTCCCAGCGAGATGATGTCTTTTCTGCCGTCAATCAAGTCGAAAAACTTCCGTATGCCCGAAGGTTTCATATCGCGCACCGCCTTGGATACGAAGTCCCCCATGTTAAGCTCTGCCATTGCCATTCTCCTCTCTTGTCATGTATCCCATAGACAACAAAAAAGACCCGTCCCCATAAAGGGACGAGTCTGCACCCGTGTTACCACCCTAGTTTCGCTTCCAAATGAAGCGACACTCCGCTCACGTATCCATCAATACGCGTTCCTTGTAACGCCGGAATTGCGGCAGAGCTTACTCTAGGTTCAGCCTGCTTCTCGGAGATGGCTTTCCGTTAGCGCCCGAACGTTGGTTTGCACCAGCCCCAACTCTCTGCGGATCGTTCGCTTAACGTACTCTTTCTCGTCATCGAATTTCAATTGCATATGAAATTAGTAGCAATCATAAATCACAACGCGATGCTCTGTCAATGACAATCGACTGACATCAGGTAAGATGGTCGCCTCCGCCCGCCATGAGTGGGCCGCCGATGTAAAAGCCGAGACGCTGCTGCGCTCGCCCTTTGTTCATCTGCCATGAAGGGAATGGAACAGTCAGAGCCGCGTCCCTTACACTTCGCGCCGCAGCGCGCTCAGAACGTCGATGCGAGTCGCCCTTCTCGCCGGCCGCTGGCCGGATATCAGCGCTACGCCAAGCGCGATCACGCAGGTTAGCGCTGCCAGATATGGAGGAATGACCGAAAATTTGAAGTCTGCCGGGAGAGTCTCCTCCATAAGCACTTCGATCATGATGGGCAAGCCTGCGTTCACGGCAAAGGAAATAGCGTACGACACCACGGTGCCGATAATCGCCCCGAACAAGCCGATCAAGCTGCTCTCCAGCAGGAACACTCGTCGAATCACGGACGGATGCGCGCCGATCGCCTTCATAATGCCGATATCCTGCGCCCGCTCCGTCACCGCCATCGTCATCGTATTAAAGATGCCGATGGATGCAATCAGGACGGCAATCGTTCCGACGAAGATGAGACCGATCTTCATAATGGTAAAGAGCATGTTTACCTGCTTTAGCTCATCCGCAATGGAATGGTTGAAGTAACCTTGCTCCCGGATCTTCTCCGCGATGCCCTTTACCTTCGAAGCATTTTCCGCAACGACGGTTACATCCTGGTATTGACGCTCGCCGGTCGGCTTGGGAAGCTGCTCGATCAGCTTTTGCACCTGCTCCTTCGTCGGCGCCACCTCAAAGTACGGCAGTTCGCCGAGCTGCGTGCCGGTAATGGCTTCGATCTGCGTCAGCATCTCTTCGCCCATGTAGATATTGCGGTCGCGATTCCATTCCTTGGTCGGCTGCTCCGCGACGCCGACAATGACGGTCTCCAGCGGCTTCTTCGCCAGCTCTCCGTCCTCGTAATAGCTTACCTGCAGCGTCATTGTTTCGCCAACCCACTCCGAGGCAGCCGGCAGCTCGCTAGACGGCCGTCCCTCCTCGTCCATGACTTCGCGAATATGATAGCCGATGACGATTTCATTATTCCCTTCGGGAAGCCGTCCTGCGCTGAGGCCGAAGCCCGCTTGCTTCTCCGCTTCGAAATCCATGCCGATTCTCTGATTGACGTTAACCGGATTGCCATCGATGGAAGGATCCATATACTGCTGGATATAATTGCGGTAAGTGACCGCCTTGACGTTAGGGAGCGACTGGAAGTAGTCGATGTCTCCGTTTTGAATGCCTTGCGTATCGAACTTGTCGGGATTTTTGCCGTAGATCGTAATTTCCGTTACCAGCCGGTCCCCGGTAATCTCCTCGACCATGCTCTGCTGCAGACCGAAGCCGACAGAGGCGAGTACGGTCAGGAATGCGCAGCCCATGGCCGTCGCCAGCACGGTCATGAACAAACGGGTTTTGTTGCGTTTCATGTTCTGTCGTACAAATCGTAGTTGATCGCCAAACTTCATGAGTGATGTCCTCCCTTCGCCAGGTCAAACGTTTCCTTGATGCTTTCCACCGAAACGAGCGGCGCCTGGCGAGCCAGCCTGCCGTCCTGAAGACGGATTGTGCGATGAGCGACGGAGGCAACCTGATCGTCATGCGTAATGATGACGAACGTGATGCCAAGCTCATGATTGAGCTGCTTGATCATCGTCAGCAGCGACTTTTCGTTTTCGCTGTCGAGACTGCCGGACGGCTCGTCCGCCAGCACGATCGGCGGCTCCAAAACAAGCGATCTCGCGACCGAAACCCGCTGCTGCTGCCCGCCGGACAGCTCGCTCGGATAGTGGCTGGCGAATGCCGCGATATCGACGTTCTCCAGCATTTTCTCGACCCGCTTCCGTCGTTCTGACTGCCCCACTCCCTTGAGCACGAGCGGCAGCTCGACATTCTCGTAGGCGGTCATGCTCGATATAAGCTGAAAGTTTTGAAAAATAAAGCCGTAATGCGCCAATCTGAAATCCGCCCAAGCTCCCTCGTCCAGCTTCGTGACCATTCGTCCCGCTACCGTAATTTCTCCAGCCGTAGGCCGGATATAGCCGGACATGAGATTCAGCAGCGTCGATTTGCCCGATCCGCTCCGGCCGACGATAGCTACGATCTCTCCTTTCTCCACGCTGAGATCGATATCATGCAGAACCGGTACGATCCGCTCCTTGCCTTTCTTGCCTATCTTGAATTGATGACTGATGCCCATCATCGTGATCATAAGTTCCCATCCTTTCGCATTCGTTAATCCGATAGTTCAATCATAACCCTCATTTTGTAAGGCAACCGTAAGCGAAGCTAAAGAAAACCTTAAGATAGCTTTAGAAACCTCTAATCCCTCCTCACATGCCCAAAAAAACGATGCAATTTTTGCAATTTATGCATTCCTCAAGCCCTATTTTGTACAAATATGTATAAATACCTATTTGAATCTACAAAAAAAGGACCCACTGCAACGTGCAGGGGGCCATCGATTTTTGGTCTGTTGTCTCGAGTAGCAAACTACTTTACCTGATCGGCTCCTGGTGCACGTCAACATCGAAGCTGTGCAAGCACCTTCTCATAAGAAAGTCTTTCAAGTGTCCCATTTGCAGCCCCATCGTTGCAAGCGGAACAGAGCGCATGTAGATTCCTGCTCATTCCGAGGCTCACCAACTCTTCTTCCCACTCACTGCTATCTGCTACTTCTCTTAATGTATCAGAATCTGTTACCTTACCTACATTGTCATAGAAGTATTGTTTGAACATCGCCTTTGCACCTTGCCTTTTGGTGATCTAGTCATGCTATTTCCCTCGCTTTGGCTTACGCCAACTTAAATGCAGACGCGCGGCGAGCTTTAGATCGATGGCGCCGACTTAAATCTTGGAATGCAGCCTGTCGGCGAGCTTTAGATCGATGGCGCCGACTTAAATCTTGAAAGGCAGCCAGGCGACGAGCTTTAGATCGATGGCGCCGACTTAAAGCTTGAAATGTAGACGGGCGGCGAGCTTTAGATCGATGGCGCCGACTTAAATCTTGAAATGCAGCCAGTCGGCGAGCTTTAGATCGATTTCGCCGAAATTTTATACTCATTCGATCGCCTGGCCCTTCAGACGCATCATTGTACTCGAGATTTCATACTCATTCGATCGCCTGGCCCCTCCGACGGACCATTGTACTCGAAATTTCATACTCATTCGATCGCCTGGCCCCTCCGACGGACCATTGTACTCGAAATTTCATACTCATTCGATCGCCTGGTCCCTCCGACGGACCATTGTACTCGAAATTTCATACTCATTCGATCACTTGGACCTCCAGATGCGCCATTGTACTCGAAATTTCATACTCATTCGATCGCCTGGCCCTTCAGACGCATCATTGTACTCGAAATTTCATACTCAATCGAACGCACAGCCCCTCAGACGCGCCATTGTACTCGAAATTTCATACTCAATCGATCAATTGGACCTCCAGACGCATCATTGTACTCGAAATTTCATACTCGTGCATGTCGGTCGACATATCCGCCTTCCGCCTGCTCATTAACCGCCCGTTCAATCCCCGAATTATATAAATTCTATATAAAGAACAACGGCAGAAATTCATAACTTCCTAATTAATGAAAACCCCTCGGCGGGGAGCCGTAAGCCTTCGCTTACTGTCTCGTCCGCCGAGGGGTATCGTCTACCTATGGGCTGCGATTTTCAATTCGCCGCCTTCATCTGCTTGCTTCGCAGCTGTCCGCAAGCCGCGTCGATATCCGCGCCATGCTCCAGCCGCACGCTTACGCTAATGCCTTGTTTCTTCATGACGTCGTAGAACGCGCGGATGGAATCCTGCTCGCTCCGTTGATATTGGCTATGCTCGTCGACGGGGTTGTACGGAATCAGATTCACGTTAACGAGTCCCTTGCGCGGCTTCATCAGCTCAGCCAGCTCCAGCGCCTGCTCCGTTCCGTCATTGACGTCCTTCAGCAGGATGTATTCCATCGTCATTCTCCGGCGGGTTTTTTCCAGGTAATAATCAATGGCATCCATCAGCTTCTCGATCGGAATCGCCTTGTTGATCTTCATGATGCGCGTACGCAGCTCGTTGTTCGGCGCATGGAGCGATACCGCCAGATTGACGCCTAGATCGCCGTCCGCGAATTCCCGAATCTTGCCCGCGAGACCGCTCGTCGACACCGTAATATGGCGCGCGCCGATGGCAAGCCCTTTGTGATCCTTAACGATGCGGATGAAGTCAGACATATGCTTATAGTTGTCGAACGGCTCGCCTATGCCCATGACGACGATATGGCTGACCCGCTCCCCTTTGCCGGCCGCATCCAGATGCAGCTGCACGTTCGCGATCTGCTCCACGATCTCGGCGGCGGTCAAGTCGCGGCTCTTTGCCAGCAGCCCGCTCGCGCAGAAGCTGCATCCGATATTGCAGCCGACTTGCGTAGTCACGCAGACGGACAGACCAAATTTATGGCGCATCAGCACCGTCTCGATCAGATTGCCGTCCGACAGGCGGAACAAGAATTTTACGGTACCGTCGACGGACTCCTGCTTTACGTGCTCTTCCATCGTGCCGATGACGAAGTGTTCCTTGAGCAGGGACACGCAGGTCGGATGTACTTCCTCCATGCGGTCAAAGTTCGTTATGCGTTTGCGGTACAGCGATTCCCACACCGCCGTGGCCCGGAACTTCTTATGTCCGCGCTCCGCCAGCCAATCCGTTAATTGTTCTATAGTCAGTCCATAAATGGATGGTTTGCTCATTGTGCTTCCTCTCTTCATGCCCTTGTGTCGGCCACAAATTCCTTTGGCGCTGGACATACAGCCTTATTGTCCCAAAATTCCAAGCGGAATACAAGAGCAAGGACCCGCAAAGAAAAATGGTATAAAATAACTAAAATGATTATTTCCATTGAGCATCGGCCAATCGAAGGCTAAAGTGAAAGAAAACCAGAACGAAAGCAGGCAAACGAAATGGATACAAACATTGGCGCCAAGGCAACTCCTCCAGACAGAGAGCTCAGGGCCCGCTGCGAGAACTGCTTCGGTCTCTGCTGCACGGCGCTGCCATTCGAAGCCTCCTCCGACTTCGCCGCCACCAAGGCGGCCGGTACGCCATGCCGGCATCTGCAAGTGGATTATCGATGCGGCGTTCACGACAGGCTCAGGGACATCGGCTACCGCGGCTGCACCGTATTCGATTGCTTCGGCGCGGGACAACGCGTATCTCAGGAAACCTTCGGGGGAACAAGCTGGCGAGACGAACCCAAGCTGGCCGGGAACATGTTCGACGCTTTCCATGCGATCCGTTTACTGCACGAATTGCTTTGGTATTTGGGCGATTTGTTAGCAAGGCAGGAGACTGCGGGCATTCACGAGAAGCTTCGGCAATATGCCGCGGCAACGGATGCCCTGGCATCGCTGCCCGCCGAAAAACTGCGCCAACAGGATATCGCGGCACATCGAATGGACGTTAATCTTGTGCTCATCCAAGGGAGCGAGCTTGTGAGGAATGGACTCGTTCGCGGAGGCAAAACTGCCTTGCCAAAATATAAAGGAAAACCGATCGGTCCCAGAATCGACCTCATGGGAGCAAACTTAAGGGGCATGGACTTGCGAGGCTGCAATCTTAGGGGAGCCTATCTCATTGCGGCCGACCTGTCGGGAGGGGATCTGCGGTCAGCCGACATGATCGGAGTTGATCTCCGGGATACGAATCTATGCGGAGCAAATCTGAGCGACAGCTTGTTCCTCACGCCATTTCAGATCCATGCCGCCAAGGGAGACAGGGACACGTTACTGCCTCCGGCATTGGAACGACCATCCCACTGGGGATAAGGCCATTATTGTTCTACAGGGTACTTGTCGCGTACGCGCTCTATGCGCTTCTTCATATCGTCGTAGCTGATCGCGCCAAGGAAACGTTCGCGAATGATGCCGTCTCCATCTACGATGAAGGTAGCCGGATAGGCCGCTACGCGGTAATCGTCCGCGGCCCTGCCTCGCCGATCCAATACGATCGGGAAGTCCAGCGACCGCTTTTCTACGTATTGCCGCACCTGTTCCTCGCCTTGCTCCTGGCTCGTCACGTTGACGGACAGAATCGCTACATCCCCGCCCTGCTCCCTATAAACTTCATGCAACTTCTGGACATGCGGCATCTCCGTCATACAAACCCGGCACCATGTCGTCCAGAAGTTGACGAGCACCGTCCGCCCCTTGTAATCCGCCAGCGCGACTTCTTCTCCAAATAAGTTATTCAATTCAAAAGCCGGTGCGATATTTCCCGCCCGCGCTCCAACGCCCGAATTACCGTTGCGGTTCTCGATCCGCTCCATCAGCCGCTCCGTCTGATCGAACGCCATATAGCTGACTAGCACCAGCAGCAGCGCCAGCCCGGCGCCAGGAACAGCCATTCGCCGCAAACCGCTTTCCGCACGGGCGCTTCCCTCTCCGGGGTCCTCTTCTGCCGCTTTCCTTGGCCTAATCCGCCATATTCCGGCCAGCAGGAATACGCTTGTTGCAGACACGAACATGCCCAGCCAGTGCGCATACCCCGCAGAAGCCCTGTCCAGAATGATGATCGCCATCAAATAGACCGTACTCCAGCCTGCTGCGAATGCACCGGTAATTCTCCAGGCATCGGCTGCTCCATACATTTTGCCATAACGATATTGGAGATAGGTTAATCCGCACACGCAAGCAAGCCAGAAGCCGATCGTTCCACCGTCATAATAGAGCAAAGAAAGAGGCTGCCGAATAACGGCAACCGCATCAGTGAGAATGAGGCTTCCCTTCCAAACCGCAATCCATATCCCTATCGCGTTCCAGGCAGGAGACGTATCCCGCTCGCTTCGCCCTCTAAGCCGCAATCGGACCGCAAACAATCCCATAAGACCTGCGGCCAATACGACCAGAAGCTCCGCATTGAGCACCAGCGAGCCAAGCTGCAGATTCGTCACTGCCATTCACGTCCTTCCCGTTCCTTGTCTACTTCCTTACGTACACGCCATCGCCGTGCGAGCCTACGGCAGCTGCCTTGTAGACGCCTTTGTCATCCACGAGGACAAATAGTTCGTAAAATTCGAAATCATCCTCGAATCCAAGCGGAAGCTCCATAAGCACATAATAAGGCGTTACCTTTTTGCCGTCCACCGTAACCGTCCCGTATTGCCATACGCTAAGCGTCTCGGCTTCGAGGTAGTCGTTTCCTTCCGTCGCTTCAATCGTGCCGGCAAATACACCGTCTGCAGTCAACTCGGCACGGGTAGATCCGTAGTACCCGAACTCTCCCCACTCGCCGTCAAGCTCAAAGGAGCTCCACTCGTAGGGCAGCGCAATAGAGGTTTTGCCGCCAGAAGCACGCTTAAAGAAAGCATCGAATGCCGCTTCTTCTCTTGCCCCTTTGTACAGCTCCAGAACTTTGGCAACTTCGGTCGTGTATACAAACTGTCTCCGGGAAGCCTCGGCATATCCCTCATCGTCGCCGGAGTAACTGTCGGCAATCGGCTCGTAAACAAAATCTTGCATCATCGGGTTGTATAAGTAAATGTTCGCGTCGCTCATGAGCCAATCGCGATGCTCTTGGCTGATGGACGGAATCAAATGGAAGAAGTATAATTCTTCCTCTTCATCGATCGACAACGCGAGCGTGGATACCATCAGCTCGAATACATCGCTCCGATACAGATTTGCCGTTGCCGGCTTATCCGCGTCCAGCCAAATGCCCAGCTCCCAACCTTCTTCGACCGCGTTTGCATAATCGATTTCGTAGCCGGCCGTGCGAGCCAGCAGGGTAACGGCTTGCTGGTGGGTGATTTTGTTGCCCACGCCGAACTTGCCTTGCCCGATTCCCGTCGTGACGCCATTTGCGTACGCCTTCTCGATATCCGCATACGCCCAGTGCGTCTTCGGCACGTCGGAGAAGGTCGGCACGGCCGGCGGAGCGAACGGCTTGTCGCCTTCGCGCTCGCTCAGACGGTTCACGATCGCGATCATCTGGGCGCGGTTGATCTCTCGATCTTCTTGCAGCCCTTCATTTGTTCCGTTAATCAAACCTAGTTCGAACAATACTTCCCCGTGAGTCATCGACTTCGCTTCGCCTTCGGCGGCGTAAGCAGCCGTCCCCATGCTCATCAGCAATAGAACAGCCGTGAGCAGCAACCATCTCTTCAACAACTTGTCCACCTCTACCGTCTCGTTTTATTTTCGACATCCCTATTTTCATTCGACAAATTCCTCATTTTCCCTTCAAGCTTTTCAAGGGATCTTTCTAAGCCAGCGACAAAGATCACCGACATCTGCTTGCTGTAATCCTTATCTAAGCTTAGCCAAGCTCCGCCCGTTGCGCTTTCGTCAACCCTTTGACGACCAGTTCGTAAGAGTGGCGGATCATCTCTTTGATGTCGTTATCCGGGACCGAGCCGTCTATCGTAACGGTATTCCAATGTTTTTTGTTCAAATGGTAACCCGGCTTCACCGCTTCATGTTCCATTCGCAGGAGCTCTGCCATATGAGGCTCGCATTTCAGCGAGATATTATCCACGCTTCCATTCGTTCCGATCAAAGCAAACATTTTGCCGCCGACCTTCATGACCAGCGGATCCGGCCCGAACGGATAGTCCTCCATCGCGCCGTTTAACCCTTTGCAATACGCCGTCAGTTCCGCTCTCTTCATTCCCGCACACCTCTGCTTTCTATAAGATTAACGTAAAAAAAGCGGGACCGCCGTCCCGCTTCTTTGCTCCATATGTACGGCTGGCTGCCGCCGTAATTAGTCTCTGCTCGCCAGCTTCGAAAGCAGACGGAGAATCTCAATGTACAGCCAGACGAGAGTCACGAGCAAGCCGAACGCGCCATACCATTCCATATACTTCGGAGCGCCTTGCTCTGCGCCGGATTCGATGAAGTCGAAGTCCAGCACCAGGTTGAGCGCCGCTATAATAACGATAACGATGGAGATGCCGATGCCGATCCAGTTGCTCTCGTGCAGGTAAGGAATCGTGACGCCGAACAAACCCAGAACGAAGCTCAGCAGGTACAGCAGCATAACGCCCATCGTAGCCGCGAATACGCCAAGCTTGAAGTTCTTCGTCGCTTGGATGATGCGGAAGCGGTACGCGACCAGCAATGCAATAAATACGCACATCGTCAGCGCCGAGGCTTGCAGCGTAATGCCGTTGTACAGGCTCTCGAATTGCGCGGAGATCGCGCCAAGAAACAATCCTTCGCAAGCCGCGTAGATCGGTACCAGATACGGGGCCGCCGTTGGCTTGAAGCTGATAATAAGCGCCAGGATGAAGCCCGCAATCGCGCCGCCGATGGCCAGCGCCATAATGTTCGTTTGTCCGTTCGCGTACATGCTCCAGGAAGCGAATGCGCCGCCCAGCAGGATGGCGAGCGTAATGAACATCTTGTTTACAGTGCCTTCGATCGTCATGCGTTCTCCGCTGACGAGCGAGCCTGTCTTTTCGAACGTTGAATCTCTTAACGTGGGATTGCCGCTGCGTCCTAACACGCCATGATCACCTCTTCGGATAGATTAGTCCTATCGTATCATATTCTTACAGTTCTGACATCATGTCCTTATGAGACTATTTCTGCAGGAAAACCATATCCTTGGGGTCCGGGTAGACCTCATATTGGTGCAACAGCGCTTCTCTTGTCCGTTAGCTTTCGCATATGCCCCATTTGCCCCGAATAGAGTCGTCTGTGTCCGTTACACCGCGCGTTAGCAGTTGCCATCGAGTAAGGTCGGGCGCTGCTTGCCAGCATAACGCCTTCGACACGCCGCAACCTGCCATTATAGCGCCTTCGCCTCGGCGCACCCCCAGCACAACGAGGCGCCTGCGAGCCCGTACCCCCGCACAAAAAAAAGCCCGGACAAAGGCGATTAACCTTTGACCGAGCCTGCGACCATACCCTTCATGATCTGCTCTTGGAAGATCAGATAGATGACGATGGTCGGGATGACAGCGATAAACATCGCGCCCATGGTCAAGCTGTAGTCCGTGCCGAAGCCGTCCGAGAAAAGCGAGAGGCTGAGCGGCAAAGTCTTCAGCGCTTGCGAGTTGATAAACACCAGCGCGAAGGAGAAGTCGTTCCAGAAGCGCAGAAACGCCAGGATGGTAACCGTCGATATAACCGGCAAGCATAGCGGGAAGATGATGCGTCCGAATACGCCCCACCAGCCGTTGCCGTCGATCATGGCCGCTTCCTCTACTTCTCTCGGGATCGAGGCCAGGTAAGCCATGCCGAGGAAGATCGCGATCGGCAGCTCGAATGCCGTGTACGGCAGAATAAGCGACCAGTACGTATCCAGCAAGCCGATCTTGTTCATAAAGATAAAGAGCGGCACGAGCGTACTGTGAATCGGGATCAGCATGCCCAGCAAGAAGATTCCCTTTATAATGTTGTTCATCTTGAAAGTGAAACGCTCCAGCGCGTATGCCGCCAGCGTGCCCAGCACGATGGTCAGCACGACCGCCGCCAAAGTTACGATGGTCGAGTTGATTAACGCTTGACCCATCTTTCCCAGATCCCAGGCTCTCGTTATGTTGTCAATCTGGAAGTTCTGCGGCCAGGCATAAGGACGGTTAAAAAATTCCTGATTCGACTTGAACGCGCTGATCATCAACCAATACAGGGGGTACAAAGTCACGGCTGCATATACGAGCAGCAATGCTTTAACCACGCCGGAGACCGGCTTCCGCCAGAGCGAACCGTTCGAATCCGAGGACCGGACGTCAGTCGTTCCTTGCATCGTCTATCACTCCTTCATCCGGGTGCTGATTAGCCATGCCCATTACCCGCGTCTCTTCGTAATGATGTAGTTAAGCCCAATGAGCAAGGCGCTGATCAAAATAATCATCGTGGATACGGCAGAACCGTAACCGTAGCGATAGATGGTGAAGCTGTTGTTGTACATGTACGTTGCAAGAAGTTCCGTCGATTGCGCCGGACCGCCGCCCGTCATGACGATGACGTGGTCGAACGCCTTCAGGCTTCCGGAGATGCACAGCACGATCGTAACGACGACCGTTCCCCAGATGATCGGCAGCGTAACGTAGAACAGCTTTCTCCAGCCAATGGCGCCGTCGATCTTCGCCGCGTCGCCGATCTCCGAGGAGATGTTCTGCAGAGCGGCGATGAAGATGATCAGATAAGGGCCGATATTCGCCCAGTTAATCGGAATGGACACCGCAAACATATTGATCTTCGGATCGTCGAGCCAGGCACGGGTCCAGGAGTCCAGTCCCAGCACCTCCAACACTTGGTTCAGAAGGCCGATCTGCGGATGATAGATATACCCCCAGATGAGGCCGACCACGACTGTGGACAGCACCATCGGCAGGAAGACGGCAGACCGGAGAATCCGGTTGAACCAGGAGTTTTTCAGGAGCAGCAGGGCAAGCAGGAGGGCGATGGGCACTTGGCCGATGATCGCCGACGCGACGAGAATAAGGTTATTCTTCAGCGCCCTCCAGAATATGGGATCCTGCAGCATCATTTCGTAGTTATTCAGCCCGATGAACTTGGCGGCGCCAAGCCCCTTCCAATCAAAGAAGCCGTAGTAGGCGGACCAGAAAATCGGGATGATGGCGAAGACCAGGAATATCAGCAGAGCAGGAAGCAGCGCCAATACGACGAAGCTTTTACTGCGCAGGGATGCAGGCATGACAGCAGCCTCCTTGGATAGCTAGAGTGTGATTGATACTATTGCTGAGTGGAGCGAACTTGCGCGTCTTGCAGCTTTTTAGCAATGTCCTCCGGTTTGTCGCCCATCATCAGCCCTTGCAGACCATTGTTGATGGCTTCTCCCGCTTCCGCGGAGAGGTAAGCGTCATAGACCGGCGTGATGCCGGATTCTTTGGCCAGGTTGAACGCTTTGAAGTACAGCGGGCTGACTTTGGACTCGTCCAGCTCCATCTTGTACATAACCATGGAGTTGCTCTCCGCGATTGCCTTTTGCCCGTCCGGACCGCTGACCGCGTAGATCAGATCCAGCGCCGCGTCTTTGGCCGCGCCTGTCGTTTTCTTGCTGAGCGCAAAGCCTCCGCCTGCGCCGCCGGAGATCGTGCCTGCCGCGCCTGCTCCACCCTCGATGGCTGGCAGCGTCGTCACTTCGATCGGAGCGATCTGCTCATCCGTTGCGGATGCCGCCAGATTTGTCAGCGTCCATGCGCCGGATACCATCATAGCTGCTTTGCCTTGTACAAAATATTGCTCGGCCTGCGTATTGTCGATACTGTTTGCGCCTTCTTGGAACGCTTTGTTGTCTACAAGCTCCTTAAACTTGCTTAGAGCCTCTACGAACTGCGGATCCGTAAACGAAGCGCCATCGCCCTTAACCGCTTTCAGGAACCACTCTGTTCCCGTAACGCGGTCGGCCAGGGAGCCGATGATCGTCGATTGCGCCACCCACGGCGCTTTGTTGCCCAATGCGATCGGCGTGATGCCTTTATCGTTGAATGTCTTAACGGCAGCCATCAGCTCCGTCCAAGTCGTTGGCACCGTTACGCCGTTGGCGTCGAACAGGTCTTTGTTATAGTACAGGAACGAAGTCGCGGACATCGCGAGCGGAGCGGAGTAGATTTGGCCTTCTTCGAAGGAGAAGCGGTCGAACGCGCCTTCCATGAAGTTGTTTTTCCAATCCGGGTTTTCGTCCGCCAGCTCCGTAATCGGCTGCAATAATCCGGCATCGTAAAATTCTTGCGATTGGCTGCCCGCGTAAACGAAAAACACGTCCGGCATTTCGTTAGCTGCGGCAACCGTGCTCAGACGTTGACGGTATCCGTCGACCGGAATGGCCTGCGCGTCCACTTCTACGTTCGGGTTGTTTGTTTTATAATTTTCGATTAGCTCTCTAACCGCTTTGGCGCGCAAGTCGTCGCCAGAGAAGTTGTGCCATACCGTAATTTTCGCCTTCTCGCCGCCGGCGTTGCCGCTGCCTCCGTTGCTGGATGGCTCATTGGCGCCTCCGCAAGCAGCTGTCATTAAAGCTAACATCGTGGTAACGCTGACAATTAAGGAAAGTCGTTTTTTCATATCGTTTAATCCCCCTCCATGTAATGTAATCTAAGTATAGTGGGCAAACCTTCATCGGCGTAGGGGGGAATCTTCAGTCCCAATAGGGTGAAAATTCACCTTATCCCAAATATATGGCATCGCTTCCAATGCTGAATAATCAACCTTTAGACTATCTAACGCTCTGAGTCCACCTTATCCTTTGTCCCCTTTCGACCTATTCCCTCGCATGAAAGATCCTTATTATGGATGAGCTAAAACCTTACACACAAGTAAACGCAATCATCTTATTTTTTCTTATACTGAAGTATTATTACGCAAAAAAACATCTAACATCCAGACGAAAATCGTTTCGCCTGATCGATTAGATGCATGGGTACAAGACATTTTTTATATTTCGCGTCAATCAGCTCAGCTGCTCCCTATCCTATTTAACGACCCGCAACCGATCGCTCGTTTCGTTCACCCTTGACGAAACTGCGAAGGCGTTACGCCGGTATGCCTTTTGAACAGGTGATTAAAGTGCTTCATATCCTCATAGCCTACCCGCTTTGCGATTTCGCTAACCTTCGCGGGCGTCTCCCGGAGCAGCTTTGCGGCCCATTCCATACGGGCTTCCGTCAAGTATTCGATATACGTTTTGCCGGTCTCCTGCTTAAAGAGCTTGCTGAAATAATTGGGATTCATATGAATGTTCGCCGCGACCTGGGCAAGCGTCAAGCTCTGGTCCAGATGCTCCCGGATGTACGACAGCGTCCGCTCGATCGCATCGCTTCGCCCGCCGTTTAGCCGCTTGTATTCCGCGAGAACCTCTGTCAGCACCCGAATCATCGACTTTTCGGGGCATTCCGCAAGCCTTTTCTCATTCGTGTCTTCCATGCCGGCGATAGTCGGCGTCGGCCGGCCGACGGATTCCGCCGCGCGCTCCAGCCAGCGCACGCCTGCGACGAGCAACGAATGCAAATACGAGGTCATCGTGCCCGGAGTGGCTTCGGGGTCTCGCAAAATGGCCGCAAGCATCTCCCGAATCCAGATCCGCAAAGCTTCCTCGCTGCCGCCGCGCAGCACCGCGATAAGCGCCGCTTCTTCCTCCTGGGAACAGACGGCGCGCATCCCTTTCCGATCCTTGATTTCCTCGTAGTCCAGCACGCCGCTTCCGCCGGCCAGCCAGCGATACGCCACTGTCTGCTCTGCGGTTCTGAGCGACTCGCGCAGCTCCACGAGACCCGCGGCACGTTTGCCGATGACCGTAAAGACGGGCGCTTCGGCTGTCCGCCCAACAGCGTCAATCGCCGCGCGCACCGTTCTCCCCGCTGCCGGCTGCCCTGATCGGAAGAAGATCAGCCAGCCGTTGTTCCAGTCCAAAATGGCACAGTTTAGCGAGTCCTTAAGCTTGTCTCCGATCAAGCGCAGCGGTTGCTTAAGCTGTTCTTTCATATGCAGCGATTCGCCCGGGCTTATCATCCAGAGCTCCAGCGTCTCCCAATCCGATCCCAGCCGCAGCTCCGGATAATGGGACAATACTTCATCGATCTCCGCTTCCTCCGGCATATGCCCTCCCCGGAGCAGCCCGTCCAGCAGCTTCCAGCGAAACGCCGTCTGATGGGCTTGCCCTTCCTGCACGGCAGCCCTGCTGCTGACGATCTTGCCCCGGGCTTTCATAACCGCGGACATAATATCTCCCGGACGGCTTGTCTTCAGCAAATAATCACCGATCCCGTTCCGGATCGCTTGCTGGGCATAGGAAAAATCGTCGTGGCCGGACAGGACGACAATCTCGATCCACGGATAATCGCGCTTAATGGCATGAGACATCTCCAGTCCCGTCATGCCCGTCATTCGTATATCGGTCAGCACGATATCCGGCTTCTCCAGCGGAATGCGCATCAGCGCTTCCTCGGCGGATGCGGCAGGCGTCAGCAATGTAATACCGTTCTCCTCCCATTGGATCACGGTGCTTAGTCCCGTCCGTATGATAACCTCGTCGTCCACGATAAGCAGCTTCACTTACGTTCCCCCTTTCCCTCGGAATCCCCTGTTAACGATGCTGCCGATTCACCGGCCTCCTGTTGCCTCTCTCGCTCCTGCTCTCGCGCAACATGCGATGGCTTGATCGAGAACGTCACCTTCGTGCCCACGCCTTCTTGGCTCTCCAAAATCAAGCCTGACTCGGGCCCATAATGCAGCAGCAGCCGGTTATGGACGTTGCGAAGGCCGTAGCTGCTGCCCGTCGAGGCAGGGGCGTTCTCCATCGACCCATCCGGAGAATGCAGGGCGGCCCGATGATCGATTCTCTCCCTCAGTTCCTCGAGCTTCCCGGGGCTCATGCCAACACCGTTATCCGTGACGGAAAACGTAATGATATCGCCGTCCTCCCACGCCTTGACCCCAATGCGGCCCTTGCCCTCTCTCGTGAGAATACCGTGCAGCATCGCGTTCTCGATCAACGGCTGAAGCAGCAGCTTGAGCATTCGGCGGTCCAGCAGTTGCGACGGAATGTCGGCTTCGTATTCGAACTTGTCGGGATAGCGGATGCTCTGAATATTCACATAATGATCGATGTGCAGAATTTCCTGGCTGATCGCGCAATATTCCTGCCCTTTGTTTAGACTAAAGCGCAAGAAGTCGCTAAGCGAGCCTACCATGTCGGCGATCTTGGATTCGCCTTTCATCAGGGCCATCCAATGCACGGACGATAAGGTATTATACAGGAAATGCGGGTTGATCTGCGCCTGCAGCGCGGACATGTCCGCTTCCTTCTTGAGCGCTTCGTTCCGCTTTACCTCATCGGTCAGATTTACGATTTTCGAACTCATCCGATTGTACGTAATAATGAGCTGTCCGACCTCGTCGATCGTCTCGACCGGCAGCGTCGGCAGCGGCTCGTCCGGGCTGGCATGCTTTAAAAACCGCGTGAGCTGCGACAGCGGGTTCGTCACCTTTTGAATAAGGAATAAGACGAAAGCAATGACGAAGACCATCGCGACGCTGACGGCTATGGCGGTAAGCGTCAGGAAGTACCGATTCTCGGCCTTGTACGACTGCACCGGCGTAATTCCGACAAGCTTCCACTCCACGGCTTCCATAGAATGATGCAACACTGACTTGCGGTCGGCATTCTCGCCATAGTAGAAAGAGCCCGACAGATCATGGAACGGGCTGATCCCGGGATAATAGTCTTCCAATCCAAGCTCCGTGGAATACCCGTCCGGACCTGCCAGAATACGATTGTTGCTGTCGAGCAGCAGCACGATGCCGCCGCCCTCCAGACCGGCCCGCTTGAGATGAGTGGAAATAACGGATTGCAGCAGGCTGATCTTGAGCATGCCGAGGTCGAAATATCTTTGCGTGCTGCGAATGGGACGAGACATCGTAATAACCTCATTGCTGCTATCGGAGGTTACCTGAAGATGAACCGCCGACCACCACTTGGGATGCGTCGCGTAATAGTTCGGAATACTTTCCTTAATATCCTTGAATTCGGAGCCCACCACCGACTTAAACGATACGGGCGGTTTGTCCGCGTCAGGTTCGATAATGACGTTCGCGATATACGGCTTCGAAATGGACAACGTAGTCAACAAACCGATGATGGAGGTCTGCTTAAAGAGATCCTGCTCCGGTGTCCTTAAGTAGTTCTGTACGTCAGGATGGCCGATGATGAATAAGGACTGGTTCTCGACGTCGGTGACCATGTTCTCCAGATAGGCGCCGATCTGGCGGAGCGTGTTCATCCCCGAGCTCTGCGCCTTCTCCTCCGTCAGCCCCGCGGCTATATTGTAGGAGAACAACCCGAGAGACAGTACCGGGACCAGCACCGAAATAATAATCAATAACGACAGCTTGTGCTTTAGCGAGCGTCCCAGCCAATTCTCCATAGCCATCCTCCGTTTCGTCGCTTCAAGCCATTGGCAAACAGGGCGCCACGCAACTCCCATGACGCCCGCTTGCCGATTGACGCGCTCAACTGCAGCATGACGCCCTTATACGAATTCATCCTCCAGCGAGCTTCTGAATTCGTCAACGTCCCTGTTCGCCTTGCGCTGATTGCATTCGTAACACGCGCAGATGCAGTTCGACGGCGTCGTGTGACCGCCCTTCGCGCGCGGCAGCTCGTGATCGATCGTATCGCCGAATTGGCCGCAGAAGCGGCACGTATAATTGTCTCGTGTCAGGATCAGCTTGCGGAATTCCTTATTGCTGTAGAGACGCCTGATCGTCGAACGATTAACGACGACGGCCGCGCCTTCCCTCACCAGAATTTGCGCCAGCTCCAATTCGACCTCCTGATACCAGCGGCGGCCGTTATCCGTCTTGCCGCGCATGCGGATGAAGCCGCTGGCGGTCGTTCGCAGGTAGGAGGCGTCCGCGGGATCATGCGTGCCGCGCTTCGGCGGCTCCGCCAGCAATCTGGGCTGGGCGGCGGGCCGCCTCTTATGCCCGCGTCCTCGCTGCTTGCGCGTCGCGGGGTCGCTCGGGGAAGCCGCTTGAGAGCCTTGGCCGGCAGAAGGCTGGGCCGCTTCCGCTTTCGGCGCATGCTGCGGATGCCGGACCGCTCCTTTGGCAGGGAGCGATTCGACAGACTGCCGCCCGCGGCGGCAATCCCGGCAGGTGCCGCGCCGGCCTTGTCCGCCCGCGCGTCGCCCCGTGCGGCGCAAAAACTCGTTAAGCGGCTTCATCTCGCCGCATTGCGCGCACAACTTCGTGCCTATATGTGGATGTTGGTTGGGTTCGGAATGTTCGGTAGTCATACGTAGAGTATAGCATATGGGGGCCGTTTCCTGCATGTTCGGGAGGCAAGGGATTGGAGGATTTGCGGGAACCTCAGAGAAATACCGAAGCTCTGAGGACCTGCCTGCGGACGGCGATACGCCCTCCGATGTCTATCGCTGCCAGTTATGGATTCGGATTTCACATTTATTGTACATACGTACGGTTTCCTCCGACCGGTTCTCTTACCGCTTTCAACCGTTTCATAACATCATTGTCGCCGCGTCCGAAGTAGTCATGAAGGCGGTGGTATTCCTCGTACAGCTTGTCGTACAGCGCAACGCTCTCCGGGTTCGGCTTGAACGTTTCCTCGCGCACGCGCGCCATCGAAGCCGCCGCGTCGACAATGCTGTCGTAGCCGCCCTTCTCCGCGCCTGCAGCCACCGCGCCGAACATTGCCGCTCCCAAGGCCGGCGTCTGCTTTGATGCCGCGATCTTGATCTCGCGGTTCGTCACATCGGCGTATATCTGCATCAGCAGACGGTTCTTCTGCGGCAGCCCTCCGCAGGCGTACAGCTCGTTCACCTCGACTCCGCTCGCATGGAACGCCTCCACAATTTTGCGCGTGCCGAACGCCGTCGCTTCCAGCAACGCGCGATAAATTTCCCACGGCTTCGTCTGAAGCGTCATCCCGAGCAGCACGCCCGTCAGGTCGGTATCGACGAGTACGGAGCGATTGCCGTTCCACCAATCGAGCGCCAGCAAGCCGGATTGCCCCGGCGCAAGCTCCTCCGCCTTGCGGGTCAGGTACGCATGCACATGTTCGCCAGCCGCTTCCGCTTCCTTAAACACATAAGCCGGAGCCGCCTCCTCCACATACCATTCGAAAATATCGCCAACCGCCGATTGACCGGCCTCATAGCCGTAGTAACCGGGAATAATGCCGTCCTCCACCACGCCGCACATCCCTTCGACTTCCTTCTCCTCCGTTCCGAGCAGCATATGGCAAAGCGAGGTGCCCATTGCCATGACAAGCTTGCCCGGAGTTACGACGCCGACGCCCGGCACGCCGGCATGCGCGTCTACATTGCCGACCGCAATCGCCGTTCCCGCCGCAAGCCCCATACGCGCCGCGAAAGCCGGCGTCAGCTCGCCGGCTTTCGTGCCGAGCGGCTCCACCTTGCCGCGCAGCTTCGTCTCCGTCAGCTCCGCCAGGCGCGGATCAAGCGCTGCGAGAAATTCGCGGCTCGGATAACCTTCCGCCTTGTGCCAGATTCCCTTGTAGCCCGCTGTACAGCTATTGCGGACAATATTGCCCGTCATTTGGCCAACGACCCAATCCGCCGCTTCCACGAATTGATCCGCCGTTTCATAGATTCCCGGCGCTTCGTTCAGAATCTGCCAGGCCTTGGCGAGCATCCATTCGGATGAAATTTTGCCTCCGTAACGCGCCAGCCACTTCTCGCTCCGCGCCGCAGCGACCTCATTGATCCGATTGGCCTCGTCCTGCGCCGCATGATGCTTCCACAGCTTCACCCAGCTATGCGGATTGTCCTTGTGCGCCTCCTGCAGGCACAGCGGCTGCCCCGCCGCATCGATCGGCAGCATGGTGCATGCCGTGAAGTCGATGCCAAGCCCGATCACATCGGCGGGATCAACCTCCGATTCCTCCATAACCGCCGGAACCGATGTCTCCAGCACCTCGATATAATCCAGCGGATGCTGCAGCGCCCAGTCATGCTCCAGCTTGATGCCGCTCGCCGGCAGTGCCTCGTCGATGACATGATGTCGATATGGCGTCACATGCTCCGCGATCTCCGCCCCGTCCGCCAAATCCACCAGTACCGCCCTGCCCGACTGCGTGCCGTAGTCGACGCCGATTGCATACTTGTTGCCCATTCTATCTTCCTCCTCTTATAAAAATAAAGAAACCCCTAATCGCATTTGCCAGCTACGCACCCGCAGTGCATATCCGACGTCTACGATTAGGGGCTCGTCCTGAACTTAGTGAATGATATCGTCTCTGGTTTTCGCTTTCTCGTTCATGAATGTTTCGTACTCCTGAACGCCGCCCTTGATCAATTGATTGCGGTAATCATTCAAGATTTGAAGTGCTTTCTCATCACTTGCAGCGAAATAGGCGCTTTCGATGACATCGCGTTGCGTATTGCTGTCCAGCAGGGTTTGAATTTTGTCGAATTCCGGATACTCGTTATTGAAATAACTCAAGCGGTAGCCGTCCACAACCGTCAACCCGTAAACTTCTTTCGATGTCTCGTACAGTTCGTCAACTTGAGCCGCATCGCCGGCCGCCTGGAACATCCGGTTCGGCAAACCGTATACGCCGAGCGTATAAACGCTGCCAATTCCTTGGTTGACGGCATAACTCGGATCGCTCTTCGCGCTCTCCAAAAATTTCTCCGTATGCTTCGGCTGACCTGCGGCATCCTTCGTCCAGTGCTCTCCTTCGACGCCAAGATACACCAGAAGTTTGCCTTCTTCGCTGTTAATAAAGTTCAGATAACGCATGGCCGCTTCCGCATTTTTCGAATCTGCGCCAATGAACATCCCGGGCACGCCGGATTGTCCCTTCAGGACTTTGGATTCGACCATCGTATTCTCGCCGTTGGCATCCGCAATCGGCCCTACCGGCACATATTCCATCTCCGGATGATCCACGTACAGCGACTGACTCAGCACGGTATTCATATGCGGATAATGAGCGCTCACCATCGCTACGCGGCCCGTCGCCATCTTTTCCTTCGCGACCGTGTCGTTCTGGCGGAACGCCTCGGGATCGAACAGTCCCTCTGTCACAAGTTTCCGCATGAATAACACTCGTTTGTCGGTCAATTCCGAGAAAATGCCAAGACGATATTGCTCATCAATCTTGGTAAATGCCGTAAAGTTGTTCTCCGTAAAGGAGTTCAGCATCGAACCGTAATTCCAGCCGTTCTGCCATGCTCCGGACGGAATAACGGGCCTTCCTGCCGTATCGGTAAAATTGCCGTCCTTAATTTGCTTAAGCAACGGATACAGATCCTCGGAATGGCGAATATCGGACGGCTTCACGTCGAGCGCCTCGAGAATATCTTTTCTGACGAATACATTGTACGCCCATTGCGTCGTATCTTCGGGGCTTAGCGGCGTATGCATCGGCAGCAAATAACGCTCTCCGTTGAACGAAACGTCCTCCAGATCGTTTTCCCTGAAGTCGGAAGCGACTCCAACATTGAAGGCGTCCTTCATATTGGAACCGTACTTCTCGATCAGGTCGTTCAACGGCATAATAAGACCTTCGCGCGCCGCTTTTTTGATCGCGACCGTATGGACATCCTGGCCGCCCCAATAAGGAGCCATGACCATGTCCGGCATGTTGTTCGTGGCGAACAGCAAGTTGAGCCGTTCGATTTCGGGAATCGTAATCCACTCGACATCGAGTGTAACGCCCGTTTTTTCTTTAATAATCTGAGCCACCGGATTGTTCGCAAGATCGGACGGCGCGAGGAAGGACAACCCTTGCCAGGCCACCAGCAGCTTCAGCGTCACTTCCTCCGGTTTCCCCTCTCCGCTTGCGTTGTTTTGCGAACCCGCGGGGGAAGCAGACGTCGAGGGGTCATTGCTTTTGCCGTTGTTTGCGTTCGTGCAGCCCAATATGGCAACCGAGCAAATCAACATCGCAAGACCAAGCGAGAAGCCTTTTTTCAACCAACTTTTCATGGACCGTTACCTCCTGAAGGGATGTATGTCTCCCTTATTCTTTGATTGAACCGATCATAACGCCCTGCACAAAGTACTTCTGCAGAAACGGGTAGACACATAGAACCGGAATCGTCACAATGATGACAAAAGCCATTCGGAGCGCTTCGGGCGTCGTATTCGAGACCGCTTTGGCCATCAAATCCGAATTCATGCTTTGCTGCATCGCATTGGCCTCGAACGAAGTTTCGGCAAGCACCTTCTGCAGCAGCGTTGCCGCAGGGATCAAGTCGGGATTGTTCACGAAGAACGCCCCCGTCACCCAGTCGTTCCAATGCGCGACCGCCACGAACAAGGCGATCGTAGCCAGTACAGGCTTGGAGAGCGGCAAGTAGATCTGGAAGAAAATGCGCAAATCGCCTGCGCCGTCCATTCGAGCCGATTCCGACAAGCTGTGCGGAATGTTCTCGAAGTACGTTCGAATAATGATGATATTGAAAAAGCTGTACATACCCGGAATGATGTAAATCCAGATCGAGTTGATAAGTCCGATTTCCTTGTACAGCATGTAGAGCGGTATAATGCCGCCGCTGAACAACGTCGTAAAGAAACAATAAAAAATAATATATTTTCTGCCGGGCAAATCTTTTCTAAGCAGCGCGTACGCCGCCATGGACGTCAGCAAAACCGACAGAAACGTTCCCACGCCTGCGCGAAGCACCGAAAGCCGGAAGGCGCTCATAATATTCGGATTGCCGAATGCGGTCTGGTAGTTGGCCAGCGTGAATTCTCTCGGCCAGAAATAGATGCCGCCCTTGAGCGCGTCTATGCCGTCGTTGAAAGAAAGAACGAGAATGTAAAAAAACAAATAGACGGTACTGCATCCGAACAAAATAAGAAACAGGTAGTTGCTTATTGTAAACCACTTTTCGCCGAGCGTTTCTTTGTAGACCAATTAACGATCCTCCTCCTTTCCTTGGGCGCTTACCATAGGGAAACTCCCGACGCGCGCCTGGAAATCGAGTTGGCTGCAAATATGATGACGAGGGAAACGACTCCCTGAAACATGCCGGCAACCGTAGCCAGGCTATAATAGCCCTGCCGCAAGCCCATATGGATAATGTAAGTATCCAGAATTTCGGATACCGCCAGATTGCTTGGCTGCCGCATCAGATAGATTTGCTCGTAGCCCGCGCTCATGAGCCCTCCCATGGACAAGATCAGCATGATGCCGATAATCGGCCGAATACTTGGCAACGTGATATACCACATACGCTGGAACCGTCTGGCGCCATCCATGCTGGCAGCCTCATAAAGCTCGGGATTGATTGCCGATATGGCAGCCAGAAATATGATCGTGTTCCACCCTACGTGTTTCCATACGTCCGACAATACCACAATCGAGTGAAACCATGACGGATCTCCGATAAAGAAAATGGGATCTCCGCCAAACCATTTTGTTTTCAGCTCATTGATAGGGCCGGCGTTCGGCGACAATATTTTCGAAAAAAGCGTCATGACCACGACCCAGGACACGAAGAAAGGCAAATACGATACCGTCTGGATCATCCGCTTGAACCAACGGCTTCGAATTTCATTCAGAAGCAGCGCCAGCCCGAGCGCAGCGGGAAAACCGAACAGCAGCTTCAGGAAACTGATAAACAGAGTGTTGCGAATCAGATCCCAAAATTTGTAATAGTTGATGAATTGGTCAAAGTATTGCATGCCCGCCCAAGGCATCTCCCAAATCGACTTGTTGAATTGGAATTCCTTGAACCCGAGCGTAATGCCGTACATCGGAATATAGGCAAAAATAAAGTAATAAATGATTGCGGGAAATAAAAACAGATACAAATATTTGTATTTCCACAATGACTTCAATCTCATACAATCTCAACCTCGTTGCGCGTCGGGTAAGGCGGGAATTGCTTGGCCGGCTGGGCCTGGTACCAGAAGGCGACCGAGCTGATATCATGCGTTCCCGGATAGAAGCGGCCTTCATCCCGCCAGCCGAGCGCCTGTATGGTCACCTTCAGATCGTTCCGGAAGCGGATCGGGTCTACAACATGCCAGCGATACATGGCGTGCCGGTGCTGCGATTGATAGAGCCCGTCCGGAGCAAGCACTTGATGCATGCCCATATAAGGCGTCGTATACGTCCGGTATTGACCGTCGACATCCCAATTGAATGCGCCTCCGAAATAATCTTCCGTTCCCGTTCCGCAAATCGTGGGAAACGCATCGTCTCCGTCCATATAAAACTTGATTTCCCCTTCGCCCCACCATCCGTTGTTGTTGATGCCCCAGCCCATAACGGTACCGACGTAATGCCCCTGTCCTTCAATGCCGTCCACGATCGTGTACACCTCTCCGTAGGGCAGTGGATTTTGCCGTCTGAACTGGGCGTGGAAATACGCGGCATCGTCCGGCACATCGGTCAGCGCATAGTTGATCTGGTAATAGATAACCTGATCCCGGGAAGGATGAATATTTTCCAGCGTCATGTAGCAACGCTTGCGGAAAGGCATTTCCCAGAAACAATTCATGCCCCGATTCGGATTGACCGCAACCATCATCGAGCTGATTTGCGCGAATGGCCCCTTGGTCGGGACCGCCGGGTCCATGAAGGCGAACGGTGTTGCAAAAAAGTCCGACAGCGGGCATTCCACGGAAGGCTGCTCGTTGTCATCCCAATAAATGCGCAGCACAAAGTCCCGCCCGATCGTCCCGGCGCACCACATGCTCTGAATGGCGCCCTGATCCTGAATATCCGCCAGAACCAGCGTTTCGCCCGGCTTCACCCATATGCAAGGCCTGCATTTCCAGCCCAGCCCAAGCTCGCGAGCGGGTCCCTTGGGATCAGCCTCGGCTTTGGCTCCGCCAGAAACCTCTCCTGTCGGGTTCTCCGGCGAAATCGATCGCGTCCTCGCGTCGGACAATTTCCATAAGTTGTTCGGATGCGTTTCTAGGCCGTTAAACATTTACATCGCTCCTTCTGTCTTCTGATGTATCTATCTTAATGTTTGCCGGCCCGGCGCATAATGGAGGAATCTTTGTTGCGGATTGGACGAAACTCAATTGTTGCGGTATTCAAGAGGCGTAATTCCGAAGCTTTGTTTGAATTTGCGGTAAAAGTACTGCACGTCGTCATAGCCTATGCTTGTCGCGATTTGCGAAACCGGCATTCCGGTGAGGCGCAGCAATTGCTGTGCCTTCTCCATTCGTATACGCGTCAACTCTTTCACGAACGTTTCTCCCGTCTCCGCTTTGAACAAGGTGGACAAATAATTGGGATTAATGGCAAACTTGCGGGACAGTTCCTTCACTGTCAGGTTTTCGGCATAATTAGCCACCATATAGCTCCTGACGTTGTGAATAATGGCGCTGCAATCCATTGGCAACGAATGGCCCGGCTTGACAAGCGTGACGATCGTCGTCAACAAATATTGCACCAAATCCTCGGTCCGATCAAAGTGTCTTGCCACATCCATATTCAAAAAATCAAAATCAAGGGAATCTGGCAAATCCAGCTGCTGCTGCGAGCTTATCCGCATCAGCGTACGTATAATTTCCATATAAACGAGTCGAAAATCCAGCAACGACGCATCCTTTAGCTTTTTGTTCGCAAGCAGCTCCGACAAGATAACTTCTACATTGCGGAAATCGGACAACTCAATCGCTTTGCCAAGCAGACTGAGCTGCTCCACCGGAATTTCCATTCGCGAAGACAGGAAGGCGTCCTTGGCATAAAACACGTTATGGTTGCCTTTGATCAAACGCAAATCCAACGCCGCTCGCGCCTGCTTGTACAGCTCTTCCGAAACCCGGTCCAGCGGAGAGCTGACCCCTATCGTTACCGTTATTTTCAGCAGCTTGGTTACGGTTGTAAACAACCGGAAAATAAACGGATCGGTATTTAGACCGCTCTCGTCCGACGGGCCGGCTTGCAGCAATATATGCACCTGGTTCAAATCTTGCAAATTGTTGCCGATTAGAAAAGGCCGGTCGGCCAGCAAATTTTCCGCGATGTTTTTAATCGCGAATTTGATCAAACCCAGATCGTCGTAATGGAACCGTTCGCTATTGTAGTTGGAACGATCAATATGGACGATAACCAGCGTGTATTTCATATCGGCACGGTCAAACTGCCGTAGATGCTCCGGCAACTCCGCGTCGGCATAACCCCACTCCTCGAGCAGCCCTTTGGGAAACGTCTCCTCATGCCGTGCCCTGTTTTGCGACAAGACGTGATTCAACATTTTCTCCTCGACCAGTTGTCTCGTCTTCTTTATTTGCATTTCGTGTTTGGCCTCCGACTGCTTCCGCTCCCTGCTGCTCCTCACATCCTCGCAAAGCTTGAAGAACACCGCACGGAACTGTTCTTCCTTGATCGGCTTCAGCAAGTACCCCATAACGCCCATATTGAGCGCCTGCTTGGCATATTCAAATTCCGCATGGCCGCTAATGATCATAAAGCGCAAGTCGAGCCCCGTCTCTCTGACCGCCCGAATCAATGAAATGCCGTCCATATCGTCCATTTTGACATCGGTAATGATAATATCGGGACAATCCGCATCTATCATCTCCAGTGCGACCCTGCCATCGTCAGCCTCCCGAATCCATTCGTACGGCATATTTAATTGCTGCAATTTAAACACGATTCCTTTGCGAACCCACTTCTCGTCATCCACGACAAGCACCTTGTACATCATTGCTCCGCTCCTATTTCACATATGGTACAACGATCGCAACTTTGGTCCCGATACCCGGATCGCTTTCGATCCGTAATCCGTACGACTGACCGAAGGTCAGATTGACCCTCGAATGCACATTTTGCAATCCGATGCTGTGACCGTGACGCTCCCCGGAGAGAAGCGTATCGTTCAGTTGCCGCACTTCTTCACTGGACATGCCCGCGCCGTCGTCCGTCACAATCAGCCACAGCTGCTCGTCCCGCTGCTCCGCCGTTACTTCCATATGGCCGACGTTTCTGCTTCCGCGAAAGGCATGCAGTATCGCGTTTTCAATAATCGGCTGCAAAAGCAGCTTCAGAACCTTGGCGCTCTGGAATTGTTCCTCCACCTGGATGGAAAGCAGAAAACGATCGTCGAAGCGAACATTTTGAATTTTGACATAATGGACGATATTATTAAGCTCTTCGCGAAGCGGGACCAGAGAGTCGCTTATATTGATGCTATAGCGCAGCATGTCGCCGAGACTTTCCGTAACCGCGCTGATTTCTCGCGCGTTCATCACCGTGGCCATCGCGTTGATGGATTCGAGCGTATTGAACAGAAAATGCGGATTAATCTGATTTTGCAGCGCCGACAGCTCCGCCTTCTTTTTGGACAGGCTCTGAATATAATTTTCCTGAATCACTTCATCCAGCCTTCGAACCATCGTGTTGAATTGGCTGTCGATAATGGCGATCTCGTCTCTGCCCTCGATATATTCGGCTATTTCCAGCTTTCCTTCCTTTACTCTGGCCATCTTATTGATAAAACGCCGCAGCCGCTTCATCAGAATAAGCGACATCAAGTAACTCATCATCAGCGTAAAGATGAGGATGAGGATGACAAAGAAAATCACCCTTTTGAACACGGCCTTGGTTTTTTTGTCGATTTCAAAGTCGGGAAACAGAAATAGGACCTCGCCGTTTAAAGCTTCGATCCTTTCGCGCACCAGAACCTCTCCCGAATCCATAAATTCAACCATGGCTTGACCGGACATGGCGCCGTTTTCGAGGCGAGCCGTGAAGGCTTCATGCGATCCGTATAAAATATGGTTTCGGCTGTCGCGTATCGCGAATTGGAATTCATTGGTTTGTTTCCTGACAAGGCTTTCCTCGAAAAAAAGCTCCGCTTCCACGTCGATTTTGAGCCAAGCAAGCGTCTTGTTGGACGAGCCTGAGGACAGGTCCTTCATCGGACTTGCGAACGACACGATTTTTTTCTTCGCCCCAAGCGTCCGGTAGTCAAAAACAATCGGCTCCAGCATATAGGTTGCCGGAACGGCGGAAAACCAGTATTCGCCCTCCATCACCTCGAGACTGGCGACATGCCTGCCATCTCTAGGAAATTCGGGATTTTCGGCGTAAAACATAATATTGTAGATTTCCGGGTAGTCCGAAAAAATGACATTTTTGATTTCGGATGAAACGAGGTTGCTGATGTAAACCATATCCTGGGCATCATAGAGGTACTGATTCTGCATAACGGTCTGAACGGTCTGATTGGCTAATAATGTTTCTTGCAGGTTTTTGTAGATATCAAGCTTGTAATTCAAGTTGGCGACATATTGCTCTGTGACATGAACGTAATTCGAGCTGACCTCCTGCCTGATGGATTGCTGCATCTCCTTTACAAATAACCAGCTCATCAGAAAAACGGGAATCATGACCATGGTAAATACCATGGCCACGATTTTATTGGAAAGCGACATATTAAGGAATATTTTTCGCATTGGAATATCCCCAGCATTTTTTCTAGTATACTAACACATTACAAGTTCATATGCAGTAAAATCATCACTCTGTCGGGTGCTAGTCTGAAGGTATTTCGATGACGGATGCTGCCCGCCGTTCGCCTACAATGTGCGTAATGAAATTCTTGTCGCTCCCTCGCTACCCCCGTTGCCGTTGATCGCCCTAACTTCAACCTCGTACTGCGTATTGGCTGCAAGCCCGGTAATATAGGCGCCGGTAACTGCCGACACGCTTTCGGGCCAGAGTGTCCATGTGCCGCTGCCATTCGCTCTGAACGCGATCGCGTAATCGGTTACGGCGCTTCCTCCGTTCGAAATCGGAGCCTGCCATGTCAGCGTAAGGCTCGAGCTTGCGGCAGATATGGCCAGGTTTTCCACATAGCCGGGTTTAGCGCTCGCCCGCTGTTGATTGATGCGAATGCTTTCCCTGGCCCATGCCAGATTGGCGTCGCCTCCGCTTCCCCTGGATTTGGTAATGTGGAACCACTCTGTCCAGCCGTTCCATGGGCCGAACGTGACGCCCGCCGAACCCAGCTCCGTTACGGCCAGCGTCTGCTGCAAGGCCCGCCATTGCGCCGTTTTTCCATATACATCGCTGGATGGGAACACATTGGTCGAATCATAGCCGGCGATCATGAACGAAGCAACCGGATAACCCGCGTCCTTCCACGTCTTGAGAAACCGTGTCGCCCAGCGCGTTCTCTGCTCTTCGGTACTGCCGTCGACTGTCAGCTCCCAAGGATGAATGAGCAGCACATGCGCATTGCCGGCCAAGTCTGCAGGTTTCGGCCCATAAGCTCCCGGCAGTATACCGCCTTCCGTTTCTTTCGGCAGTCTTGTCGGATCCAGAGCAAAACCGATCTCCATATCGTAATCCGATGCGACGGCTTCCGCTATGTCTGTTAAATTGTTATCGAACAAGGATGACGCATACGGCTCCATCTTGACGGATTCGATGAAGGATACGACCTGCTTCGCCTCGCCGTCCACGTTGTACAGCTTCAGCCAGCTCGGCGAATCGCCCCAACGCTCGGCCCAATAGCCGATTCTGTCCACTAGCTTCTGATTGGCGACGCCAAAGTCCAGATAAAAAGACATGGTGCTTGACGTCTCAATCAGCGGGTAGAAATAAAGTCCTTCTTCCTCAATTAAAGCAATAAGCCGATCGTAATCCTCGAAGATTTGTCCATCCGTACGATTGCGCCAAGCATTCATTGGAAGAAATTTGGAGCCGCTTAACGTATCCGCTCCGAAGAAGCTGATTTGCACCGCATTGATGCCGATTTCTTTCATGCGTCGAAGCTGTACGCGAATGTCTTCTTCCTGAAAGTTCATTTCGGTCTCAAGCGGCAGCGCCGTATAGGCGGTCATATAATTGTCGTTCGGTTTGCCAGGAAAATACAAGGTGGACGCCAGCACATTGGAGGCAGCGGAGTCGTCCGCGATTTTGCCCCAGGCATTGCCCAGCTTGCGGGACAACACATCGGATTCAAGTCCTGCTCCGTAGCTGTTGACGGCGCGAATCCGGAAGTCATACCAAGCGTCGACCGTCAACCCCGAAATGACGGCCGACCTGGACGCGGTCGTGCTATGGAGCAGCCAAGCACTTGAGGATGCTTGTTTGTACTCGACCCGGTACCCTGTGACCGGCTCGTAGGAAGAGAGCGGCGCCGACCATTTCAGCGTGACTTGATTGCCGGCAACAGTTGCCTTCAGCTTCCTCACCTTGTTAGGCGCCAAATAGCGCCCGGTCTGATCCGCTTCGATCGCCGACCGTTCCACGGAGCTTAACGCATCGCCGAATATGAGCGCCTCCTGCAAGTAGCCGACAAGCCCGACGCCAACCGCATTGCTGCCAAGCGTAGCCGTAGAAGTCAGCCCATTGCTGCCCATCGTGCCGGCAACGACTGTTCCGTTCAGGGATAGCGAGGAAGAGGAGCCGTTAATAATTGCAGTACTCACAAAGCTTTCCCGGAAATCGAGACCCGGCGTTTGCAGCAGATGACCGGCGTTCCCGACCCGCATCTCATTAGCCGCCGGCGCTACGTTCCAGCGATACAGCTCGGCGCCGTTCGGGTCGAAAAGATAGCGGCTGCCGTTGCCGAACGTCGTTCTGCCGACCACATTTATGGAGAGCGGAGCAGGAACATTGATGTCGCTTAACGCCAGCTCATTGAACTCGTCGAAGTAAATGGCCGGTCTGCCGTCCAGCATCTGGGGGACTCCCTCGCTCACGATGAGCGGCTGCCGGGCGGGGACGGCCTGCACGGCATTGGCTGCATTGCCGCTTTGGTCATACCAGACGGCAACATGACCGTTCGCGCTTCCCACAAATTCCAGAAGCGCTTCAAGCTCAAGTTCGCCTTCCGCGTCGCTGTAAACATCCATTGTCGCATGGTCGTCGGATCGTCTGACTTGAATGAGCGGTCCATTGTAATCGCTTACCAATTGACGCAAGCTGAACAAGGCCGCTTGATTGTCTGCGTCTTCCACACCTTGTGCCGCCGCGTTGCCCGCATTCGGTACCGCGATTATTCCCAAGCCGCAAATCAGGCAGACAAGAACCAATTTCAAATGATGAACCACCATTATCCACAACCTTTCGCCATTAATACCATCTATCATACCGAACATTGCCGTTCGGCATAATAGACAAACGTTAGAAGGCAGGTGGACATATCTCGATTGCGCCCGAACTTGGGCCGCTACAGCTCCTTATACTGGTTCGGCGTCAAACCCGTCTGCTTTTTAAATACTTTGTAGAAGTATTTCATGTTATGAAAACCCGTCATCGCCGCTACCGCGTTAACCTTGTAATTGCCGCTGCCGAGCAGCTGCTTGGCCTTGTCGATACGGTAATGGCTCACATAGTCCACAAAGTTTTTCCCGGTTTCTTTTTTGAAAATGCTGCTGAAATAAGCCGGCGTAACATAGACATGGGCTGCCACCGTCTCGAGAGACAAGTCCTCCATGTAGCGGTTGTGGATATACCCGCGCGCTTTTTCGATGAGCTTGCGCGCGCCGGTTTCCCGGTTGCTCAGCAAGGCGTCAAACGCAAGCGCCAGCTTGCCGGCGAACCAGTCCAGCATAGCCTCGATGCTTGTGCATTGATTGACCTCCTCGTACAAGGACAATTCTTCTCCCAGCAAGGGCGCAGGTTCGGCGTCAAACCGTTCCAATATTTTGAACAGCAGTACAATGAGCTGGAAGTTGAGTTTCAGCAAGCTGGCTCTGTCGATAAAGTCGAGCGCAATAAACGGTTCGTACATCCGGCGCACAATCGCCATTGCGGCTGCCTGATCGCCCCGTTCGAACTCCAACAGCATGTCCTGTTCCACCTGAAAGCCGATTCCTTTAAACTGATCCGGGGACGCGACGGGCCGCTCGTAAACAATAACGCTGCCCGTTCCCTTTACCAATCGCTGCAAAAGCGCTTTGCCCGCCGCCTCATAGGAGGAAGGAAGCTCGGACAAGGTGCAAGCCAGGCTGCCGATGCCAATTGTCGCATGCTGCCGCAAATAACGCCGGATACTCTCTTTCACTTCCGTACACAGGGACATCAGATCGCGGGGATATTGCACGGATAGAGGGATATTCGCCAACAGAAAGAAACCTTGTTCGGCATCGCCCGGCCAGACGCCGACATCCGCCTGCTGCAAAATTTCGCAAGCGATGTTCTCCGCCCCGTATTGGATCAGCGCCTGATCGTTGGAAGGAAGTCCGCTCGCCGGCCCTGAAACCGGGTCGAGCTCGATGCGGACAATCGCGAACTGCCGATGCGCAAAGCCGATCTCCAGCTCCTTCAACCGTCCCGCCACATAACCTTCGGCCAGTGGCGTCGTCGCAGCCAGCTCTCCGATGAAACGCCGCCGCATAATCTCCATGCTCTGTTTCAGTTGGATGTTCGTACGCATGGCGGTTTCCGACCGGATATCCTGCAACTGCCTGTCCAGACGAACCTTTTGAATAACGGCATAAAGCTCGTCCGGATTGACCGGCTTAAGCAAGTATGCCGTCGCTCCCAAATTCAGAGCGGTCTGGGCATAGCTAAACAGATCGTAGCCGCTGAGCATGACGTACGGCAGCTGGATGTTCAGCCGCTTTAGACGCTCCAGCAATTCGATGCCGCCGAGGCCCGGCATACGAACGTCGACGATGGCCAAATCCGGGCGTTGCTCTTGCACAAGCTGCAGTCCCGCATGGCCATCGTCGGCCTCGATAATATCCGAGATGCCGAACGTTTCTAACAAATGGACGACTGTTTCGCGGACGAGGTGCTCATCGTCGATAACCAACACTTTCATGTAGCGAGCCTCCTTGCCGGAAGGGTGATTTTTACGCCGGTTTCGCCCGTATTCCCGCGATACAGGCGAAGTCCGAACTCTTTGCCGTAGTAGAGCTTGATGCGGGCATCGACGTTCAGCATGCCCAGGCTGTCCGACTGCGATCGCTCTCGAATATCCGCGCTCTGCTGCAATTTGTCGTTTATTTCATTCAGCTTGCCATCACTGATGCCAACGCCGTTGTTGACAATGTAAATATAATAATGGTCGCCAAACGCTTTGGCCGTAATTTTGAGCTCCCCGCCTCTCTTGAGCGGCTCTAACCCATGTATGATCGCGTTCTCGACCAGCGGTTGCAGCGACAATCGGACAATGCCGTTAGCGAGCACCTCTTCGTCGATATCGTAGCCGACCTTATATTTGCTGCCGAAGCGGCAGGATTGGATATACAAATATTTCTGAATGTGGGCGAGCTCCTCTTGAAAGGCTACGATCGCGGCTCCCCGATTCAGGCTGTATCGAAACAAATCGGACAGACTGCGCAGCATCGTGGACGAACGCTCATAATCCCGTTTGTTCAGCACCGCCAGGATGGAAGACAACGTGTTGAATAGAAAATGCGGATTGATCTGACTTTGCAGCGCATCGAATTCCGCCTGATTTTTTAGCATGTCCTTCTGATAGTTTTCCTGAATGAGCCTCTCCATATTTTCCACCATGCCATTGAAGGTCGTACCGATCTGGCTGAATTCGTCTTCCCCCCCGATCGCCACTCGCGTCTTGAAATCGCCCTTGCCCAGCTTGCGCAACGAGAGCAACAGATGTTTCATCGGTTTATTGACCAGATAGGTAAAAAAGATCGACAGGAGAAAGGCAATCAAAATGAGAAAAAGCAGCAAGGACAAGTGAATATCGCGCAGGAACAAGCTTTTTCGGGATAACTCCTCGGCCGGGATGGACGTAATGACTTTCCAACCGTAATTTTCCAGCGTATTGGAATGGACGAGCAAGCTGCCCGCGTCCGATTCGACGCGAAACGATTCGCCCGCCCCTTGCAGAAGCAGCTGCAAATCGTCGTCCGATGTTTCCGTCGCTTCCGTATTGCTGTAGATCGACGCTCCGCTGCTGCCGATAATTCTGAACTGCTGATTGCGTTCCCATTCCGTGTCGGATACGTTTTGCACAAATTGCGAGACTTCCTGGTCGAATACGACAACGCCAAGCGGCTTGCTGTTCGTAAAGTCGATGATGGTGCGCGAGATGGACAATACCGCCTTGTTGTTGGGCGATTTGTTGTCGATATAGGACTTGTAATGCGGCTCGATCAGCAGCGGCATGCCCTTGCGCGCCAACGTTTCCTGAAACCAGGCTTCGTCGGCGACCTGCTGCAGGTTGATCGAACTGCCCTGCTTGCTGGAATAGTACAGCACTTTCCCTTCCATCGAAAGCAGGCTGACGGCATATAGACGGTCGTTGCCTTGGAGCAAACTATACAGGAAGTTGGAAGCCGGGCCGTAGCTGGCGACCGTATCGGCAAGCCGGCCGGAAGCGCTAGCTGCAAGCAGATTGACAATATCGTCCGAGTTGGCGTACACCGCCATGGATTGACGAGTCATGTTTTTAATGTTTTCTTCCAACGTTTTTACAATTTGCCGATTCAGATTGCTTTGCGCATTTCTGTACTCCTGTTCAAGCGTTCGGGTGGACATCGTATACGACAAACTGCCAAAGAGGAGGATAGGGATCGTAATGCCGATAATATAAAGCGAAAAGAGTTTGATCTTGATGCTTTTGCGAATAAAGCGCAACATGCCCGCATCCCCCTTTTTTTCGGCGCGCAACGGTGAGTTTATTCTATCACCCCTCAATTTGCGGTGGCAATTGTCGCAAGAGCGAAGCGTACAACTGCATATAAAAGTGGACTATATCGTAAATTTTGAACCCTGCCGCCCTGCGAGCATCGTTGATATAGTTAGCGTGTGCCCCGAAACGAAGGCATGATGAAGATGAAATGACAGAAGAGGTGGTTGCAATGAAGAAGAAATGGTTAATGCCGCTGATCCTGATGACGACGGCAGTCGCGCTCTACGGCTGCAGCTCAGGAAACAATGGTCAAGGTCCGGTTGCTTCGCCAGGCGGAAGCAGCAATAGCGCCAGCGAAAGCCCCAAACCAAACGTTACGCTGAAGTATGCATCCTGGATGTCCAAGGGGGAGGACAAACCCATTATCGAAGCCTTCATGAAAGCGAATCCCCACATCAAAGTAGAAGAGGAAGTCATTGACGGCGGTCAATACAGCCAGATGCTTCAAACGCGCATCCTGTCGGATGACGCGCCGGATGTCTACTTGCTGCCGTTTAACCAGTACACGCAATATGCGACGGAGGGCCATTTGTATGATCTGAGCAACGAGCCGGGGATGCAGTTGATGATCGACAATCCGCTAGTGGATCAAGCCTTCCAAATTAACGGCAAACGGTTCGGATTTATGGTCAATGCGGGCACGCCGGTGAGTCCGATCTATTACAACAAGAAGATTTTCGAAAAATACAACCTGGATGTGCCGACAAATGCGGAAGAGTTCCTGGCGGTCAACCAGACGCTGAAAGACAACGGCGTTGAACCGCTCGTATTCGGGGCGAAGGACGCGTGGACCTTGTCCGGCACGCTTTATACCGCCATATTCAGGTCGTATGCGCTGCCGAAAACCGACGGGGACATTTTTTATGCGCTGGCCAAAGGGGATGTCAAACCTTCCGAGGTCATTGATTATCCGCTGCAATTTATTGCCGATCTGGTAAATAAGGGCTATGTCTCCGAGGCCTCCTCAACCCTTACCTATGACCAGTCCGTGCAATATTTCGCCGACGGCAAAGCCGCCATGCTCCCGCAAGGCACCTGGGTTCCGACGCTTGACCCGATTGTTAATGCGGACAGCGCTTCATTCGAGCTAGGCGCGTTCATGCCGCCGGTGCCTCGGGCGGACGGGATCATTCATGCGATGAGCAACGGCGATCGCATGCTGGTCGTCTCCGCCAACACGAAGCACCCGGAAGAAGCCAAGGCCCTGTTCAACTTCTTCGTCAACCCGGATAATTTGAAGCCTTATTTGGAGGAACAGTCCTTGTTCACCGTGCTGAAAGGGTTGGATATCCAGACGGCTCCGGTATTGCAGGATTATGTGAACGGCTTCTCGGCGGATGACGTGTCCGTCGTCATTGGCAGCCGCTCGGCGGTCACGCCGGCATTCAGCAAGGAAGTGGACATCTCGCTGCAAAATATTTTGGTCGGCTCGTCCGTGGAAGCGGAGCTGAAGCGGCTGGACGAGGAATTCGGCAAAACGAAGGACCAAATGGTAGTCAAAGAATAAAACAGCTCGCAAGGGGGCCGGCAGCGATGCCGCCCCCTCCCGGTTGAGAGATAGGAGTTCGGACATGATGAGATACCGGCGGAGATTGGATTTACTCTATGCGCTGCTCTTTGTATTGCCGGCGTTAACGTTGTTCCTTGCCTTCAAATATTACCCGCTGTCCATGACGATGTTCTATTCGCTCACGAATTGGGACGGCTTTAGCCGATCCTACCAGTTTGTCGGATTGGACAATTTTATATCGGTGTTTAGCGATAGCAAGGTGCTGGGGGCTTTTTACAATACCGTTTATTTTGCGATAGTCAGTATATTGCTCGGTACGGTCATTCAACTGGGCCTCGCCCTCATCCTTGTCAATCGCATCAAGGGAGCCAAGGTTTTCCGCACCGTGCTGTATATGCCGGCCGTCATCAGCGCGCTGATTATTAGCATGACCTGGATTGCCTTCTTCCAATACAACGGCATCATCAACCAAACATTGAAGCTTGTCGGACTGGAGACGCTGGCGCACAACTGGCTGGCGCATCCCGTCATTACGATACATGTGCTGATCGTTATCAACATCTGGCAGTGGGCGGGCTATGGCATGATTATTTATATAACCGGCTTGCAAGCGATCCCGACCGAAATCAACGAGGCGGCCGCGCTGGACGGCGCGACGGGATGGCGCAAGCTGCGTCTGATTACGTTGCCGCTTATTATGCCGGCGGTCACGATTAATATGTTCATTTCGATTACAGGGTCCCTTCGCGTATTCGAGCTGCCGTTTGTATTGACCGGCGGAGGTCCGATGAATACGACGAACACGGTGACGATGTCGATCTACAATACGGCCTTTCTCTCCAACCAGTTCGGCTATGCTAGCAGCATTGGACTTGTGTTTTTCCTCTTTATCGCGACGATTACGCTGATTCAGTTGACGGTGACGCGACGGCTGGAGGTGGAGTATTAATCATGGCATCGGCAAACGGAAGATGGCTCCGAATGTTTAACTATACGATTTTGTACGCGGCGGCAGTTATTATTTTGATCCCGGTCCTTAATATAATATTAAGCAGCTTCAAGACCAATCAGGAGATCAATCGGGTATTTACGCTGCCCTCCTCGCTGCAATTCGACAACTATGCCCGGGTTTTTGACAACTCCTACGTCTGGCTTAACATCGGCAATTCCATTTTCATTACCGGCATTTCGATTGCGGCGGCGATCTATTTGACCTCCATGGCGAGCTACAGCTTGGCGCGTCGCAAGGAATGGATCTTTCAGGCGCTTTATTTGGTGTTTATCAGCGCTTCCATGATTCCGCTCGCCGCCAATCTGGTGCCGCTTTATGTCCTGATGAATAAGCTCGGACTGGTCGATACCCGGACATCGGTCATTATTATCAGCATTGCGGGAGCGATCCCGATGGGCATTATGCTGTACACCGGTTTCATCAAAGGAATCAGTCGAAGTCTGGACGAATCGGCAAGCATCGACGGCTGCGGCCGAGTACGGACTTTTGCCCTGATTATCTTGCCATTGCTTAAGCCCGTTACGGTTACGTACATGGTCATTTCTTCGATCTCGATCTGGAACGATTTCCTTATGCCGCTTTTGTTCATACGTTCGGCATCTAAAAAAACGATTACGTTGGCCGTGTACTCTTTTATGAGCGAGTATGTCAACGATTGGGGCGCGGTCTACGCGCTGCTCACGATCGCCTTTTTGATTCCGGTGGCGTTTTTCCTTTACAACCAGAAGCACTTTTATGGCGGAATGACGGACGGATCCGTCAAAATGTAAACTCGACTGCGAGTTCCAAAAGTTCGGATATCAGTACAAATGGTGTGAGCGGAGGTAGACAAGGTGAGTACAGAACTATTTCGGGAGCCGGCGCGGGATATTGAAGTGTTGCGGCAAGCCGATGTCGTCGTATGCGGCGGCGGACCCGCAGGGGTATCGGCGGCGATTGCCGCCGCCCGTACGGGCGCGAAGACGGTGCTGCTCGAGGGGCACGGAGCGTTGGGCGGCATCTGGACATCCGGTTTGTTGTCCTGGATTATCGATGCCGGCAACAAGCCGGGCATCATGAAGGAAATCATCGAGCGGCTGGATAAAAAGGGCGCCCGGCGGCAAAGTCTGGGCGAAGATTTTACGTACGATCCTGAAGCGATGAAGTTGCTCCTGGAGGAGATGTGCTGCGAAGCGGGCGTCATCGTTCAATTGCATACGAGGGTGTGCTCCGCCGCGGTCGACGAAAGCGGCCGTTTGGCGCTGGCGCTGACCGAATCGAAATCGGGACGGCAGGCATGGGCAGCCGCTTGCTTTATTGATGCGACGGGTGACGGCGATCTGGCGGCACAGGCGGGCTGCGGATTTGCGCTTGGAAGGCCTGACAGCGGCGAGACTCAGCCGCTTAGCCTTATGGCGCTCGTCTCGGGCATTCGTCCGGAGGAAGTTGCGCCTTATACGATGGATGGCCTCAGCGAGGAGCCCAAACGGCGTTTGCTGGATCAGATGGGCATAGCAGGCGTGTTCCCGTCGTACTCCGGCCCGTCGTTGTTTCATATCAGAGACGGCCTCTTTGCTTTAATGGCTAATCATATGTACGGCGCGAAGGCGACCGATGCCATGCAACTATCGCAGGCGACAATGCTGGCGAGGCAAGAGCTTCACCGGATTATCGACGGGCTGCGGGCGGCAGGCGGCGCGTGGAGCGGCCTGCATATCGTCAGCACCGCCGCCCAGATCGGCATCAGGGAAGGGCGGCGTATTGCAGGACGCTATACGGTCGACGAGCATGACTTGCAGGCCGGCCGCGTTCATGAGGACGGCGTATGCCGCGTAAGATACGGCATCGATATCCATTCAACGAATCCCGAGGATGGCAAGGGTTTCGGGGATGACGGCAAGTCGAGCAAGCCGTACGATATTCCGTTCCGCGCTTTGATCGCGGCGGACGTGGACGGTCTGCTGCTTGCGGGCAGATGCATCAGCGGCGATTTCGTTGCCCATTCCAGCTACCGGGTTACGGGCAATGCGGTCGCCATGGGCCACGCCGCCGGAGCAGCGGCAGCGTTATGCGCCAGCCGGCGTTTGTTGCCGCAGCAGCTCGCTTGGCCGGACATAAGGGCTACACTATCGAGGCTGGAGGAGACGCAGTGGAACAAACTATAATTCGGCATCAGGCCTTGCCCGACGGGAGGATCCGGCTGGAGCGGCCCGCGGAGGCAACGCTTGATTTCGGCTTTCGCATTGTGCGCGGGGACGGGCATGTCTGGGATATATCCGACTTTCCCGAGAGGCAAATCCTCCCTCCTCGGCGTGGACAAGAGGAGCGATACGGATACGTTTATCGGAATGACGCGCTGCAGGTCACTCTGGAGTTGATCCTGCCGGAGGATAAGGGATATGCGGAATGGAGGCTGCGGCTGCGCAATGAAGGCGACGATCCGCTGGTCCTCTCAGCCGCCCATTTGTGCGAGGGGCAGCTGCGCTGCGCGGCAACACGGGCGATTGAAGACGAGCGCGGAATTGGTACTGGCGAGATTGGAGCAACTGCAGCAGGACGCGACTGGCTCGCGCTTAATGTCGGGCTGCAGTCTACCGACATGCACATCGGCATTGAAGCGGTCGAGCCGGGTCGCAACCATTATTTTGACGGCTTTACCGTGCTGCACGAGCCGACATTGAACCAGCATCTTTTGATCGGGTGCAGCTCGCATGCCACCTACTTTCCGCATGTGCTGGCGCGACAAGATGCGAATAACGAAGGTTTCGATGTCTGCGTAGCCAATCAACTCGAGAACCTGGTTCTCCGTTCCGGCGAGACCGCCGATACGGAGTGGGCGATCTTTATGACCGATCATGGGCATGATCGGCTGCTCAGCCGTTACATGGACCGCGTTTGCGCAGCCATGATACCGGCAAGCGCATTTCGCGAGCCGGTTACCGGCTGGATTTCCTGGTATTACTACTACGGTACCGTGACGGAGCAAGCCGTACTGGACAACGTGCGGGCGTTGCTGGAGTTTCCGGACATCCAGCCGGAGTATGTCGTCGTGGATGCGGGATGGTTTCTGGAGACGGGATTCGGGGACTGGGAGGCAAACGGCAAGTTTCCGCATGGCATGGAGTGGCTCGCGGCCCGTATTGCCGAAGCGGGCTTCAAGCCCGGCTTATGGTTTTCCCCGTTGCTGGCGGATGCCGGTTCGCAACTGGTCGACGAACACCCGGACTGGCTGCTCTGGAGGGACGGGCAGCCGGTAGCGGGGATGAATCCGAACGGCAGCGATGTGCTCGAGCTCCATGAGAAAAGCAATATCAAATACGTTCTGGACATTACGAATCCGGAGGTGCTCCAATACCTGCATCGGCTCATTCATCGGGCTGTGCACGAGTGGGGGTATCGTTACATCAAGCTTGACTTTCTGGTGCGCGCCCTATTTACCGACAAGGGCACGCACTCAAGCCTGGAGCGGGATCAGGTGCATTATCCCGGGACGACGACAGCGCGGGCTTATCGCAATGCGATGCGGGTTATCCGCGAGGCGGCCGGGGATCAATGTTTCATTTTGGGCTGTGCGGCCCCCCTGTTCGCGAGCCTGGGGCCGTATATCGACGCCAATCGGATGACCCCGGATATTACGAGGCGGACTTATACAGCCTTGCAGGAGCGGCCGGGGTATTGGGAGCTGGTGAAAATTTGCGCCCAAGCGATGGCCGCCCGCTATTTCCTGCACCCGCGCGCCGGCTTCAACGATCCGGATGCGCTGGTTGTCCGGGGACACGAGCCGGAGGGCATCGTCGACGACTACACGCCGACTCTGGACGAGGCGCGAGTGTGGGCCGGCGTCGTGGCGTTGTCGGGCGGTTTGCTGTTCTACAACGACAAGCTGTCGGAGCTCGAAGAGGAGCGGCGGCCCCTTATTAGCCAGCTGTTCCCTGTCGGCCCCGGCGTCGCTGTTCCGCTCGACTACTTCAATCCGGATATTCCCCGCTTCTGGAAGCTGTCTATCGAGGATAACGGACGGCGTTGGAGCGTGCTTGGCGTATTCAATTGGAGCGATGCGCCGGATGCTCCGTCACTGCCCCTTCAAGAGCTCGGCTTCCATCAAGAAGAGCAGGTAATCGGTTGGAGCTTATGGGATCGGCAGGAGACGGCTTTGCTTTCCGACGACGCGGTGAACGCCCAATTGTCTCTTCACGAAATAAAACCTCATTCGATGCAGTTGCTTGCGCTTCGCGCCGCTGCCGGGCATCCTCATCTGGCGGGAACGGATATGCATTTTACCCAAGGCTGGGCCGAATTCGGCGATGAGTGCTGGGATGCAGCGGAGCGGCGGTTGATCTTGCAATGGAGGCCGGGTTATACGAAGCGCGGCACCGTATACGTGCACATACCGGAGTCGTATCGCCAAGCCGTCAAGTCCAGCAATGCGGTAATCGCGGATGACGGCGGAGACATTGTCGTTTTGCATTGTTCAGGCTGTACGGAACCGCTGTTGTGGATCGCTTTTGATTAAAAGTCGGCCTCTCTGCCTGATGCATATTGCATATGCGGCGGGGCCGGTCTCAACCATAAGAGTGGAGGGGATTTTGTTATGAACCTGTTAGACGAAGACGACACCATCAGGACAAGAACTACCGGTTATTACAGGATCAGCATGTTGGTCATGTTATTTTTTTCATTATCCGTTATGTTAGCGCTTACCGGAAGCGTCTCGGCCAGTCAGGAGCCTGACATTGAGTTGTGGCAACCTTATGAAATTACGTTATCCAGCTCCGAAACGTATGCCAATCCTTATCTGGACGTGCAGGTATCCGCTCAATTCAGCGGTCCGGGAGGACTGGAGATGGAGCTTCCCGGCTTCTGGGACGGAGATGCGGTATGGCGTATCCGGTTCGCGCCGCCGGTTGCTGGCGAATGGACCTATGAGACGAGCGCTACCGATTCGGGAAACGCCGGCCTGCACCAAACGGGCAGCTTTACGGCAGTTCCCTATACGGGAGATCAGGCTATTTACCGGCATGGATTCCTGCAGCCGTCGGTTAATAACCGTTATGTTGCCTATAGCGACGGAACGCCGTTCTTCTGGCTTGGCGATACGCACTGGATGGGATTATCCGGACGGGAAAGCCTGAACGGCTCCAATGATGCGAGGTTCGATTCCCAGTTCAAAGGGATGGCCGATATCCGCAAGGAGCAAGGCTACAACGTTTATGCCATGAGCTTGTTTGGCGGCAGCTGGGGAGATGTTTCCCCCCAAGGCACTTACAATGAGGGCGGCCCGATCTGGCAGGCGGCAAGCCTCGCCGCCTCCGCTTCCAGTGCCGTAGCGCCATCCGGCGGCGGGGATCATCACGGCGCCAAGAAAGCGCTGGACGGCAATTTAGGTACGCGCTGGCAGGCTACAGCCGCGACTTACCCGCAGTGGCTTGAAATCGATCTCGGCGAGATTTCGTCCATTGGTCAACTCGATTTGCATTTTGGCGAATCCGATACATGGTCGTATATCATCGAAGGCTCCCCCAACGGCATTCAGTACAATACGCTGGTGAACCGTTCATCGGGTGCATCGGGCCAAAATTTCACCGATGCGGTCTCTGCCGCCGCACGCTATTTGCGCGTCACGATTACCGGAGCGCTCTCCGGGCGTCCCGCCTCCATAACCGAATTTGTCCCCTATGGAACAAGCATGCAGCCGCTTAACAACAACGGCTTGTTTAAGCAATTAAACCCGGCGTTTTGGCAAAGCGTCGATGAACGGATCGCTTATCTGTCCGAGCAAGGAATGACCGCTGCGCTCGGGCTCGACTGGGGCCGCAATCTGGAAGCCGCCAATGAGGCGGACTATATGCGGCTTGCCCGGTATGTCGTGGCCCGATATGCGGCTTATCCGGTAGTTTGGCTGGGTGCGGGCGAATATTCCACCGGCAACACGGCTTCCTGGGGAAATGTGTCTGCGTATATTTATGAACAGGACCCCTACAAGCGTCTAAACTTTTTGCATAATGCCGTATGGAATGCCAATAACTTTCGAGATGAGCCCTGGTACCAAGTGGACTACCTGCAGGCCGGTCATGGCGTTCAGAAATCCAAGGATTATTGGCTTGGCCACTATAATGAAACCCCGACCAAAATTATGATCGAGGCGGAAGTCAATTACGAGAACATTAACGGCATCCCTTCCTCGTTTACGAGAGAAGCCGCCTGGAACGCGTTCATAGCCGGCAGCGCAGGTTTTACGTACGGCGCGGAGGGGATCTGGCAAGCTACGCATGACATGAAGGACACATGGCAGGTATGGAACCTGGCGCCGACACCATGGTATGAAGCGATTCATAAACCGGCGGGCGAGCAAATGCGGTTTTTAAAGGACTTTTTCACCGCGCTTCCTTGGTGGGACATGACCCCCGACGCGGCTCGCGTTCAATGGCAGGGCGCTCCGGCGCTTAACAACAAGGCAGCTCCTTATCAGCGTTCTACGGCGGATGGAGCGGTAATTGCGGCTTACTTGCCCTCGCATACGTCCACTTATACCGGCAAGGCGCAAGGGCTTGAGTCTGGCGAAACGTACCAAGCAAGCTGGTACAATCCGCGTACCGGCCAATACACGGCGATTTCGGCGGCATTCGTTCCGGACGGGAACAACGAGTGGCAAATCCCCCCACAGCCAAGCGCTTCGTCGGATTGGGCGCTGCTCATTCAGCGAATCTCGGATCGGGCTGCGACGCCGAATGCCGACAAGAAAGGCGGATCCTATCGCTCGCCTGTGACGGTGGCATTGTCTACGACAACTGCCGGAGCCGCGATCTATTACACATTGGACGGCACAGAGCCGAATGCCGATAACGGCTTGGTATATACCTCGCCGATCACCATTCAATCTGCCGCCACCCTTAAAGCGGTGACAATAGCCGACGGGTTGGAGCCTTCGCCATCGATGGTTTATTACTATCGTTTTCCGGGCAACCTGGCGTACGATCGGACGTACAGCAGCTCAACGACCTTTGCGTCCGGTCAGGAGGCGGCTAAAGCGTTTGACGGCAATCTGTCGACCAACTGGCAGGCGGGCAATTTGGATCGGCTTAATCAATGGCTGGAGGTTGATTTCGGAGGAGCCGCTACATTCAACCAGGCGGTCGTGAGCGAATACGGCAATCGGATCACTTCATTCCGCATTGAATATTGGAACGGTTCTGCCTGGCAGACGGCGTATACCGGGACGACGATCGGGGCTGACGCCAATGATCGTCGCACATTCAACTTTCCGGCCGTGACCGGCAGCAAGGCAAGACTGTATATCGTTCATGCCACGCTGCAGCCGATTATTTACGAGTTGGAATTGTATCATGCTCCGACGGGACTGGCTGCGGTTTCGGGGCACGGAACCGTATCACTGTCCTGGAATGCGCTCTCCGGGGCTAGCCATTATGAACTTTGGCGACAGGATGCAGAGGGCGAACCCGGTCGTGTCGTCGCTGCGGGCAATATGTTGGCCTATACCGACACCGGGCTGGGGAACAAACGGGAGTACAGATACCGGCTTGCCGCCTTCGACAGCTACGGCAATGAAATGGGGGGATCAGCTTCTGTTCAAGCTGTAACTTCGGGAGCGCAGCCGTTAAGCATCAATCGCACATATGCCGCGTCCTCCGTATTCAACGGCTCTCAGACCGCCGACAAAGCGTTCGATGGTTTGCAGAACACGAATTGGCAAGCGGCAGTCGGCCAGACGGCGGGCCAGTGGCTGGAGGTTGATTTCGGCGAGCCGGTCGTCTTCAACAAAGTCATTGTGTCCGAATTCGGCAATCGCACGCAAGGGTTCGAGGTGCAATATTGGAACGGCGCGTCCTGGCAAACGGCATATAGCGGGACGACGATCGGAGCGACTGTGTTCGACCGCCGGCAACTCCACTTTCCCGAAGTGACGGCAAGCAAAGCAAGGCTGTATTTCACCGCCGCTGCCTCGCAGCCGATTATTTACGCCTTTGAGCTATATGAAGTTCCCCAAGGCTTGCAGGCTGCTGGCGGTCCGAAGACGGCGAAGCTGGCATGGGATGCGATTCCGGGCGCCGAATCCTATTCGGTTTACCGCAGCATGTATGCGGACGGCGCATATGAGGCGGTGGCCGAAGGACTTGAAACAACCGACTTCCGAAATGCCGATTTGCTGGAGGGAGCGACGTATTACTACAAAGTATCGGCGTTGATCGACGGAAAGGAAACCGAGTTATCGCAGCCGATTGCGGCCACGACCTCGGGACCGTTTAATTATGCTTACGGGCGCGTCTACCAAAGCTCATCCAATTACAATTCCGCGCAACATGCCGCCATGGCGTTCGACGGAATGACCCAGACCAACTGGCAAGCGGGGGTCGGCAAATTCGCGAATGAATGGCTGGAGGTTGATTTTGGAACCCCGGTTACCTTTAACAAGGCTATATTGAGCGAGTTCGGCAGTCGAACCTCGGCCTATCGCATCGAATATTGGAATGGAAGCTCCTGGCTGACGGCCTATACAGGCACTACAATCGGCAGCTCGGCGCACACGCCGTTGACGGTCAACTTCTCGCCGGTTACCGGCAGCAAGGCTCGCATATATTTTGTGTCGGGAACCTCGCAGCCGATTATTATCGAGTTTGCTATTTATAAAGAGTAAGAGTGAGGAGCATAATCGATGCATGATAAAATAGAAGTAGGTAGGCCGGATTAGTATGAAAGTTTCGCGAAGAAGGCAGAATGACGGGTACAAATTCCGGGATCAATATCGCATCCCCTATTTCCCAAACGTCTCTATGGGATGGGATTCCAGTCTTCTTTACAATCGGTCAAACAGTTTCTATTGGAGGGGGGGACGAAACCCCCGATTGTGACCATCAATTCATGGAATGAATGGACGGAAGGCAGCTATATCGAACCGGATACGATACATGGAATGGGGTACCTGGAGGCGATCCGGACCGTATTCAAGCTGGAATAGCCTTCCGGAATGTAGAGGATTAGAGGATTTCAATAAAGAAGAATCGAATAATAAACACATCCTTCTTCTATATCGCAAGCTTCCGATAACCTGTTCGAGAAGCGCACGCAATGACAGGATTGTCGGCAGCCCGCTTGATAAAATAACAATCGAAGGAAGGTGACGCGCAGGTGGAAGCGCTTATTCGCATGATGAACGCCCTGGATTACATGGAGACGAAGATGGAAGAAAAGCTGGATATGGAAGAGATCGCGAAGAAGGCGCATTCGTCCACGTTCCACTTCCAGCGCATGTTCCACTTCCTAACGGGCATGTCGGTGGCCGAATACGTCAGGAAGCGAAAGCTTACGCTTGCCGCACAGGAGCTGGCTGCTTCGAGCGCCAGGGTTCTCGACGTTGCCCTCAAGTACGGCTACGATTCGCCGGAATCGTTCGCCAAGGCGTTCCGCCGCATACACGGCATTGCGCCGTCAGAGGCCCGGCTGCCCGGCGTTCAGCTGAAGGCGTTCCCCCGCCTCTCCTTCCACTTATCCTTGAAGGGAGATCAAGACATGGATTACAGAATCGAAGACAAGGAATCGTTCACGATCGTAGGCAAGTCGCTAGCCGTATCCTGCGTGGATGGCGAGAATACCAGAGAAATACCGAAGTTCTGGGGAGCCAGCCACGCGGATGGCACGGTTAGGGCACTCGAGGAGCTGGCTCCGGGCGAACTCTGTCTTGGCGTCTGCCTCGACATGAAGCCCGAGACGGGCGACTTCAACTATATGATCGCCGTGAAGGCTGACGAGGACAAGGCAACGGGCGATCTGGTCGCGCGCGCGGTTCCCGCCTTGACTTGGGCGATCTTTACGTCCATCGGCCCCATGCCGGACGCCATCCAAAGCCTCTTCGGGCGCATCTACTCGGAGTGGTTCCCCGCCACGGGCTACGAACATGCCGGCGGTCCGGAGATCGAAGCCTATACGGACGGCGATACGACATCCGAAGAATATCGCTGCGAGGTATGGATACCGATCATCAAGAAAGCCAAGTGAGAAAACCTCTATCGTGGCCTTTCAGAGATGAGCGACCTGCAGCTTTGCAAAGCAAAGTTGCTTCGGAAGCATGAGGCAGGTTTAATCGCCAAATAGCATTTCGGTTTTCGAATGCTTTAGATCGATGGCGCCGACTTAAATCTTGAAAGACAGCTAGTCAGCGAGCTTTAGATCGATGACGCCGACTTAAATCTTGATAAACAGCTATTCGGTGAGCTTTAGATCGATGACGCCGACTTAAATCTTGAAAAGCAGCCAGTCGGCTAGCTTTAGATCGATGTCGCCGATCTAAATCTTGAAAAGCAGCCAGTCGGCTAGCTTTAGGTCGATGTCGCCGACTTAAATCTTGAAAAGCAGCCAGTCGGCTAGCTTCAGGTCGATGTCGCCGACTTAAATCTTGAAAAGCAGCTAGTCAGCGAGCTTTAGATCGATGTCGCCGACTTAAATCTTGAAAGGCACCAGTCGGCTAGCTTTAGGTCGATGGCGCCGATCTAAAGCTTGAAAAGCAGCCAATCGGCTAGCTTTAGGTCGATGTCGCCGACTTAAATCTTGAAAGACAGCTAGTCAGCGATCTGCACCGCGTGCAGCTCCCAGCGCGCGGTGGGGCGGCACGGGTGTCACCGATGCGTTTCAGAATGTTGGGTTCCATACTTTTACCACAACAAAAAAAAGAGGCGGGAGACATCCCACCTCGAATATTTTATAAATTCTATAATTATGAGAAAAAACTTCTATCTAAGCGCTTCGGTGGAGCGACCGCATTTATGTGGAGAAACGGCCTCCTTCCGCCGCTGCCGCTATTCTTAAATGAAAGTCCTCGTATCCCGATTGCGTCCGAACTTGTAGGCCGCGACGAGGCAGAAGGTTAACGCGAACGCCGCCAAAGTGAGGCCGTTCAGAACCAGCGTCGCTGCAGGCGCGCCGGATTGCAGCCCGTCGATGCCCTCCAGCAGCCATCGCTGCGGCAGAAACTCGGCAATCGCCCGCAGCGGCGTCGGCATGGCCTCCACGGGGAACATGCAGCCTGCGATCAAGCAAGTGGGAATGATCAGCAGGTTCTGCAGCGCGTTCGCGGATATGGCGTTTCGCGAGAACGCGACGATGACCAAGGACAATCCCACCGCCACCCATGCAAATAACACGAGCGCAAGCGCAATGCTCCAGAGTGGGGCCCCGGGCCGGATGCCGAAGCCCACCGTCATGACCGTTAGCACGACGGCTACCTGAAGCATGAGAAGCAGGACATTGGCGGCGACGTTCGACGCCACGTAGGCTCTGGAGGAAGAGGGGGCGGCCAACAGCCTGTAATAAGTCCGGTTCTCCCTCTCTTTGATCATATGGGTCGACAAGCTGACGGCGGAGAACATCATGACGATCACGAGGTAACCAATGGATCGGTTCGTCATGTCCCGCCCCGCGGAGAGATCCTCCGCCGTTTCCTTCCGCAGACCGAATTCGGCCGCGACGAGCTGTGCATACCGTTCCTCGAAGCCGGAGACGTCCCCGGACGTTGCCGCCGCAAGCGCGCTTACGTTTTCGACGTACCGATTAAGCATGAGCTCCACGTAAAAAGCGACTTCCGAGCCTTCCAGAGCCATTAACTCCGCTCTCGCATCCGCACGCCCCTCAATTAGAGCCTGCGCGTAACCTTCCGGTATGGTAATCGCGACATCCAGCTCCCCCGACAGCACGACTTTTTCGGCCTCGCCGATGGACGGAAGCGTCGCGATTTCCATAGGTTCGATGTCTTCCAGATAGGCCAGGACGCCATCCGATACCGGCTCCCCCGCGTCCAGATTCACGACTCCCACGTTAAGCGGGCTGGGATTGGCGCTGCCTCCGATGATAAGAAAGGCCAGCACGATGCCGATGACCGGCGTAATCAGGAAAACCAGCAAGCTTTTATATCCCCGCAGCATGGACCGTATCGTCCTTCGCAACAACCAGATCATATCCTTCATCTATAACCCTTCCTTTCTGCGCATGATCCCAATCGCAGCGGCCAGGAACAGGACGGAGAAGCCCATGTTCAGAAGGATCGCCGCGTATTCCGCGGACATCCCGCCAATGGGACTTTCCACGCCGCCGTAAATGACCGAAAGCAGCCCGTCGTTGGTCCAATCCAGCGGCGAGAATCGCGTCAACTTGCTGAAGGAATCCCCGTTATCCACGTTCTGGAAGTACGATCCGCCGAAGAGCGCCGCCAGTTGAATGATCGTCATGATGACGGCGCCGGACGCCTTCGATCCGAGCATATAGCTGCTGCCAAGCCCCAAGCTGATCGCGAACACGATTTGCGAAGCCAGCACCAGCAGCACCATAACGGGATTGTCTCCCCAATCGGCTCCGTACATATATTTGCTGAGAAGCACGATAAGGATGACGAAGAACAAATGAAGCAGGAGCGACCCCGTTATTTTGCCGGCAAAAATCTCCGCCTTCGTCACCGGCGCCACCAGCAGGCGATTAGCCGTATGGCGAACGCGTTCGTTCTCGATCAGGAGGCCCGCCGTCATGGAGATGTACATGATGATCATCGTCGTCACGGCTACCGAATAATAATCGATGGCGTTCGGCTTCGGCGGCGCTTGCAGCTTCCTTGTCTCGAAATGTTCTCCCGATGATGCGGCCCCCTCGGCCGCGCCCGCAGCTTCCGGGAAGACGAGAGACAGCTTGCGATGGTCCGCGTATGCCAATAACAAGCCCTGGACGATCGCGTTCTCGGCTCCGATCCGGTCGTTGCCGTAATAGCGGATGCCCTCGTCGCCAATCGTTGCATAGCCGATGTAATCGCCGTTTTTCACCTCGTCGATCGCCGCTTGCTCTCCCATCTTGGCTTCATCGAAGGCGATCCCCTTTACTATAATCCCCCTGTCGCCCCGCTCCGTGCCTTCGAGCCCATCTGTCTCGTCGATAGATCTGCCGATCCAGGACTCCCAATGCTCCTTCACTGCTTCGTCCCCGCTTGCCGAGTACAATACGCGGACGGTTCCTACGGCCTCTTTGCCGTTGAAGTTGCCCGACAGCACCGAGCCGAGAATGAGAATGAGCAGAACGGGCGTAGCCAGCATAAAGATCAGCATCGCCGGGTCTCTCGACGTCATCAATTCCTTCATCGCAATTCGCCAAACGTTCACGCGGTTCTCCTCCTTTCTTCTCCTGCCATTCTAATCATCCCTCAAGCTGCGGCCGGTCAGCGTCAGAAAAACCGTCTCCAGACTCGGTTGTCTCTCGTCGACCGAGCGGATCTCCATGCCGCTCTCCATTATGCATTGAAGAACCCGGTTCAGGTTGTTGACCTCGGCGTCCGATTCTACGCGAACCGCGCTCCCCTCAACGTCTAAGGCCACGGCCCTCACTCCGGCGATGCCGCAAAGCTTCTCCTCGTTCAGTCTTTCCGCGGATTTCAGCTCGATCATCAGCGTCTTTCGGTCGGTAATGATCGACTTGAGCTGCGCCTTCGTCCCTTCCGCGATCATCTTGCCATGATCCATAATCGCGATGCGGGTGCAAAGCTCTTCGACTTCCTCCATGTAATGGCTCGTGTAGATAATGGTGCAGCCCATCTCGTTAAGCTTCCTGACGGAATTCAGAATGTAGCTGCGGGACTGCGGGTCGATGCCGACCGTCGGCTCATCCATCATGATCAGCTTCGGACGGTGGGCAATGGCGCAAGCGATGTTCAGCCTCCGTTTCATGCCCCCCGAGAAATTCCGCGGGAAGCTCTTATGCTTGTCGTCGAGCCCCGCGAACGCGAGAGCCTCCTCCGTGCGGCTCTTCAGCTCCGCGCCCCTCAATCCATATAATCCGGCAAAAAAATGCACATTCTCGTAAGCCGTCATATCCTCGTAGATGGCAATTTCCTGCGGCACGAAGCCGATGTTCGACTTCGCGAACCTGCCGTTTCGCGCTATATTGCGATCCAGCAGCCGAATCTCGCCTTTGCTCGCCGGAATCAAACCCGCGATCATGTGGATCGCCGTGCTTTTGCCCGCGCCGTTGGGGCCCAAGAGTCCGAATATTTCGCCCTCCCTTATGCTAAGCGACAGTCCGTCCACGGCTGTAAAGTCGCCGAATGACTTCGTCAATCCCTCCAGTTGCAGTACGTTCATCCGCATTCCCTCCCGTAACTCTTTCGTCTTGCCCTTATCGTACAAAAAAAGATGAACCCCGCGGAAGTGCGTAAGTTCATCTTCTGACATGAGAAATCTCATGGTTATGGATATGGCGATACTCATGCCTTGCCGCAAGGAAGGAGCGTCGTGACGGAGAAACCCGCCGAGCCGTCTACGATGACCTTGCCGTTCGCGGACGCCGCCCGTTCCTCCATGCCGGCGATGCCGAGTCCCTTCACGATCTTCGAAGCTCCGACTCCGTTGTCGGAGACGCCGGCCTTCACCATCGTGTTCAACACCTCGATATGGACCGACACGGTGGTTGCCCGCGCATACTTCGCCGCGTTCGTCAGCGCCTCCGTCACGTTGCGATGGATAATTTGCCAGTGCAGCTGCTCGATTCGGCCCACGTCCCCCTCGAAGGTAAGCGCGACGCGCAGCCCCTCGTGCGTGGCCGCAAATTCGTCGATGAACAGCCGCAGCCGGTTCAGCCCAAGCTGCTCGGCCAACGGCTTCATGTCCCGGAGGACGAGGCGAATGCTCTCGATGCCTTCCTTGGATATGGCGATCGCGTTGCCCAGCAGCTCGGCGGAACGTTCCGGATCTTTGGCCTGCAGCCGTTTGGCCGCCTCCATCTGAATGAGCGCTCCCGTCATGGAATGCCCGATCTTGTCGTGAATATCCTGCGAGAGACGGTTGCGTTCCTCCAGCTTGAACGTATACTCCGATTGGCGGATGTAGTCGTTGCTCTCGCCAAGACTCCTTTGCAGGCGATGGATGTCGGCGCGCAGCGCCTCCATCGCAGCCTTGGCCGTCGCGGATTGACGGGCGTGCCTGTCCAGCAGCCAATGGAACAGCAACGAGAGCAAGGCGATTAGTCCGTAGGAAGCCTGCAAGTCGCCTTGAAGAAGCGGCAGCGGCGCCAAGGCAGGCAAGTATAAGAGAGCATGCCATTGCGAGAATCCGGAATTGTCATGGACGCCGCGTTCCGCTGTCGGCTGCAGTGTGCCGGAAAGCGGCGGACCGCCGGGGGCGTCCGCATACCGCTCGCTCCCGTCCGGCCAACTCGAGCGCGTCGTCGTATACGCCGCTCCGGACGCCTGCCGCGCCGAGCCGCTCGTTTGGCTATACGCCGCTTCGGAGGCTTGAAGCGCCGAGCCGCGCATTTGCCTATACGCCGCTTCGGACGCCTGACGCGCCGGGCCACGCATTTGGCTATACGCCGCCTCGGACGCCTGCCGCGCCGGGACGCGCGTTTGGCTATACTCCCGTCCGCGCACGCGCTCTGACGACAGGAAATCCGCCATACTCGCGGCTATTCCATACAGCTGAATCGGCAAGAACAGCGCCATCGCCGGCTCGACGAAATAGGCCGCAGCGACGATGAACAACGTCGCGAGCGTCTGAGCGGCACCTTTCCACGCTAGCCCGCGCTTCATATACGCCAGCAAGTCAAAGCTGATGTACAGAAGGATCGCGATCGTGTCCAGGGCCTGCCGGCCGTCCCCGTAAGTCGTGAAGACGACGTATAGCAGCAGGACGAGCTTGAAGCCCATCAGCCATGTTTCGGGCCGCAGATCGCGCTCCATCAGCGGCGCCCCTCTCCGGTCAAATAATAGATCGCGATTTGCGTACGATGTTCGAGCCCCGTTTTGCCCAGAATGGATGTGATGTGGTTGGCGACCGTGCCCTCCGACAAGAAGGCTTGCTTCGCGATCTCCTTGTTGGACAGTCCTTTCGCGATCAGCGACATGATCTCCAATTCCCTCGCCGTAAAGAGGTCCTTGTCGATGTTCGTTCCCGCGCCGTTCTTCGCCGGTTTCTGATCCTCCGCTTGGCTCATCAGGCCAGCGGCAAGCTTCTCCATTACGACGTCCTGCAGCACATGATGCCCGTTATGTACCGTGCGGATCGCATCGCGGATTTCCTCGGGATCATTGTTCTTCAAAAGATAACCTTTCGCCCCGTTTCGAACCGCCTCCGAAATGAAACGATCCTCGTCGAACGTCGTCAGAATAAGCACCTTCGTCCGCGTCCGCTGCGTGATTCGGCCCGTCGCCTCCACGCCGTTCATATTCGGCATCTGCACGTCCAGCAGCGCGACATCCACCTCATGCTCTTCGCAATAGGCCACCGCTTCCGCCCCATCCTGCACCGTCGCCAGCACCTCGAACTCCTCGAAAGTGGACAAGATGATCTTCATCCCTTCCCGGATGAACGAGTTGTCGTCCGCTATCAATACGGTAATTTTCAATGTCTCCGCTTCCCCCTTCTCGATGTCCGCTCCCGCCTCGATTTGTTTTGATCTTATCGCATGCCGGTGGCGTTGTAAACGAATAATGCAGGCAGTCTACTCTGCGGCATCGGGTGGTCGATGCGCTTCCTGCTCCATTCCGCGCAAGCATTCTAACGGACACCGGAGGCGCTATTCTGCCTCAAATCGCCGATCTTGAAATCTAACGGACACGGATGACCTTATTCGTGCGAATGAGGCTGAGAGCAGCTGGTTACTGACCAAATAGCGTTTCTCCCGTCCGTTAGAATTCGAATAAGGGCGTTTCCATTCCAATAATGTCGTCTATGTCCGTTAGGCTCGAAATGCAGATGCGGTCTTCGTTCGGAGAATCGAAAATGGGAAATCCCGCGCGCTCCGTCGAACGATTCATAGGGGGAGAGTAACATTGCCAGGGACAAAAACAAAATAAGGAAATTTTAAACTTTTCTTAATGGGCGGGAAACGTTTGTCGGGTATAGTCGGGAGGTCGGTATGGGAATACACTGATTTCCTGAAGTTCTGGCGGCATTAATGACTTTACGAATTGTCTGGGCAAAAGAGGTATAGCGACGGCATCTCCCTATAGTAGTATCCAAAGATCGACGTAAACGGTATAAGATATAATGGCACCTTCCATGCAAATAGAAAAAAACTCCTTAACCGGGAGGCCAAGGAGTTCTCAGAAGCATTTAGCGAACCCGAATCTCGCCGTCGTAAGATGCGATGACGCCATACAGATCCGGACGACGGTCGCGGAAGATCCCCCACTCTATGCGCTGCACTTCGAGCTGGTCGAGATCGAACTCGGCGACAAGCACCGTCTCTTCGTCGCGACCCGCCTCGGCCACCATGTTGCCTTGAGGACCCGCGATGAACGAGGATCCGTAGAAGTTGATCGAGGAATCTTCGTCGCCCTCTTCGCCGATGCGGTTGGACGCGATGACCGGCATCAGGTTGCAAGCCGCGTGGCCTCTCATGCACATCTGCCAGTGGTCCTTGGAGTCGATCGTGCCGTCCTGCGGCTCGGAGCCGATCGCCGTCGGGTAGAACAGCAGCTCCGCGCCCATTAACGCCATGCTGCGTGCCGCTTCCGGATACCATTGATCCCAGCATACGCCGATGCCGATCTTGGCGTAACGCGTCTTCCATACTTTGAAGCCCGTATCGCCGGGGTTAAAATAAAACTTCTCCTCATAACCCGGTCCGTCCGGGATATGGCTCTTGCGGTATTTGCCAAGCACCTCTCCGTCGGCGTCGATGACCGCGAGCGAGTTGTAGCGCGCGTAGTTTTTCTTCTCGTAAAAGCTGATCGGCAGCACGACGTTCAGTTCTTTCGCGATACCGCGGAAGTGATTGATTGCCTTGTTCTCTTCCAGCTCCGTCGCGTAGACGTAGTAGTCGGCTTTCTCCTTCTGGCAGAAATACGGTGTCTCGAACAGCTCCTGCAGCAGGATGATCTGCGCGCCTTGCGCCGCCGCTTCGCGTACCAGTTTCTCTGCTTTGCGGATATTCTCTTCTATATTCGTTGTGCAGCTCATCTGAGTAGCTGCTACTTTAACGGTTCTCATGGGTATGTTGGCCCTCCTTGTTGTTTCTGTTACGCCCGTCGAGCGGGCATTTGCTGCGTCGTGCAATGGACGTTGCCGCCCTCGCGAATGATGGCCATGCCGTCAATCGTGCGGATCCGGCGATCCGGGAACGCCGCCTGCAGCTTCCGGGTAGCCTTGCGGTCGGTCTCCTCCGCCGCTCCGCCGAACACTGGCAGGATGATGCCGCCGTTGACGAAGTAGAAATTCAAATAGCTCAGCGTAAGACGAGACTCCTCGTATTCGGCGTAAGGCGGCTGCTCGAGCTCGATAACCTCCAGCTTGCGGCCCTTCGCGTCTACCGCTTCGCTCAAAATGCGGCGGTTTTCCTGCGTAATCGCGTAGTTGTCGTCGGATGGATCATCGCATACTTGCAGGATAACCTTGCCTGGCGCCGCGTAGCAAGCGATGTTGTCGACGTGACCGTCCGTCTCGTCGCCGCTAAGTCCGCGTTTTAGCCAGATGATGTTGTCTACGTTCACGAATTCTTTGACATAAGCTTCGATCTGCTCGCGGCTAAGCTCCGGATTGCGGTTCGTATTAAGCAGGCACTCTTCTGTCGTGAGCAAGGTGCCTTCGCCATCCGTATGGATTGAGCCGCCTTCCATGACCAACGGGGCGTCGAATTGTTTTACGCCGACATGCTTCAGAATTTGCGGCGCTACGGCATCGTCCAGATCCCATGGCGAATATTTGCCGCCCCAGGCGTTGAACTTCCAGTTCACGCCGGCCAGCTCTCCATCGCGGTTTACGACGAATGTCGGGCCATTATCGCGCAGCCAAGCATCGTTATGCGCGATAGGCAGGCATTCCACGGCATCGTTGCCCGCAAATAGCGAGCTCACTTTGTCGAGATCCTGGGGATTTACGACAATCGTGATCGGCTCGAATTCCGCAATGGCATTTACCAGCTCCGCATAACCGGCGCTGACTTGCTCATAATGCTCGGGATAGACCATCGAGGCTTGTACCGGCCAACTGATAAACGTACGTTCATGCTCAGTCCATTCGGCCGGCATTGTATAATTCAATTGTTTCGGATTCATATGAATTGGTTCCCCCATTATCGCAATCGCAAAGTACTTCAGACGTTCATTGCCGCTGAAACCATCCTTATCATATAACAAATCAACCTTGGTCTCAATTGTCGGATTTTAGAGGATATCCATCGTTGCGGCTTCCCTAAAGGATCTGACGTTGTTTCCATTAGAAAGGCGGGAGTAAGATGAAGAAAAAAGTGCTTATTGTTATCGGTTGTTTTATTGCCATTCTTGCTTTGACGATCGCAGGCGCAAGGTCCGTTTATAACGATCATCCCGACTTCTTCAACATGTTCAAAAGCTTCACCGTTCGAATCGACAATCAATCGGACTTCGATTTTGTGGCAATCGAGGCTGGCATTCTTCAGAGCGGCAATAACGGCGACATCGTGGAGACCGGCTCCAAAGATACATTGGCAAATCCCCTCGCCAGCGGGGACAAGGTAACATTCAAGCCTAAACTTAGCATTCAAGGCGAGGGCGGCATCTACTTGAAGGTGACCGATTCCAGCGGCAGAACGGAAACTTACGGCATATGCTCATACACGGAATCTTTGTCCGGGCAGACTGACGTTACTGTAAGCAATGACGGTGTGAAGATCGATCAGAATTGTTACTGACATCGGGTAGAAGTCAGCAATTTTAACTGTTAAAGCGGGACGGGCCGGCATGAAGCTTGTGTTTCTTGCGATAGCGTTCCGGCGTCATGCCCGTATGCTCCTTGAATACGCGGCTAAAATGCGAAGGATGCTTGAATCCGACCTCATAGCCGATTTCGGTAATACTGTTTCCGAGCTCGATCAATTCAAGCTTGGCCTGGTAAATTCGGCGATGCATCAAATGCTGGAAAATGGTCATGCCGGTCACTTCTTTAAAGGTTTTGGACAAATAATATTTGTTTAAATGCAGCTCGTTTTGAATGGCATCAAGCGTGATCTCTTCCCTGAACGCGGCTTCTATATAAGAAATAATGGATTGAACATGCTGTTCCTTAAATGTTGGGAATGACGATACCGTTTGAAGTGGCTTTTCGCAAAGATCATAAATGAGAATGAGCAGATCCAGAAGACGGGCCTGAAACCGCAGATGGGCATGAGGTTTATGCTGAAGGTACAACTCTTCAAGCTTTTGCAGCTCGGCTTCTACTTCGGCCTTGTCTTCGTTTCGAAGCTGCAGCCGGATATTGTGAAGCTTCTCGAAGGGCGCAAGCAAATCCGGAGCGGAGGCAGGCTGAATATATTGTTTGAAGAAAGAGGGATCGAAGTGCAGCGTGGTGCGTATGTAAGCATCGTTATTGATGATATGCGCTTTGTGCAAAGTCATGCCGTGCATCAGCAGCATATCGCCTGGCTCCAGTACATGAATGCGGTCGTTAATCAAATAATTGACCTTGCCCCCGCGAAAATAATAAATTTCATAATGGAAATGGGTATGGTATTTCGTTTGATTGTTATAGCTGGTCGATGTGACCATTATAAAAGGAGTCTTAATTCGCATCTTGTTATTCATTTGAATTCCTCCTGCAAGTACACTTATTATACACCAACCACAGTCAAATAAAAATTTTATTACATAAATACGAATGAAGTTCCCCTCTTCTCGCAGTGGTACGATACCACTAAGCGACAAGGGTTTTTTGCAGGATTTGACAATAAATTCGAGATGATAAGGAGCTCGCCGGAAATGGAATTTATGCGTTTAGGCGTTATTGGACTTGGAAATATGGGCAAAGGACATATCCGTTATATTTTGAAAGGAGATGTTCCCGGGGCGAAGCTGACGGCAGTCAGCGACAACGCGGAAGCGGGGAGGCAATGGGCAAAAGATAACGTAGATGAAGGGGTTAGCATTTATGCCGATCCTTATGAAATGATGGATTCCGGCAAGGTTGACGGAATATTGATCGCAACTCCGCATTATTCGCACCCGGAACTGGCAATTGCATGTTTCGAGCGCGGTTTGCATGTCATGGTAGAGAAACCTGCCGGTGTATTTACCAAGCAAGTTCGCGAGATGAATGACGCCTATGCCAAAACAGACGTAAAATTCAGCATGATGTACAACCAGCGTACAAACCCGTTATACCGAAAAGTGAAAGATTTGGTGGACAGCGGGGAGCTTGGCGAAATCAGACGAACCAACTGGATTATTACGAACTGGTACCGCTCGCAAAGCTACTATGATTCAGGCAAATGGAGAGCGACATGGGAAGGCGAAGGCGGCGGAGTTTTGCTGAATCAGGATCCGCATCAACTCGATTTGTGGCAATGGACGATCAGCATGATGCCAAAGCGGGTTCGAGCCTTCTGTTATTTTGGCAAACATCGCGATATTGAAGTCGAAGATGATGTAACGGCTTTTGTTGAATATGAGAATGGGGCGACTGGCGTATTCGTAACGACAACCGGTGAATCGCCTGGCACCAATAGACTCGAAATCAGCGGCGACCGCGGAAAAGTTGTCATTGAAGACAACAAGCTGACCTTTTGGCGCCTGCGCGAATCCGAACGGGAATTCAATGCAAACTTCAAGGGTGGCTTTGGCCAGCCGGAATGTTGGAAATGCGATGTTCCGATCGTTGGGGAAAATTCGAATCATAGAGGCATTATGCGCAATTGGACAAACGCGATCTTACATGGCGAAGAGCTGATCGCTCCGGGCGAGGAAGGCATTAAAGGATTGATGTTATCCAACGCGATGCTGCTATCCACCTGGATCGACAATTGGGTGGACTTGCCGATTGACGAAGAATTGTATTATGCGCAGTTGCAGGAAAGGATCGAAAGCTCTCGTTACCGGAAGCGGACATAACATCGAACTAGGCATAGGCGCATATGGGCTTCACAGCTTCGGATATTCCTTCCGGGTTGCGGAGCTCTTTTGGCATTTCGGCGCGTTCGACTATAATGCTGACGAATATGCCAGTGGCGGACAGCACGAATAGAGAGGGGGCTAGACGTCCCCCTCCTACTCGCAATGAAACTATTAAGCTGTAAGCTGACGACTAAATCAAGTCCGATTGCTGCAAGAGCCTCGTTACAATGACAGCAACCTCCGCACGCGTCATATTGTTTTTTGGCGCCAATACATGGACATCCCGTCCATTAATGATTCCAGCCTTCAAGCAGGATGCGATGCTTTGTGCGGCATAGTCGGAAGCATCGCCGACATCCTCGAACATGGACAGCAACTGTTCAGCTTCATTCTCGGCAAGCTCCACGTTCAAGCCGGTTAATTTCATCGCTCTAGCTGTCATGGTCATGGCTTGCTCACGCGTGATTTTATCCGCAGGCCTGAATGTACCGTCTTCATATCCTTCTATGATCCCATACTCGTGCGCGATGGCAACGGCATCATAAAACCAGTTGTCTTTGGTTACATCATCGAAAATATCCTTACCGGTACCGGAGCGCATAACCCCGAGTCCCCTAATGACAATCGCGGCGAATTCCGCGCGGGTAATATCTCTTGCAGGCTCAAACTTGCCTTCTCCGTTGCCATTAATCACAAGTCGGGAGCCTAAATCATTGATCTCCTCCTTGGCCCAATGCGTATGAACGTCCGCAAAGGTTTTGGGGCTTGAAACAACCGAATAGACGCTATTGGTCAAGCTTGCGATTTGAGCATAAGGCTTTCCGTCGATGATAACGACTTTTGTAGGCACATGTGACAAGGAGCCGTCAGAGCCCAGGACAACGCCTGTTGTGATCGTGCCCGAGCGGGAACCCTCGGGGAGCGCAATGTTTCTTTGCACATAACCGTCGAATTTTGAAATCTCCACATCGCTACTGTTGCTGCTGGCGATGATCTTGAATTCTATAGGCTGTGCAACAATCTGATAACCTTGACGCTCCGCAGTGTCCTGCACCAGATTTACCGTATCCGCTGCAGGCGTTGCTATCGTAATATGGACCTTGATGTCCTGCAAGGACAACTGAGTTCCCAGCTGACGCGACACGGAATCCATTTTGATTTGCGCCGCTGCCAGCGTATAAGTTGCCTTGTCTGTTATGATCAGCAGCAGCGTCTCCTTTGCTTCCAGAAGCTTCACCATCTGTCCCGTCAACTCCACGACGACCTTGTCGGATTGTGTATTCACCGGAATGGCAATCGTTGCGCCATTGTTCTCCTGGGACAGCTTCTGCTCCAGTCTGGCAGGATCGATGGTAACGATTGTGACGCTATTGCCGTTCTCTTGAGTCGTAGTTTCCGTACTGATTCCGACTGCCGGTGTATCTCCACCATTGTTGCCCGTTGGCGGCGACGATGGTATTTCTCCACCGCTGTCGACCTTGGCATTGACTGTCAAGGCGGCCGATTTCGTATCGGTTGCGTCGTCCATCCAGGCGGTTCCATCCCAGATTTGTTTTTGGAAAGTAACCTCAACGAGGTATTGTCCTGCCGTCGAAGTGGTATAGCTGGAGGAATAGACCCCCTCGGTTACCGTGAATACCCCGGATTTTCCGGCTTCGGTTGAGCTCCATAGAGCGGGATAATACCGATCCTCGCCTAGCTGAGCTCCGCTTTCATTCTGTCTGTCGCCTGCTGCCGTAATCGTTACCGCATCGCCTGCCGTAGCGCTGCTGCGGCCGAGGGTTACGGTGTTTTTGGAAGCGTCGGCCGTTGGAGGCAATGGTGTTTCTCCACCGTTGTCGATCTCGGTGACTGTCAATAAGGCCGATTTCGTATCGGTAGTGACGTCAAGCCAAGCGGCTCCATCCCAGCTTTGCTTCTGGAAAGTAACCTCTATGAGGTACTGTCCTTCTGCTGAAGTGGTGAAGGTGGAAGTATAAACCTGATCGCTTAACGCGAATTCCCCCGATTGTCCAAGCTCGGCAGAGCTCCATTCAACGGGATAATAGCGCTCCTCACTCATCACTGTTCCGCTTTCATTCTGTCTGTCGCCGGTTGCCGTAATCGTTACCGTATCGCCTGCCGTCACACTGCTGCGGTCTAGGGTTATGGTGTTATTCGACGCATCGGCCGTAGGGACCTCCGTTTGCGCCTGCTTAATGCCTGTAACGAGAACATTGCGATAGGCCGTATTTACTGATGTTGTTCTAAAGCCTATCGAGCCTGTTGTCCATTCGATTACGGGATTGGTCCATTCCAATTGTAATTCCCCATCCATATAACCCTTTATCGCATTCCCGTATACAAGCACTTTCAATGTATACCATTGTTTCGCCGCAGCCGTGATGGCCGTGCTGGATAAGAGTGTCATGGCTCCATCCACGGATTTGTATAATTCCAGTTTTTTGTTGTTTACGTTGAGCCGGTACATATAGAAATTTTTGTTATCCTGTACTCTGAAGACAATGCCTGCATTGGCATTGGAGATGTGAACACGTACATCGGCTTCATAGGAATAATCACTCCATGAATCGCCTTCTGTAAGGAGAAGGAAGGCCGTCGTATCCGCTTTTTGAACCAGGACATTCGAGTCTTCTTCCGATTCTACCCGCCAGGTGCCTCCGCTGGAGGTCCATCCTGCGGTATTCCCGTCCGCGAAAACATGACTGTAAAGAACGTTGTTTGGATCGGATTCTATGGGCAAGTCATCCGCCTCTATGATATGAATCGTAAAGCTCTTTTCATAAAAAAGTCCGCCTGAATCTGTGCTCCGCACCCGGATGCTGTAGCTGTCTTTGGTTTTGTAATCCAGGTTAGTACGGAGAATCAGCGTGTTCCCAAGCACGGGAATGGAGAAGCTTCCATTGTCGGTATCTCCCTCTCCTGCTGCAAGCGTGTATGAAAATGTATCCCCTTCATCGGGATCTGCTGTGGAGAAGGCGCCAACGAAGCTGCCTACAGCCGTATTTTCCACCAGAAGATCATTTGAAAGCATCATATCGGTCGGCGCCAGATTAATGGCGGAAACGACGACATCGTCAAACTTCACATTGGCCGAGGTGGTTCGGAATCCGACGCCTCCTGTTGTTAATTCATCGACAGGATTAGTCCAGGTCGTCATCAACACGCCGTCCACATAAGCTTGGATCGTATTGCCTTGAAGGGCCACTTTTATCGTGTACCACTGCTTGCTAGGCGTAAACGCAGTGTCGGCAGCCTCTATACGGGTCAAGGTTCCGCCTGTGGCTTTAAACAGCTCCAGCCTCTTGGCGTCCGCATTGATTCGGTACATATAATAGTTGCTTGCATCCGCCGCCCTGAAGATCAGGCCTGCGTTTTCTTTGCCGTTTGCCAAGTGAGGATGCGTTCGGACTTCAAAGGCGTAATCGCTCCATGAAGCGCCCTCTTTGGACAGCAGGAGCGAAGCGCTGGTCCGATTCCCGCTGGATAGAAATTTTCCTGCATTTAAAGCTGCTTCATCCGTTATAACTGTCCAGCTATCCTCAGGCCGAAGGACCCACTTCTCAAGTGTTCCGTCTTCGAAGTCATCGCTGAAGATAGGCGGAATCGTATTGGCGAAGGCCACTCCGCGCACATTTTCATTCCTCACGGATGCTTTCAGGTCGCTCAGGCTTCTCGCTAGCACGCCCTTTACATAAACGTCGGTGAACGTCAACCCGTTCACCATCCCGCCTTTGGTTGGATTTCCTTGAATCTGTGATGTGCCTCCCGTCTGGCGAACATTAATATTCTTGAACAGGATATTGCTTACATCTCCGGCTGTGCTGGTGGAAACCCTGAACCAATAATTTCCGAATTGATTAATGCCGACCCGTTCGATATCGATATTCTCGAACGTAACATCCTGAGCGTAACCTTCCACCGGAAGCGGATTATTTGTAAAAGCATGGTCGACAAGCAGTGCTCTGGCGCTTTGATATACAAATGAATTCTTGATGGTTACGCCGATTTGGGGCGTGGTTATGCCCATGCCAAGCTTGAAAGCCGCGGTGCGGGTCCAGGCGAGGCAGTCGTCGAAGACCACGTTGGATAGATGCTCAATTGCGCCTGGCCAATCCTTGGACATACCCATTTGCGGCCAGGTTTTGGTGGAATAGGCATCGTCGTCCGAGATTGCGAGGGCATGTTTGACCAGCACGTTCTGACTTTCGTTAATATCGATGCCGTCATTCTCAAGCATGCGCAAATCCTGGAATACCTTATAATTGGTTATGGTTACGTTGTCGGAACGGACCACCATGAAGGTCCAGAAGCCGGCATCCCGCAGCATCAACCCGTCGAATGTAAAGTTGCTGGTCGCAATCGGCACCAACAGGTTGTTGATGAAGCCTTCCCCTTGCTTATGAGTAGAAGGGGCATTCGTCATCTTGCGATTTCGCATTTCAACCCCTTTGCCATCGATGGTTCCGCGTCCCCGCATGGAGATATTCTCGGAATCGACTGCCGTGCTGATAAAGTAGGTTCCATCTCTAGAGAGCGAATCCTTGCGAAAGTCGACCCGGTAATCCTCGCCTTTGCCCGTACCTACGATGACGGCGCCTCCGGCCAGGTAGAAGTCGACATTGCTTTTCAAGGTCAGATTGCTGGAGGTGTAGACGCCGGCTGGAATATAAACTGTGCCGCCTCCGGCTTGATGGGCGTCGTCAATGGCCTGTTGAATACCATTGGAAGCCATTGTAGCCCCTGTATTGTCCGCATGGTAAGGCGCTGCCGTCACATTGTAAATGCCGGGGCCGGAGGCGGCGGGAATATCCGTCTCCAGCGGATCGGCCGCAATGACAAGTCTTTTCCTTATCTTTGCCGGATCGCTTTCATCTACCTTTTCATTCGGATCTTCATTAATATCCACGATCAAGTAGGTAGAGGTAGACAGCGTAAATGTCAGCTTATTCCCATCGACCGTTCCCGTGATATTTTTGGCCAGCGGGCTGATCGAATACGACGTAATCGGTTTGTCCGCCGTAACCTCGATGGTGACCGTTCCTTCGAAAGAAAATTGGGCGTAGTCATATTCGGACTTGTAATGGATGACTGGAACCGCCTGATCATCCGCTTTCAATGAATAGACACTGGATGGTGCATAAATAGAGGGCATGGGGTAGTTCTGAATGATTGCCGCCCCTTCCGTTGCTTGAAGCAAAGGCGCATTGGTTTCCGCATTCGCGGTACCCGTTGAAGCTACAAAGTCGGTTTCGACCATTTCAGCCGCACGGGCAGCTTGCGGCATCAACCCTGTGAGCATGACTGCAAATACTAATAAAAGACTCAACACTTTTCTCATAAACATGCATACCTCCGTAAGATCAATATTCTCCCCCTGATGGCTACACTGGGTCCCGCTTATGCAAGCGCTATCAACATAAAGCAATTCGGTTTATCTCGGTTGCCCCCTCTCCTGGAACCATTCATTTACTATAATCCTTGTCGATCTAGAAAGGAGTGAGGTAATCTCACTCTCGAGGGATAAAATTGTAGGGTTTTCGCCCGAAACCGGATCTGCAGCGAAGAGGACTCGATGGCTCGATCGGTGTTGTCGAACCATTAGAATTTATCCCAAAAGAGTGAACCTGCCGCACTCTTTTTTGTCCGATCAGAGATTATAATCGAATTTGAGAGAAAACCTGGATAATGAGGGGGGACCCAATAAAGGGCATGTTTGCTCCGAAGAATGACAGCGCTTTCCGAAAATCGTATGCAAGGACATTGCCCGAGCGGGGTCCTCGTAGCTTAACATCGGTGGGCAGACAAATCTAAGGAGGCAATGATACTAATCATGACAAAAAAAACGATCAGTATGTTGGTTGTGCTTGTCCTCATGATCGCGGGGGCCTTACCGCAACCGCAAGCGGCCCATGCAAACGGGAATGCCACGATTCAAAATTACCCCATGCCATCCATTTATACCGCATCCAGCGTGTATTCAGTAAGAGCGGATAGTCAATCGGTACCCGTCATTAGTTATATGCCCGATTATGATTATGCGCAATTTTCTTTTGACGGCACGGTAAGTATCGAGGTGACCTTTAATGCGCCGATTACCTCCTATTCCATCAGTCCATTGGCCAAAAACATCGAGGGTACGGTGAACGGAAACAAGCTGACTTTTTCGCTGGCTTCCTCGACCTATGTCATTGTGGAAATCAACGGCTTGCGGAAGCGGCTGGTCATCGCGGCGGATCCCTTAGAGACTAATATCCCTCCATCCTCGGGAGCCGGCATTTATAATGTAACCCATTCGCCGTACAACGCGGACAATACGGGGGCCGCGATGGCATCGGGCGCGATTCAGCGGGCGATCGATGCGGCCCATAATGCCGGCGGCGGCACTGTGTTTATTCCGGCAGGCGTCTATAAAAGCGGCAATCTGACGTTAAAAAGCAATGTGACCTTCTATTTGGCCGGAGGAGCCGTCATTGTCGGCACGGGCAAAGGCGAAGACTACGCCAATGATTTCCGCAAGACTTCGCGAAATGCGGACGGTACGTATTTTATTCGGACGACCGCAGGCTCCAGCAACATTACGATCCGGGGACGGGGAACCATTGATGGCAAAGGCATAGCGATGCGGGAGCGAAAGATGCCGGCGCCGAACAAAAATGAAGGGTTTCTGAATAATCTGCTGGTTCCGATGCAAACCTCGAATTTTAATTTTGACGGACTTATATTGCGGGACGCCGGCTTCTGGTCGTTCATGGTGGTTCGTTCCGACAATGTGACCATCAAGAATTTGAAAGGATTTCAGGACTTATACAAAATCGAGAATGACGTGATCGATATCAACGAGAGTCAGAATGTGCTTGTCCAGCATTCCATTGCCATCTCGGATGATGACACGTACTCGACTAAAACCTGGCTGCAGACGGGAATGTCCAGCGGGTGGCCGGGAGCGCTCGAGCACTTGGAGAATGTGGTCTTCGATGACGCGTTTGCATGGACAAGGTGCGTGGCGTTCAAGATTGGCCAGGGAGTGGCTCAGGCGCAAATCGGAGTGACCGTCCGCAATTCGTATGTGTATCAGAGCGCTAGAGCCTTGCTGATTGATCATGGCTACACCATGAACACGCTTCCGGAGGAAGGCTACGCCAGGCGGATTACGTTTGAGAATATCGATATTGAACGAGTTGACGTCAATCAGTTCGGGAATTATTGGCTGGGGATCTCGACCAGCACCTCCGGCGATGTCAGCGATATCGCGGTGAAAAACATCAATATTCGCCAGTTGGGATCGCAGCAATCCAGACTTTCCGGGAATGTCACCAGAGGCGGAATGGTGAAAAACGTTATGTTCTCGGATGTTTACGTGAAGGGCAAGCTCGCGACGAGTCTGACCGACTTGAAAGTTTCCGTAATCAATAGCAACGTAACCGGCGTAACCTTTGCCAATTCCAGACCGTTGCTGTTCGGCGACAATTTCCAAAGCGGCAATACGACGGGCTGGACGTCAGCTTCAGGCAGTTGGAGCGTACCGACGGATGGCGATAATGGCGTATTGTCCAGCGGAAGCCAGACCATTACGTCCTTGATTACCGCCCAAGCCGGCAATGCATGGACGGATTACGAGTATGAAGCCAAAGTGAAAGTGGCGATTACGAATGCCAATGCAGGCATCGTATTCAGAGTCCAGGATGCCAATAACTATTATATGTACCGAATCAATGCAGCGAATCAGATGCTGGAATTGTATAAATCCGTGAATGGACAAATGACGCTGGCAGCCAGCGCGCCGTTCGCGTCTCAGAGTAAGAAGTGGTATAACCTCAAGGCGGTTGTTGAGGGGAACAAGATTATTTGTTATGTAGACGGGCATGCAGAGATGGAATGGACAAATCCGGTAACGGAATTGACAACGGGAGGAGTCGGATTCCGGACCACCTCGGCAGGCGTTCATTTCGACAATGCGGCGGTTTACCCGATCACCCGGTTCAGCGATGATTTTGAAGACGGAAATACGACTGGCTGGACATCGTCTTCCGGTTCGTGGAGCGTGACGGCAGACGGGTCGAAAGTGTTGACGCAAGCCGCCTCAGCCGCCGCGATCACGACAGCCGGCGATCCATGGACGGATTATGCCTATCAAGCCGAAGTCAAAATGCCTATCTCAAATGCCAATGCAGGTCTTCTATTCCGGGTTCAAGATGCGAACAATTATTATATGTACCGAATCAATGCGGCGACTCAGGTTGTGGAATTGTACAAATCCGTGAACCAGGTGCTGACTCTGGTGGCCAGCGCTCCTTTCGCGGCTCGGGCGAACCAATGGTATACGGTTAAGGTCTTCATTGAAGGCAATACGGTAAAAGGTTATGTGAACGGAGCTTTGATGACGGAATGGACCAACCCCGTAACGGAATTGACGGCGGGAAAAATCGGATTCCGGACCACCTCGGCGGGCGTATCTTTTGACGACGCCCTGGTTCTGGCACCTCCCGCCTAACGCCGGTAGGCGCGCAACAGAAGGAGCTGTCCCTTAAGCCGTGTACCGGCTGCGGGACAGCTTTCGTTTTTTGCATTGTCGAAGCAGCGGCTAGGGTGACATAATCATAGGAAATAATGTTGACGAAAGGTGTGACAAGCTTGGACTATCTCGGCAGGCAATCGCTGCGCAACAAGCTCCAAATCGCGTTTCTGGCCATCATCGTCATTTCTGTCCTGATGACCGGAGGGTTGTCCTATTATATCTCGGCCGCCACCATGGAGAAAAACGCGCTGAAGCTGACGCAGGACACGGTGGCAAGGTCCGCGCAGATTGTAGACGAGAAGCTGAACAAGCTGATGTTAATTATGATGACGTTTATGATCAGCCAGCCTTTTGATGAGATGCTGAGGGATGTCGTTTTCGGGGACGACAGCAGGTACTACAAGCATTTAAGCGATCTTGACAACGTTTTCTCGCAGGCGCGTGTCGCCGAACCGTTGATCCATTCCATCTACGTGTCTACGCCGATCGGCGAATTTTATCCCTCGTCCATGAACCGCAATCGGAAGAGCGCCTTCGAGGATACATTCTTGTATGAACGCATCGGACATGAGAAAAGGAATCTATGGGTGGAGGGACATGAGGATATGCTGTTCTCCGGCAAGGACCGCGTCATTTCGCTCATTCTGGAGCCGATCTTCGACACGCCGGTCAGCGGCGTTTACATTGTTGTGAATATTCGGGAGGATGGCTTTCGCAAGCTGGTTCAGGGAGATACAGGCGGAGGGGCATCAAGCTTTCTGCTGGATGATGAAGGGGAGACGGTCTACCCGCCGAATGAACGGCTGGTCCGTGAGGCGGTGGATGCGGGAAATCTGAGGAGCATGATGGATCGCTCGGAGGGCAGTCAATCCTTCGAATTGAACGGCGAAACCTATTTGCTTAACTATGCGGGCATAGGCATTGCGGATTGGACGATGACCACCATTCAGTCCCGGGCCGGCGTCTTGAAGGATCTGGTGTATGTCAAATGGCTGATCGCGGCGGTTGCTCTGGCTGCTTTCATTGTAACGACGCTGATCTCCGGCGCATTCTCGCGTTATTTGCTTATGCCGCTGCAAGGACTAATGAAAGTGATGAAGCGGGTCGAGAACAACGATTTGACCGCCCGCTTCGAGAGCGGCAGCGGGGATGAATTAGGGCAGGTGGGTCATCGCTTCAACCGAATGCTGGAGCAGATCGTCGTATTGATTGATGAGGTCACGGAGGCGCAGACGCTTAAGCGGTCTGCGGAGATCAAAGCATTGTCGGCGCAAATGGACCCCCATTTTCTATACAACACTCTGAATACCATCTACTGGAAGCTAAAGCTGAAGCAGATCGAGCCTTCGCAGCAGATGGTCATGTCGCTCTCCCGCCTGTTCCAGCTGGGCCTGAACAATGGACAAGAAATTACGACATTATCCAAAGAATTGGAGCATGTGCGTCAATATCTAGAGCTGCAGTTAAGCTGCTATGAAGGTTTATTTACTTATGAGATCCATGTGCGGGAGCCAGAGCTGATCGCGCTTTCGATTCCGCGCATCCTCTTGCAGCCGCTGACGGAGAACAGCATTCTGCATGGGTTTCGTGATCTAAAAAACGGCGGGCGCATCGAGATAGAAATCGACGAAGAGGGCGAGCTCTGGACGATCGTCGTGCGTGATAACGGCAAAGGCATGGAAGAGGATGTGGTGCGCGCCCTCTTCGGTCTGGAATCAAGGAAAGGGTATGCCGTATCCAATCTCATTCGGCGGCTCCAGCTCTATTATGGGGATAAGGCGACTTTAGAAGTGAACAGCGAGCCGGAGCACGGGACGGAAATACGGATTTCATTGCCCAAGAGAGGGGAGCAGTTCGAGTGAATCATACGGAAGCAATCAGCCTATGTATTATTGACGATATTAAGAGCGTGGTCGACGGTTTAACCGCGATGGATTGGGAAGAACAAGGGATTACGGTCGCCGGAGTATCGAGCAATGGCGAAGAAGGGCTTCAGTTAATCAGCAGATTGCGGCCGGACTTGGTCATTACCGATATTCGGATGCCCATCATGGACGGGCTGAGCATGCTGCGCATGGTTCTTGAAGAAAACCGCAATTGCAAATTCATTCTCATTAGCGGCTATGCAGACTTTGATTATGCGCAGCAGGCGGTGCAGCTCGGAGCGTTTGATTTTGTGGTAAAGCCCTTTTCGGAAGAGGATATTATGTCCGCGGTGCTGCGAGCTAAAGCCGAGATTACGGAAGAAAGAATGCAATTGCTAAGCGTGAGGGAAATGGAAAACAAGCTTCGCGAAAGCATGCCGGTGCTTCGTCAGGAGTACTTCGCTCTTCTCGTAAACCACCGCATCTCCTGGGAAGATGCCTCGGAACGCTGGGACTTCTTGAATATTAAGCTGGAGCCCCGGGGGTTTGTCGTCATGCTTATCGAAATGGACAATGTACGGGAAGGGACTGCGGAGCCATCTATCCGGGAGTTGGAGCTGATCCGCTTCTCGTTGCTCAATATTATGCAGGAGACGCTTGCCGAGCATGCGCGCAGCGTTGTTTTCCGCTACCGTCTTAACCAGTACTTGGCCGTACTTAACGATACGGGAGTGTCCAGTCCGATCGAAATGGCCGAGCAGATTTGCCGAAATATCGAACGATACACCAAGGTTACGATTTCGGTCGGGGTTGGGGGCAGAGTATCGGAGATTAGCGAGCTGCCGGATTCGTACCGCCAAGCTCAGCAGGCGCTTTCCCATCATCTGTTCACCGAAGGAAATACGGCGATCATGTATGACGATATCCACCAGAGCGGAAGTCAGGAGCCGCTGGCGCTTGAATATAAGGACGAGCTGCTGCTTGCCCTTCGTTCCGGGAATGTGGACAAGACGGTCGCCATTCTGTCTACCATTGCGGTTTCGCTGCAGAAGCTGGTCTCCCGTCAAAATCCGAATTATCTCCTCAGCCTGTACGATGAGCTGGCTGCTTCGGCGATCCGCACCTTTTACGAAATGGTTCCGTATTCGGACATACAGCCACTGATTCAAAACTTTAAGTCGGTACAAGGGACTGTCGGGTTGTCTCTAGCGTCCTTGCAGCGCCAACTGCTTACCTTGTGCACGGAGGGGGCAACGTTAGTGCACAAGAACAGCCTGTCTAGCGGCCAGAAGGTGGTTTACAAAGCGATAGACTATATGAAAAGCCGGCTGTCGGAGGACATTGCCGTTGGCGAATGCGCCGCCCATGTGCATCTTAGCGCCAGCTACTTTGCCAGCTTGTTTAAACAGGTGACCGGGATGACGGTGACGCAGTATATGACCTCGGAACGTATTCAGAAGGCGAAGGTGCTGCTCGTTGAGGGGGCGCAGGTTCAGGAGGTGGCACTCGCTGTCGGGTATGAGGAACGCCGATATTTCAGCGATGTGTTTAAGAAGATCACCGGCCAGACACCCTCCGAATTCCGGGCAGGCTATCATACGGATCGGCCGGAGACATAAGCGTTTTCCCCCACTCGGACCATAGAAATCTATCCCTCGAGAGTGAATTAGACACACTCCTTTTCCCAGTGCGAGGACCTATAATAAAAAAGAGCTTACAACTCAAATGTGAATTAAAGGGGTAGAATGTATGCAGAAAAAATGGTTAGGTCTAGGCATGAGTGTCATTCTGGCTACCGTAATAGCAGGCTGCAGCGGGAATGACGGCAACGGCAATGGCGCCAGCGCGACGAATGGTCCCTCCGAAGGAACCAAGGCGACGCCGACGGCAGAGGCGAACAAGCCTCCCGTGACGCTGAAGTATTGGACGGACGACCGTCACGATCAGGAATACATCAATGAAATGATCAACAAGTTCAATGAGACGAACGAGGACAACATTAAAGTGGAATTGACCGTTATGTCCGAGAACTATGCGCAAAGCGTCGACATTGCGTTTTCCAGCAACCAGGCGCCGGATGTGCTGCGTCTGAAGAGCGGCAATACGCCCGGTTTTGTCAAAAAAGGGTACCTGGAGCCGATCAACGACTTTCTTACGGACGACATCAATACGAAGTTCGGCAAGCTGATGCTTGACGGCGTCAACCGTTTTGACGACAAAGTGTACAGCTTGGCCAATAACGGCAATACGTTGCGACTGGTCTACAACAAGGATCTTTTTGCCAAAGCGGGTATCGAGAACCCTCCGGCATCGCTGCAGGAAATGGTCGACTCTGCCAAGAAAATTACCGAAGCCGGCAAAAGCGAGGGCATTTATGGTTTTGCTCTGAACTTCAAGAGCCCTAAATCCGCGTTTGACCGTTCCATTCGGGAAATTCTTTCCTTAAGCGGTCATCAAGGACTTGGCTTCGACTTGAAAACAGGCCAATTTGATTTCGCCCCTTACTCGCAGGTCATCGAATATTTCAAACAAATGTATGCTGACGGAAGCATTCTTCCTGGCGCTGAATCGCTCGATATCGACCCGCTGCGCGCCCAGTTCGCCGCAGGCAAAATCGGCATGTATCTGTCCTTCTCGACAGAGCCGGGCGTATACAAGGATCAATTCCCTACGGAAATCAATTGGGCTGGCGCCTTGGCTCCAACGATCGATGGCCAGATCAAGGGGACTTCCGAGATCGTGTCCGCAGGAACATGGCTTGGGATCAGCGCCCAGTCGGCCAATAAGGAAGCCGCTTGGACATTCATGCAGTACATGTACGGTGACGAGATTCTGAAGACCTATCATGAAAAAGGCCTTGGAATTGCCGTAGTGCCAACTATTGTGGAGCAAGCCAAAAATCCGGATATTAACGGGATGGAGGGTTTCCTGGTCGGGGAACACGACTCTATCTGGCCGGTCTCGCCTAACGTTACTCCGGAGGGAGCGGGTTATGCCGACGCTTTCTTCAAATATGTGCTTGCAGGCGGGGATCTGCAAGCCATCACGACGGATTTGAACACAAGATACAATGACGCATTGTCCAAAGCAGTGGAGAAAGGCGAGGTTGTTGTGACGCCGAACCCTGCCTTTGATCCAGCCAAGCCGCAGGGATAAATAGCAGGCAAGATGGGGGCTGCCGCGCATGTTTTGGCGGAAGCCCTTTTTCTTTCCCCAAAGGAGGAACGGATCATGAGCTTTAAATGGAAACGATTTGGGGAGAATTCTCTGTTTCTGTCCCCGAGCATTATTTTGACGGCAGTGCTTGGCATCTACCCTTTAATATGGATGCTGCGTTATATGTTTTATGACTATGCCGGCTACGGCGAACCGCTGTTTATTGGATTGGACAATTTCCGACGAGTGATGCGCGACGATCTGTTCTGGGAGTCGGTTGGCAATACCTTTATCTATGCCGGGGGCAAGCTGGTGCTTACGCTGCCGATTTCTCTGTTACTTGCGGTTATCTTGAATGGCAAACTGCGCGGCGGCAATTTTCTGCGCGGAATCTATTTTATGCCGACTGTCATCAGTACCGCGGTTATATCCGTCGTGTTCTATACCATCTTCAATTCTTATAACGGGATGGTTAACACCGCTTTGATGAAGCTGAACCTGGTCTCGCAGCCGGTCGACTGGCTTGGAACAAAATTTGCGATGTTTACGCTAATTCTTGTGGCGGTATGGGGCGCAGTCGGCAATTACATGCTGCTGTTTCTAGCCGGACTACAGAGCATCCCGCAAGATTTGTACGAAAGCGCGTCGATTGACGGCGCGAACGCCGGAAGAAAGTTCTGGAATATTACGCTTCCGATGCTGGCTCCGGTTGCACAGTTGGTTATTATGCTCGCGATTATCGCATCCCTGAAAGGTTATGAGAGCATCATGCTCATCACGGAGGGCGGACCAATCGGCAAAACCGAGGTCATGTACCTCTATCTGTACAAACTATTGTTCCCGGTTTCTACGGGTTCGCCTGTTGAGCAGCAGCTTGGCTATGGCAGCGCCGTCGGCTTCGTTACCGCGGTTATTGTCGGCGTGATCACCGGCTTGTACTTCCTGTTAAGCCGCAAAATGAACAAAATGTATTAACGGCGTTAAACGCCGCTAATGCGAAGCCCTTACGATTCGAACACAACGCCGCAGTTGCGTTTATTATAAACGGCTGCAGGCTTGCAGGAGGATAAGCAAATGAACGAACAGGTGGTATCCCAAAAGCCGGAAAGCAACGGCGGCAAAACGGCCGTCGGCACGCATGCGGGCCGCTTAGGCAGAATCGTGAGCCGCACGGTTATGTGGCTGTTCTTAATAGTAACTGCCGCGCTGACCTTGTTTCCTCTATTAATGACGCTGTCCGGCTCTCTCAAGACCGGCGCCGAGATGATGACCGGCGGAAGCCTGCTGCCGGCCAAGATGCAATTCGCCAACTATGCGGAGGCCTGGAAGCAGTCTAATTTTGCCCGCTATACCTGGAACAGCGCATTTGTCAGCATTGTTGTTACAGTGGCCTCTCTGTTGGTAGCTGCCATGGCGGCATATGTAGTCGATCGGCGGCAATTTCCCGGAAAGTCGCTCTATGTAACGACCCAGGCGGCCATGATGTTTATATCCGTCGGGGCCATCGTGCTGCGTCCGCAATTCGATTTGATGGTCGTGCTGAACCTGAACACCACGTTGTGGGGGGTTATCCTCATCCTGGTCAGTGCCCATTCCAGCACGTTCTTTCTACTGCTTGGCTTCTTCAAAGCAATACCTCGCGAGCTGGATGAAGCGGCAATGGTGGATGGTTCGGGCTTCGTTAGAACCTTCTTCCGCATTGTTCTGCCGCTCTTGACGCCGGGACTCGGCGTGGCCGGTTTATTTGAATTCCGACATGCCTGGAACGAATACATTCTGCCGCTGGTGTTCACGATGACGAATCCGCAGTTGCAGACGCTTACCGTCGGGCTTGCGAATCTCCGGTACGGCTCCTCCGCGGCGATGCAAATTCACTTGATGATGGCGGGCGCATGTCTGTCTATCCTGCCGATGCTGCTTGCTTATATTTTGGCGAACAAGTCGTTTATTCAGGTCACGTCGGGTTCGATCAAAGGCTAATTTCAATTCTAAATATGAGGAGTAACTTGCATATGAGCGATTTTACGGTAGGACCTCTGTTTTCCAGCCCGATCATTACCCGAAATCCCGGAAATCCGATTCTGTCTCCAGGGGATGTCCCTTACGGTCCGGCAATGGTATTTAATGCGGGCGTTACCAAGTTCAGAGGCAAATACGTCATGGTTTTTCGCAATGACTACGGAGATGAGAGCAAAGAGACCGTTGCTCCGCATCATACCACTAATCTGGGACTGGCCTTTAGCGATGACGGCATAAAGTGGGATGTGCGTCCTATGCCCTGCTGGTCCTGGCAGGATGAAGAGGTCATCCGCGTGTACGATCCGCGTCTGACGGTAATCGGCGATCAATGTTACATGTGCTTTGCGGTCGATACGAAGCATGGCCTGCGAGGCGGCATCGCCGTTACCGAGGACTTCAGCTCCTTCGAGGTGCTTAGTCTGACGTTGCCGGACAACCGCAATATGGTATTGTTCCCGGAGCTGATCGGGGGCAAGTATATCCGTTTGGAACGCCCGATGCCCGTATATAGCCGGGGAGGCATTGACCGCTTCGACATGTGGATGAGCGACTCGCCCGACCTCAAATACTGGGGCAATTCCAAGCTGCTGCTCGCCGTTGAAGATGTAGCCTATGCCAACGACAAGGTAGGTCCGGGCGCTCCGCCCGTGAAGACGGACAAAGGTTGGCTGACCTTGTTTCATGCCGTCGATATCGACCGCAATCGGGGCAAGAATGGCTGGGAGCCGAGTTGGAAAAAAAGATATACTTCCGGCATTATGTTGCTGGATCTGGATGACCCTAGCCGGATCATCGGCAAGGCAGAAGCGCCGTTGCTAGCGCCTGAAGCCGCGTATGAGACAGATGGAGGCTTCCGCAACCATGTTATTTTTCCCGGGGGCATGATTCTGGAAGACTCCGGAGAAGTCAAAATCTACTACGGCGCCGCCGATACCGTAGAATGTTTGGCTACTGCCCACGTCGATGATTTACTGAAGCTTTGTCTGGATGGCGCAAACAAATAGCGCGCACCAATAAACCATAATGATAGGTTATACCTGTACAGAATTGGAGTGGTTGCTATGAACAAACAGATTACGTTGCCGTCCGCCAGCATCCCGGTTTCGAGCGAGGTCGATGTGCTGGTCATCGGCGGAGGCGCCTCCGGAATAGCCGCTGCTATTGCCGCGGCGAAAGGGGGAGCACGCACCATGCTGGTGGAGCAGAGAGGATTTCTTGGCGGCATGGGCACGGTAGCGCTCGTACCGGCGTTCTGCCCCTTCACGGATAAACGGAAGCCGATTATCCGCGGTCTAGGGCTTGCGTTAATGGAGCGGATGAAGCAGGCCTGCGATCCCGAGTTCCGCAAGGAATACGAGGAGATGCTGGATTGGGTGCCGATCGATCCCGAGGTGCTGAAACGCGTCTATGACGATGCCATTCTGGAAAGCGGCGTTATTCCTCTGTTTCACACCTTTGTATACGATGTGGTATTGTCCGAGGACCGGCGGACGGTAGAAGGCGTCATTGTCGTCAACAAAACGGGACGTTCCTTCATCTCCTGCCGGTATATTATAGACTGTTCGGGTGATGGAGACATTGCCGCGCTTTCGGGAGTTCCTTTCCAGAAGGGCGGAGAAGAAGGAGAGCTTCAGCCCGGCAGTATGTGTTATTTGCTTGCGAATGTGGATCGTCCGAGGTTCAACCGGTTTCTGCAGGAGAGCGGGGACACGGGTCAACTGCACAAGACGGTCGAGCGGGCAATCGAGGATGGTACACTGCCGGAAGGGCGCAAGTCGATCTCCGGTCTTGCTTGGGTCAGCGACTACCTGGTTGGCGTTAATTTCGGCCATGTATTCGGGGTAGACGGCACCCTCGCGGAGGATCTGACAAGGGGTGCGATCGAAGGACGGCGTACGGCGGAACGCCAGCTGCGGTTCTTCCGCCGTTATGTGCCGGGCTTTGAGCACGCTCATATGGTGGCAAGCGGAGAGCAGCTTGGTATCCGGGAGACTCGTCGTATACAAGGAGATTATATTCTTACGGTTGATGATTTCCTCGCTGCGCGCTCCTTCCCGGACGACATTGCCCGCAACGCGTACTACATCGATATTCATCTCGCCAACAGCAAGAGCGATATGACCTTCAATCACTTGCCTCCTGGCGTTTCGCACGGGGTACCGTACCGAATCATGCTGCCGGTCGGCATAGACAACCTGTGGGTTGCCGGACGCTGCGTATCCTCGGACCGAGCGGTGCAAGGCTCCCTGCGGGTGATGCCGAATTGTTTCTCTATGGGGCAAGCTGCTGGAACGGCAGCTACACTCGCGCTTCGTGACGGCGCGGGCTCGCGCGGCATTTCCGTGGCCGAGCTTCAACAGCGGCTGCTGGAGCAGGATGTATGGCTAGGAGAAAATGGAGTTGCGGTTGAGAGTCAGTAGGACGGGAAATGACCTGACCTATCACGGTTAAGAGTTAACGGCACGTAGCTAAAGGGATGGCGGTATAGGGGGGATGCCCTATGCCGCCATTTTTTGGTTTCGCCTGTCCATCACCCAGAAGAAAATATATAATCGGAGCAGAACGGTTATCTCCAGGAGGAACGTCCCAATATGACAAAAGCAGTCCAATACGGATCTTCCGTCATCTACGCCAATTATTTCACGCACACGAAGCCGCACTCCGTGAAGTACAAAGACGGGCTGAACTTCTACCTATTTCGGCTCCAGGCAGAGGGAACGTGCCGCGCGCTTGTGGCTGGAAAGTACGAAACCATTATCCCTGGCGACTTGCTTATCTATTCGCCCGATCAGCCGTATGAGCTGGATGTGCAGCCAAGAACCTCTCCGGCATCGGGTGCGATTCAACCCGTCAGGGACTATTTTATGACCGGCAAAGGGGAATGGCTGGATTCGTGGTGGAACTACAAAGACCTGCCAACCAAAACGAACATCGGCTTTGACGATACGGTCATAACCTTATGGAAACATTTGATCAGCGAAAAGAAAAAGGTGACGCAGCACCAGGAAGAGATTATGGATTATCTGCTTAGAACGCTTTGCCTGACATTGGAGCAAGCCATCCAAATCAATCAGCGCTCCAAGGGAGCCGATATCGCATACAAGCTCAAGCAATACATCGACAATCATGCCCATGAACCGCTTAGCTTGGAGAAAATATCGGCATCCGTCGGCCTTAGCGTCTCTCGATGCTCTTACTTGTTCAAGTCCGCTTTTGGCGGGTCGTTATTCGCCTACTGCATAGATGTTAGGCTGAATCTGGCAGAGCAGCAGGTGTTATACAGCAATCTTGCGCTGGAGCAGGTCGCCGACAAAACGGGCTTCCAGAGCTATGCGCATTTCTGCCGAGTGTTCCGGGAACGGTATGGACATCCCCCGGGCGAATACCGGCGCAAATTCGGATTCCGGTTCAATCAGTATGAAGACCTGGATTAGGCGTCCTCGTACAAAACCTGATTATCCCGTGTAAGTACGGTATGCAATTGCTCGACCTGTACATGCTGAACGATGCCGTCCCCATCAAGCGCCAGCGCGGCCGCGGTTGCGGCGGATTGGCCCAGAATCATAAATACGGGCTCCATCCGGATCGAGCCGTAGGCTGCATGGGTAGCGGAAACGCATACCGGTACAAGCAGATTGGTGCACTCCGATTGCTTCGGCACAATCGCCCGGTAGCTGATCGGATAAGGGGCCTTTAATTTAATGTAAAATCCGCCCTCGGTGCTTACATGACCGTCTTCATTGACATAATATTGCGTGTGGTGCGAATCTATGGCGAAGGAGCCCATTCCTATCGAATCCGCTACCGGGTTTTCCAGTCTGACATCATGCTCCGTCACGACATAATCCCCGATCATTCTGCGGGATTCTCTAATGTACAATTGGGGAGTCCAATGGCCGCTTTCGATAAATTCATCGCGCGGCAAGCCCCACGGCTTGTAAACCGCGGAAATTTCCTCCGGCACGCGGTGATGGTTCTGTATCGTCCACACATAACCTTGCTGATAGATACGGTGGGCATTCAAAATCTGTTCCCGAGTATGATAATCCGCTTCCGCATAGATATGGTTCATTCCGTTATAATCCGTAGAAATGCCGCTGTTGTTATTGGAATCCGTCTTATCCGAGGTTACCATGTTCAGCTTGAAAAACTTCGTGTTTTGTCCTTGCTCGATGGCACGGAACAATATTTCATAATCGGCCTCGTTATATCCCTCCGGCTTTTCAATCTCTATGCGGTTGTCCGGATTGTTCGTCAAACACATGCGAAAGTTATAAGCTTGAAGCTTGGTATCCCCGTCGCCTATGTTACCGCCGGGGTTTGGATTGACGCGCTGAATCAAGCCGCTCGAGGGATCCCCTTTAATGACGTAGGGATCGATTCCGCTCGGCAGCTCATTGCCGGGACGGATGCCGTTTAATGTTTCACCATATTGCGAATTCGACTCCCGCCCTACAAAATAAGAGACGCCGGCATTGCCCAACAGATCCCCTTCGTAAGAAGCATCTATAAACATCTTGCCTCTATAAACGTTTCCGGATTCCGCACGAATGGAGGTAATTGTGGAACCTTGTTTGACCACGCCATCCTTTAAATCCAGCCTTTCTCCATAGATAACCTCGATGTTGTGTTCCCGCACCAAATCATGTAAAACCTCGAGCGCCACCTTAGGTTCAAACAGCCAACGGGCATCGTCTTGCGAATATTTGCGGGCTACCCGCTGGTAGAATTCCAAGGACAAGCCGCCGATCGCTTGTTTCATCCCCACATCTGTATCTCCCAGGCCTCCGCTGGTCAAACCCCCAATTCGCTGGCCTTGCTCTATGACTACCGTGCTTTTTCCCATTATCTTCGCTTGAACAGCCGCTGTAATAGCTGCAGCCGTCCCTCCGTAAATTACAATATCATACTGTTTCTCTTGATTCACATGAATCCTCCTCAATATGCTATTTTTCTTACAATAGCCATTATAAACCGCATGCTGCTATGACGAGAATGATGGATCTTCCTCTTACACTTGATGAATCTTACTGTTTTTATGAAATGCTGTTTTTATGGAAAAATCGTTTTGAAAAAACGGAATGACCATGATAAATTGATTTCAGTGCTTCGCCGCAATGCATTTCGGCTTGGATCCATTTTGTATTATACTTGGAGCAAGAACGGTAACAGGAGCTGATTAACGAATGAGCATGAAGCAAGAGCTAATCTCAAGGCTGACTACATACGTGCAAGTAGATACGCAATCCGACGAGAACAGCGAGAGCTGTCCTTCCACGCCGGGACAAATGACGCTGTTGCGCATGCTGGTGGAAGAACTGAAGAGCATCGGCATGGCAGACGTCACGATCGACGATAATGGTTACGTAATGGCGACGCTTCCTGCCAATACCGACAAGGAAGTGCCGACGATCGGCTTTCTCGCGCACGTCGACACGGCCACCGATATGACGGGAGCGAATGTAAACCCGCAGGTCGTCGATGCGTACGACGGCAGCGACATCGTTCTGAACGCTGCACAGGGAATTGTCCTATCGGCGCGCGAGTTCCCGGCGCTTTCCGGCCATATTGGCAGCACGCTGATGACAACGGACGGCACTACGCTGCTGGGAGCGGACGATAAGGCGGGCCTGGCCGAGATCATGACCGCGATGGCTTACCTGATCGCCCATCCCGAGATCAAGCACGGCAAGATTCGCGTCGCCTTTACGCCGGACGAAGAGATCGGCCGGGGCGCGCACAAGTTCGACGTAGCCGCTTTCGGAGCGGAATACGCCTATACGATGGACGGAGGTCCGCTCGGCGAGCTGCAGTACGAGAGCTTCAACGCCGCTTCCGCCAATGTAACGATCAACGGTAAGAACGTACACCCCGGCACCGCCAAGGACAAGATGATCAACGCGACGAAGCTGGCGATGGAGTTCCATGCCATGCTGCCGCCGCAAGAGGTGCCTGAGCATACGGAAGGCTACGAAGGCTTCTATCACCTGAACAATATGGCGGGAGACGTCGAGCAGATGCGCCTGCATTATCTCATCCGCGATCACAACCGCGAGAAATTCGATGCCCGCAAGGCGGAGATGACGCGAGTGGCAGAAGCCATGGCGGCCAAATACGGCGAGCAACGCATCGTGCTGGAACTCAAGGATCGTTACTATAACATGGGAGAGAAAATTGAACCCGTATTCCATATCGTCGAGATTGCCCGGGAAGCGATGGAGAGCCTGGGCGTTAAGCCGCTCGTCGAACCGATCCGCGGGGGCACCGACGGCTCCCAGCTCTCCTTTATGGGACTGCCGACGCCAAACCTGTTTACCGGCGGCGAGAATTACCACGGCCGTTACGAATACGTCTCCGTCGATACGATGGAGCTCGCCGTCAAGACGATCATTGAGATTGTTAAGCGATACGAAGCTCGCGCGTAGCGCTCGTCTTCCACACATGCAACAGACCTCGGGCGGTTTGCGCCGCGAGGTCTGTTGTTTGTTACGAGAGAATCAGGATGCATGTTCGATGATTTCCTCAAGCGAAAGTCCTTCCGTAGATAAGTCGCTATAGCTTTGGCGGTAATCATCCTGTTGCCAGCTACTAAGCACAGATGGATCGATAATCGTTTTATCCTTCAGATTTAAAAACTGAGGATTGTGCTGTTGTATCCACAGCCTTGCTTCCTTAATATCTTTTCCTCCAGGAATAACGATGGACTGCGGAATCACATCGAATAAATTGTTGTAGGATTCGCGTTTTTCATACAATCGCGTAAAAACAGCGGTGCGATCATCGTACACGTCAATCGATTCATCCACCAGCCTATAATAAAAGTCTTGCACTTTGGCGTTTTGATCGACCGGAAACGGTCTCTCGAATCGAAGTAACTTAAGGCTGCGCCGATCGTTCTTGAACCATTTATTTTGCTCGTAAACGACCGCATACGAAATATTAATGGCCGAATCGTCACTTACCTCGTTATATTGTTCCTGCGTGCTGGGGATCATATTTTCACCCGCCGGGCTAATGGAAAGGCTGTATTCGTTCATGTTTATACCCGATCCGTAAACTCTGTCCACCTTGATTTCTTTAGGTTGTAAAAAAACAATGATACAGGCACCAATCAAAAGGGTGGCGCAGCCCAGTCCGACAGACCACAACACAGACTTTTTCACCGATCCCCCTCCTCGTATAATCATATTTGCAAGTCTCTTGTTATTAAACGAATATCAAAGCCATTGGTTGCGTTAGCGTGCGTCGTGCAAGGTGAAACGGTTACGCCTTCCTTTGGAGGCGGGGCGCGTTTCGTTCCGAGAATTATAGGGAAAGTACGGCGAAATCATATTATTTCCTATAAATTAAAAAGGACGCTCCCAAACCTTCGGTTTGGTTACGTCCTTCTCATTTTCTTGTGACACCTATCCATTATGCGACGCGGCGGAAGCATCCTTCTGCAACATCCGCCTCTCCCCCCCACGCTCGATACTGGAAGCAATAAGCAGCTGCGCCGCGAAATACGTAGCCATGATCAGTACACCTGCGAACTGCAATTCGCCAACGAATTTATTCCAGGCCAGCAAGGAATCCGATGCGATAAACAGCAGCGCTCCGCCCGCGGCCAACACGCTTCGGCTCATTATGGCCGACCAGCCCATGGCCCCGATGACGACGATATAAACCACAACGGGGATCCAGAGACCCTTCTGGCTGTCGTCGGCCATCATGCTGTCGTAAAATCGGCTTCCTAACGCAAGGGAATAGCCGACGATCAGAATGCCGGACGTAAATCCGATTGCCATGCCATGCCGCTTCCCTTCCTTGTTCTTCAGCTCGCTGCGCCCCCGCCAGCGCGTCATCATCGCCGCTACGTAAAACAGGTGTCCCACCAGGAAAGAGCCCAGACCATATACGAACCACGGATCGTTCGGCAGCAGCAGGAACGTATCTCCGCCGATGCTAAAGACCAGACCTGCCAGGACTAGCTTTCGATAGACCGAACCGTGTCTCCCGTCTCCCGAAGATGCCGCCGCAAGCACGATGATAAGCGCCATGGGCAGCAGCTTAAATAACCAATGCAGCCATTGCTGGTCCACCGATAACGTCGCCAGATGGACCATCGCCGTGAGGACGATAAGCGTGATCAGACGTTTTTTATCCATTTCGTTCTATCCCCCTTATGTTGCTGCAGTGTTTTCATCGCTGCAGGATCAGCCCGAATGCTCCCTGCCCCCCAGTCCCTGACGAGCGCGCTTGTCGGAGCCGCCCATTGATGGAGCAGCATGACCATCAGCCATGCGGCGGATGCGTCAGGCAGACCGGTTATAAAATAGAATACGCCCACGAACGCGATAACGTTCGGCAAGCATGCCAAAGCGGCAGAAACAGTAGATTCTAGTCGTTCGGCCGCGAGTGATGAATGGAATGTAAGCGCTTAAAAAATGGGGTCAACTTAAGCCTCGCTCGCCCGCTATCCGCTAATATTGACTACACTACCTACGATTGCAACACAGCGGAGCCCGACTGTCAACGAAAAGATGCACACCCTTGTCCAAGGACGTTCAAAAGCCAAGAAAAACATCTTCTTATAGAAGGTGGCCACCATTCCTCATGAATAAAGGGAAAACCGCCCTCTAATTGCTCCATTCTCGCCGCCTCCTGGGTTTTAGAGGGATTTTCGCCCTCAAATTCCGAATGTAACCCTACATTCATTCAAAACCTATACGATTATTGGGCACTTTTCCCATTAATTCGTGCAAATAGCTCGATTCATTTACGATTTAAAGGAGCTTTTCCCGTTATTTATTTCTGGATTAAGCATACGATCGGCCCCCACCAGTGCTCGAGAATGTGCCCTGCGTTTAATCGGAAGTTTTTATCTCCAATAGGAGCGGTCAAAAAAGAAGACTCCTTATCCGCCGTAAACGGATAAAAAGTCGTCATATTGCATTCAAACCTGTTCCTCGTGCCGGAAACGGACTCGCCGCTCAGCCTTGCGCAACCAATTCCTGTTGGCCCAGCAAACGGCCGAACAAGCTGCGGCGGTCGTTCGCGAGCTCCGCATAACGGCCTCTCTGGACGATCGCTCCTTGGTCCACGACGATAACTTGATCCGCTTTCCGAATGGTCGATAGCCTGTGCGCGATAACGATGACAGCTATTCGTTCTCGCAGTCGCTCCAGCGTCTCCTGCACCCTCCGCTCCGTCTCCGTGTCCAGCGCGCTTGTCGCCTCGTCGAGAATCAAAACAGACGGTTCCCGCAGCAGAGCCCGCGCCAGCACCAGACGCTGCTTCTCGCCACCGGAGAGCCGAACGCCTTTATCTCCGATCTCCGTATCCAGCCCCTGCGGCAGCCTGCGAACTACATCGGCGGCGCAGGCAAGCTCCAGCGCGTTCCAAAGCTTGTCGTCCGAAGCGTCCGGCTCCATCAACAACAAGTTCTCGCGAATACTGGCGCTAAAGAGAAAGGGCTCTTGCGACACATAGCTGACGGAACGCCGCAATGACAGCAGATTATCCTCCGTCAGCGGCTTCCCGTCCAACTGCACCGCCCCCCTCTCCGGACGGTTTAGCCCCATGAGCACGTCGACCATCGTCGTTTTGCCTGCGCCCGAAGGACCCACGATAGCTGTCATGCCCTGCGCCGGAATGACAATGTCCACGTTTCGCAGCGCATACGCTTCCTTGCGAAGGTCGTAACGAAACCAGACTCCGTTCAGCTCTATTGCCTCATTCAGCCTGATGGGACGTACATTGCTAAAGCTCTCGATTTGCAATTCCCGCGAACGCTCGCATTCGTTCTGAAGCTCCACCAGCGCTTCGAATGACGGAATCATGTTCGACAGGTTCTCCAATCGGGATTGCATGCGGACAACGACTGGCCACAACCGCGAAAACAACAACACGACAAGAAGCAGCTGGGCGGGCTGCGACTGGAACAAGTGGACAAGAAGATAAACCGCGCCGGCGAGCAGCACCGAGGACACGACGCTATAAAGCATCTGCGAGTTCGTCTTAAGCCGCGTAAATGCCACTGCGTTATCTTCAGCTTGACGACATACGTCGCCCATCCAGTCCGCATGCGCCTGCTCCAGCGTATTGCTTTTGATATCCTTGATTCCGTTCAGATGATCCGTAATACCGGCGACGTACACCCTCGACAGCTGTAAATTTTGCTCCCCGAACTCCTCCGATCTTCGCGTAAAATAACGCGAGCAGACCAGCAAAACCAGGCCCGCGGTCAGGATGCCCGCCGTTAGCCACGGAGAAAGCAGAAACGCAAGAACGATTTTAACCGCAGCAAAGATTAGCGAAGACGCGAATTGAAAATAAGCGCTTAAGCCGTTTTTTACCTGGGCGATCTCCGTCGTCATGATTTTGACGATGTCCGACTTCCGGTGCCGAATAAAGAAATCCCAGTTTGCACGAAGCAGCCCCTTGTAAGTATCTTCCCGGAGCTTGCGAACGAAGCCCTGCTGTATTTTTTTGTTCAGTATCGTCTGATGACGGTTGAATAGACTTTGGCAGACGGTGATCAATACATAAATCGCAAGAATAAGCGTCAAGCTTTGCGTCCTGGGCACATCCTCGAACCATTGGAACAGCCATCCAACATATGGCATGCTGCCGGTATCGAATTCGACAAGCCCTGTAATGGCGATCAGCGGAAGAATGAGCAGAAGTCCTACCGATTGCAGCAGGCCGACTAGCAGCAGCGCGACCGAATTGAGCCAAAGCACAGGCCCCGCAAAACGATAGACTTGCCTTGCAAAACCGAAAATATGGCTCATAGGCGAAGACAATCGATAACGGGGGAGTTTACAACTCGCGCAGCACCGCCGCTCATGACGCGTTCTCCCGATTTATAAGGAGATTTTCGAGCACTAGCTGGACAAGTGCCGGCGCAGAGTATTGATCCCGCTGCCTGCCTAGCAGCATCATGTCCGTCCGGATTGCCAATCCCGCGATTGTCCGGAAATGCCACTCCAGCAAGCCCATAGGTTCGATCAGAGAGCGATGGAAGGTGTGGAGAGCAAGTGTGCGCAGTCGCTCCGCTCCTTCTATAGGAACAAGCTTAGTGGCGTCTTCCCGCTTCGCCAGCTCGAATATGCCGGCAAGAGGCATCGGGGCATGGCTAAACCTCGCAACCGGAACCGCATATTTCGTACGAATTTCTTCCGTCAATTCGCTCGAATGCGTCTGCCGCTCGTAGACGACACGAAGTCCCTCCCGGCTGACCCCTAATTCGCTCAGGCTCTCCTGCCACAGCTTCTGCTCGGGGAGCGCGGGCCAGACGATCGCCAACTCATTATCCGCATCCGACAGGGCGACGGGAATAATGTCATCACTGACGAAAGAGAACCCCTGATCGAGCAAAGCCTTCGTCAGCGTCGACTTGCCTGCGCCCGAACTGCCGACAATCGCATACGCCAGGCCGTTTTTGGCGATCGCGCTGCCGTGCAACGGGAGAATATTTCGCTGCAGCAGCAGAATCGCCATGCAATAACCGTCGAGAAACAGGCGAATACGCTCCAAGTGCGCGCCTTCTTCGGGGCTAACGATGACCCGGGTACCCGCTTCCACCGAATAGACGGCCGTCTGCCCAATCCGAAACAGCACTTTGTCATCCAGTACGACGAACGCGTCGTCCGGATTAGATACCTCCTCCCATAGAGCGGTCAAATCTCCCCATTCGACCCAAACATCGGTGTTATGAGATCGGTCCTCCGCCGGCTTGGCGCCTAGAAACGGGATTTCTGTGGCAATATGTAATCCGAAAGCTTTATAGGTGTATCCCTTCCACTGCTCGATCATGGCAGGCCTCCGATTTTCCTCTATAATTGTTCATTATTAAGAATTCCAAAATGCATCTATCTGTTCGAATAAGCCCAAACCCCTTACAGATAGGGATAAGGACTTATCGAATCATATGGCCTTTACGTCTGTCCTAGCTGCCGAAGCCGATGCTCGACGATCCCGAGCCTGAGCCTGAACCGGAGCCCGATCCGGAGCCGCCTTTCCCTTTGCCTTTTCCTTTTCCCGTCGCAGTCATCTTAATGTCGAGTGTTTCCAACTTTGGCGTTACCCACTGTTTTTTCCCCAAACACAACACCTCCACTCGGGTATGAGATGCTAAACCAGGTGAACCGACTGCGCCGACCTTTTACGGCGAAGCGCGTTTCGTTACGAGAAACATAGAGAAAGTATGGCAAGATGATATACTTTCCTATATTTCAAGAACACAACGATAGCCTGTAAAAAGAATCCTATTCTGCGTGGTTGTTCTTAATTAAGAACAACTCTACCTCATCTTACTGCCATCTTTACAAATTGTCAATCATGGATTGAAGGCGCCTCTCCTTCACTTTCTTTTTGCAAAACAACGGGCTGCAAGCGAACGGCAATAGTGCCGCTCGGCTAGTACTTCCGCCACATTACGGCAAGCGGAGGCTCCCACGCTTTGCCGATTACGCTGCCAAAAAACGCAAAAAAGCGAGACAAACGGTCAATACCGCTGCCTCGCCATAGCTATTTCCGTTCGTTACGTAAATAAGATATCATTCAGCATGCGATGAAGGAGCAACGCACACTGCTGTCTAGTCGCTTCTGCCTTAGCGGAGAAAACAAACGGGTCACCTGAACCTTTCAGCAGTCCTACTCCTTGAGCACTCGAATAGGATGGCTCAAACCAGTCCTCCAGTTGCTCCTGAATCGCCACGTCCAACGGAGAGGAAGCCGGAAGGGAATGGCCGGCATAGTTCAGAGCTCTGACAAGCATGGTAAGCATCTCTTGATGATTAATGGTATCAGCGGGCCTGAAGCTGCCATCTTCATAACCCAGAATTAGACCAGCTTCAACCGCTGAGTTCACGTTCCCGGCGAACCAGTCTTGCCTCTTGACATCATGGAAGCCGGTCTCAACTGGGTCCGTCGATGGCAGAAGCCCCAAAGCGCGGTTCAGCATGGCTGCGAATTCAGCGCGCGTAACGGACTGGTCCGGCTTGAACGAGCCGTCAGGGAAGCCGTTTACCACCATTTTGTTGGCCAGAAACTGAATGCCTTTTTTGTACGCCGCAGCATTAGGCAAATCGTTGAAAGAGACGTTGTTCTTTGCAACGGCGTAGATGGAGTTCCCTTTCCGGAACAGACTTGCCTTTAACACGCCGTCCGCATACTCGAACTTGACCGGTACGGGTACGTACGACTTTCCGTCTTGGGCAAGCATGAGACCCGCCAGCGAGTCATAAGACGGTTTAGCCATTTTAAAAGTAAGCACATGCTCCACATAGGAAGCAAAGTCATTTAACTCTTGTTTTTTACCGCTCACTACAGCATAAGCCTCGAAGGCGACCGGCACTCCGAGGAGTTCGGTTCCTAGCGTTAACGCCTCCTCCAATTCATTCTTGGATTCCACACGCTCCAGCCTAATCTCGAAGCGCTCCGCTTGGCCGGCTCCCTCTACCGCATCCTGCAATTCCTCTGCGCGAATGATGATGGAGCCCGAGGGCGTCGTAAACTCGAGACGCGTGTCCCGACTTGTCTTTAACAGATTCCGAACGCCGCTGCCCGTAAGCTCGAATACGATAATCGGCTCGATGCTGCCGGTCTCCAAACGAAGCGTACGATCCTCAGCGAAGGAATCCGTATCTGCTTGGGACGTCAGTTCATCATTCGCGATTGCAACTCTCCCAATCCGTTCGCCATTAATCTGCTCAATCTTCGCCTCCAGTAAAGTTTGCTCCGCCTCGTCTGTCGGCTCTTTAGGAGACGGCAGGCCCGAACCTCCCGAAGGAGGAAGAATCCCCCCGTTGCCGCCACCGCCTGGATTCGGATTCGGGTTCGGGTTCCCTCCACCTGGATTCGGGATCACTCCGCCGCCTCCATTCAACTGCGGAACAGTTACAGCGGTACCGTCGCTTTCATATTTCCCGGGAGATGTTTTAGTGACGATCAATTTTTGTCCGGGATTACCGATATCGTAAATCTTCAAAGTTACCGTGTGGCTCCCAGTTGGGACATCCAACGCTCCAAGTAAATATCCTCCGTCCGTGTATACGCTGATCTTGTCGCCGGGACTAACATTAGTGACCCGCACTACATCATCAGAGCTGGAATTTTTCGTAATCATGATATCCCTTGCTTCGATATTCGGCGTCATATAGCCGTCGAAAATGATAATCTGATAATAATAAGCGCTGGACCCCTCGCGTTCTTGCGTTAAAGCCAGGCCCATGGCGCCGTCAGGGAGAGCGGTTAACGGGAGTTCGTAGACATACGAAGTTTGGCCGCCTGCCCTTGTGGCCAGACTATCTCCAATCGTCCCCTCGTTGCCATAGAACCAAAGCTTGTAGGTTGTATTGGAATATTCCGTGCCAGGCTTCCAGCTAACCGTGCCCTTCACACTTCCACTGATGGCAGAGCCCGCTGCGAACGAAAATTCGCTAGCGAAATAGGCCGGGACGTCCCAAATCAATGCAGTTGCTGGCGGAATATCCGTCAGAGACTGGTTTTTGGGATTAGAGAAAGCTCCAATATATACAGCATTCCCAGGAATATTCGGGATGTTGAGATTATACACGTAGTAGTTGTAGTCCGGATCGTATTCTCCCCATGCTTGGACTGGGGAGATTTTGATTTTGTCAGCATCCAGGTAAAACAGGCTGTAGCCGTTAAGATGATCATCATCCTCTGCCGGATGGAGGATCGCGATTCCCTTAACCTGATTCGGCAAATGGCCAAGATCAACGACTTCGAGCTGGGCCGGAGTCATCTTCGACCGAATATATTCGTTCATGCCTTCTACACCCTGGAACTTGTACAGCTGTTTCTCGTTGGATACGTACAACATCTCGTCGCTATCTTGAAATACTTCCCTCATAGCAAACGGCAGTCCTGTCGTCTTGGTGAAGGTTTCCTTATCGTAAATAGCAGTCGCACTGAAAACATAATCTCCGAATACATGGGTGATCGAATCCGGGTATGTGCCCGCAATCGAGTTTAGATCGGAAAGACTTGCCTTTTTATTGCAGTAGTACATGCTGTCGCCACTTATAAGCATGCGGGAGCTGCACTTCAGCCCGGGTACGGTTACCGGCGGTAACACGGTCAACGTATAGGGATTTATTTTTTGGATCACACCGTTCCTCGCCATATATAGCACATCTGAAACTGCATCGTAATAAGCAGAACCAAAATAAGCCAGTTGATCGCCTACCGCCACATCGCTGGTGCCGTTTGTTGCACGGAAATTCCAGCTTGCATGCTGTCCCCAGTAAAAAATATTTCCTTTGGATGGAATGACCTGCTCCGGGTTGGAGTTGATTAAAACTCGCTTTATATCACCTTGGATATCATTTACGTTGATGATGCCAATATGGGTTTCCCCTCGTAACGCGATATACAGCTTTCCATCCAGCAATGAAATATCGGTTGGTTTGGATCCCACATAACGCTTGTGCTGGAGCGAAAAGTCCGCTTTACTCAAGACAGCCAGCTCATTCGTGTAAGAAGAAACCAGATAAATGTTCGGATCCGAATCGCTTGTTGTCCAGCTATCGATGGTATAATTACTGACTACGGATCCTCCCGGCCCTGCGGTGAACTCTAATGTGGGCTTCATGCCAAGCACATTAAAGTCATAAGCCTCGATTATGTTGGAGGAATGAACATCCGGTTGCAGAAAGGTACGGCCGCCTGTGCCCAAAAGTACCTTAAGCGCCTCATATGGGAAAGTAATCAAAGGCGTATATTGATGCTTGTCGATTATGCCCTCACTAGTCGCTACAACGGAGGCGTTCATATCCATCAGCTTGGAATCGAGGTATAAATAATCCGTAAATCTGGGATATGCCCCATGAATCTGAGCCAAGCTAGTCCCGTTCAACCGAGATCCCCCAAAGAAGACATCCGTTCCATCGAAGCCGATGTAAGGCGAAGGAAACCCGAAGCCGTAACCTCCATCATAAGTGCTGTTGTCCACTAATTGATTAGTCTCATAGTGGATTGCGTAAAGATCCGATCCGCTTGAGCCTTGTTCGCCTACATAAACAAGCTTTGCAGCCTCATTGGCTTTTAATACAGCTCTGCCGATAAAGGTTCTGGAATAAACCAGATTGCTGGCTCTAGTGTTTTGATCCAGACGGTACAACTTGTCATCCGCCGTCGAATACAGTACCAGGTCTTTCGTAACCGTCAGTCGTTTGGGTTGACCTGTTGTCGCTAACAGTTCCTTCTTCTCGCCGGTACTTGCTTGAACGACTTGGATGCCAGTTGCCCCTGATAGGGCGATAAACAATTGATCGCCGTATTGCTCGATGTCGGATGGCATGCTTCCAATAGACACTGTATTCGCAATGGTTAGCGTGTCCGCATGGATGAAGTACAGCTTGTTGGTCTCCGAGGAAATCGCATAGATGGCACTTGCTTGTTCATCATATACCCAGTCCGTCAAGCTACCATCCAACGTTAAGGTATACGTTGGAGTTGCAGCCGGTTGCGGCAGCTCTGTCTGCAGTGTGCCTGCCCCTTGAATCGTCTCTTGGTAAGCATGCGCTATGCCGGTGCTTCCCATATTTCCAATCAATGACAATCCCATGGCCATAATTAAAAATAAGATCCTCATCCTTTGCATTCTTCGAATTAGCACGGGCTGCATTCATCCTCCACAATTTTATAATTTGGAACTATCACCATTTAGTCCCATGGATACTTGATATTCTCTATTACGAACACTTTTCCCTTCTTCACCTTGCTGTTTACGATAAAATAATTCAGCCGCTCCGCTCTTTACCTTATACCTTCGGCAAAAGATAGGAAATCATGTTAGATAATTGTGCCGTCGTAGAAAAAAAGAACCTTCCGGCCCGCTGCGGATGGTTCATAATTTTAAAAAATTCCCGCCTTTACAAAATTCCTGCCTGATTAATCATTTGACCTGCATCCCATGAAGCGCATCCAATCCAGCCTGCTCGTCCGGCAAAAAGAACACCTGCTTGCCTTGGTTCGATTCGTAGATGAAGTCCTTCAAGCTCTTGCTGTCGTAACCGCCGTATTCGCCGATAATGGCAAGCTTGACCCCGTAATTCACGTATTTCTGGAGGATGTCGCCCGCCAGCTTCGTCTTCAGCTCAAAAAAGCGTTCGTTCACGGCCTCCTTGCGGATCAACAGCTTGTTGCAGCCGTCCGTATCGTAGCTCACTGTAGCCATCAAGTCCAGCGCGTCCTGCACGTCGCTCACGATTACTCCTTCGCTCTCGATAATCGCGACGCGGGAATCACCCCGCACATCTAATCGTATGTTCATTTTGACCCTCCTTTATTTTCGCCCTCCGGCAGCGGACGCAGCTCTTGCACACCCTGGATATGCGCCACGCCCTCCTTGCACAGTCCATATGGCTCCCAGCGGCAGTCCGAACATAATGTCCGGATATCGTCCGGCCCTACGTTGCTCGCCACCCTTGATAAAACGCCGCTCCAACTGGAGCGGCTGCCGATCGCAAGCCCCACCTGCGCCAAAATATCGCGATCCTTGCGGTACACGGAATCATTACGGCAATGGGAAGGCTGGTCGCTCGGGAACGCCCGGCATATATCGTCGGGACCGTCGATCACTTCAATCACGGTCTCCGGATGGAGCCGCAGCGTCTCGTAAATCCCGGTCATGTTGGCGCAGAATCCGTCCGAATAGCCTTTACCCCGATAACCCAGCAGGCAGAGCAAATGATGACCCCTTAACGCGATCGCACCCATGCCGGCACCCCCTTACCTTTCAGTCATAGTCAAATAAATATTGATCAAAATATAGCAGAGGGATCCGCATCCCGCAATACAAAAACCGAACTTAGGCTGTTTTACTTACTATTGTTGAGAAACATTATATTTTATAGTAAACTGATAAATAAGTAATATTACTACAACACAACAAGGAGGCTTATCCAATGACTATAGAAAAAAAAATGGAGATCGGCATCAGCACGTTCCTGGAAGCAACAAATGGCCCGGATAGCCATGCCGAACGACTGCGCAATGCAGTGGAGGAAATCGTGCTTGCCGATCAGGTCGGTCTCGACGTATACGGCATAGGCGAACATCATAGATCCGATTATGCAGCCTCTGCCCCCGCCGTCACGTTGGCGGCAGCTGCCGCTGCGACCAAGCATATCCGCCTGACAAGCGCTGTCACCGTCCTCTCCTCGGACGACCCCGTGCGGGTCTATCAAGACTTCGCCACGCTTGACAGCTTGTCGAACGGCAGAGCCGAAATCATGGCGGGCCGCGGTTCATTTATCGAGTCGTTCCCTCTCTTTGGATACAGCTTGGACGACTACGACTCCCTGTTCGAAGAGAACCTGGAGCTGCTGCTCGCGATTCGCAAGTCCGAAAAGGTAAGCTGGCGCGGAGGCCACCGTCCCGCATTTGACAACCTGGGCATCTATCCGCGAGCCGTCCAGGATCCGCTTCCCGTCTGGATCGCCACCGGCGGCAGCCCGGAATCTGCCGTGCGCGCGGGCATGCTGGGGCTGCCGGTCGTCTTCGCCATTATCGGCGGTATGCCGGAGCGCTTCGCTCCGCTTGTTGATCTGTATAAGCGCGCCGCCATACAGGCCGGACATGATCCGCGCAAGCTGCAGATCGCGTCGCATTCCCATGGCTTTATTGGCGATACGACAGATGGGGCGGCCGACCTGTACTACCCTCCCACACAAGCGCAGATGAATAAACTTGGACGCGAGCGCGGCTGGCCGGCTTATGACCGATCGGCGTTTGATGCCGCTCGTACGCTGCGCGGAGCGCTGTATGTCGGCGATCCTGAATTCGTGGCCGAAAAAATCGTCTTGCTTCGCAAGAACCTCGGTCTCACGCGGTTCTTCCTTCACCTCGACGTGGGAGTGATGCCGCATCGCGAGATTCTTCACTCCATTGAGCTGCTTGGCACCAAGGTAGCACCCATCGTTCATAAAGAGCTGGCTCGCATCGAAGGGTAATCTGTCGATCTGTCGTTGCATGCGCCATCGAGCAAGCACGGGATGTGCCTGTCGCCGCAAACGAAACGTGTGAGGCGTAACGACCCCGTGGAATCGGATTTGTTACAGAACCAGCACGCCGTTGGCCGTCCTCGACCACAAGACAAGCCTCCAATTCTGCGGACTTTTGCAGAATCGGAGGCTTTGTTTGCGATTATGGCATATAACGCCAGCGGCATCTTGTCCAGCTCGGCTATCGTCTATTCGTCGACAAGCTCATAGCTGACAAATGCAAAACGGGTACTGTCCGGCGACCAAGAGTTGACGTTGATCGTTCCCTGTCCGCCAAAGAGCTCCGCCAGCACGCGATAGGTTCCGCCTTCGCTGGACATGGAGCGCAGCTCCACGTGTTTGTTCGCGGGATGGTCGCCGGGGTCCACATCTCCCTTGCGGTAGGCGATGTAGACGACCGTATCGCCGTCCGGCGGTACATGCGGGAACCAACTGTTGCTCTCGTCGAACGTCATCTGCGTTTGCTCGGAACCGTCGGACCTCATGCGCCAGATTTGCATCAGACCGCTGCGAACGGAGTTAAACCAGATGTGTCGGCCGTCCGGCGAATATTCCGGCCCGTCGTTTAATCCCGGCGAGTCGGTCAATTGCTTCTCCCGGCCGCCCGATACCGGAATGGTATAGATATCGTATTGCCCGTTACGCTCGGCACAGTAGGCCAGCGTGCTTCCGTCCGGCGACCAGCCATGCAGATAGCTGGGCCCCTCCTCTGTCACCAGGACCGGCTCTCCTCCTGCCAAAGTAAATACATAAATTCGGGACTTCCCGTCCTCCGCCGTATGGTGGCTGACCGCGATCTCCGTATGATCCGGAGAGAGCACGTGATCGTTATTGCACCGGTTGGCGAAGCCGGACGGTATCTCTTCGCTGACGCCCGTCTCCGGATCGAAGGCATAAAGCTTCCCTCCGCTGTTATAGATCAGCTTTCCTTCTCTCGTCCAATTCGGCGCCTCAATGCGCCTATCGAACGTGGCCAGCACGGTACGCTGCCCGGTATGCACATCCAATGTTTCTAGATAACTTCTGACCTTCCTCATTTTCGCCCAGTCCCTTCCCTTGGCCTTGACCTTGCCGATATGCTTGCTACAACGTTAAACGCTTTTCCCGTGCTTCCGTTGCGGAAAAAGCCGCCTTTCCCCCGGGAGCGGCGCCCCTTGTCCAGACGATTCCGCCAACGGTCAGCATAACGAAGCCGGCCGCAAGGAATACGCCTCCCGGACTCCAGTATGTCGCTGCCGCGGCGCCGATGAAGGGAGCGATCAGCATGGAACTCGTCTGCACGGCTGATGCCAGCGACGACATGGGAGCAATGGTGTCCTCCGTCGTCTCCGTCTGCATGAGATAGCCGAACGGAACGGCGGCTTGCGATCCGCAGTAGCCGATGAGCGCGGCCCCCAGCAGCCAGCCCGGGAGATTCGCGGGCAGCCAGCCCAGTCCCGACAAGCCCGCCAACGCGAGCACCAAACCGGATAGCAGGCCAGCCTGCGCCATTCGGACGATGGGCCGATGGCGCCAGCCGTCCCAATAACCGGCGGCGATTGCCCCCGCGACGCTTCCGGCGCCCACGCAGCCGATCAGCAGCGCGAAGCCTTCCTCCCGCAGCCCGGCGTCCTTCGCAAGCACGGCGAACAGATTGTCGTACACGAAGATGAGCGCATACGTCAGCCCCATATAGACCATGCCGGCCCGGAGCAGAGGTCTTCCCTTCAAATGGGCTATCGCTTGACGCAGTGCCCCGCCTCTGCCGCGTTCCGCCCTTCGCGCTTCCGTTCCCCACCGCGGCAATCCTGCAAGCATGGCGGCAGATAAAGCATACAAGGAGGCGCCTATAACGAACGGCGCGGCTTGCCCCAGCCACAGCGCGGATATCCCGCCCAGCATCGGTCCGACGATCTTGGTCAAATTCGCCGAAATGCCGCTAAGCGAAGTCGCCTGCGCCAGCCGTTCGGCTCCTACCAGCCCTTTCACGGCTTGCTGCCGGACGGGATCGAAGACGGAGCTGACGCTCATCTTGAGGAACACTAGCGCAAGCAATACGGGCAGCGAATCGGCCCATACCATCACGAATACGATGACGGCGCGCAGCGCGTCGCATAGGATCAGTATCGTTTTGCCGCGGAATCTTCGAACCCTGACGCTGGCCCATGGGCCGATGACGACCCACGGAAGCCCGACGCATGCCGAGTAGAGCGCCATCTCCGCGGGGCCGTGCCCCCATGCATACACGATCAGCGTACTGATCGCGACAAAATCCAGCCAATTCGCCAAGTCGGACAGGGTTTGGCCCGTCCATAACCTGCGAAACCCTCGTTCTCTCAACGGCTGCCAAATACGTGCAGCTCCCGGAGCGGAAACTTTCATGACGAAATTCCTCCATCCATATCGTTTCCACTACCGTAACCGTCTATTGTCAGAAGGAGATCAGAGGACCGCCTCTTCGTCAAAAAATTCGCCCAACTGGCGCCTCATCTCGTCTTGGATCTCGTCGAGCCCAATCGAGCGTATGAGCCGCTGCCAATCCCCCTCGAAACGACGGCGCACTCCGTCCCAGCCTCTCTGTCTGGCGAATTCTAGAATCGTGTGCAGCCCGTGCAGAAGGTGTAGGACGAATTGCGACTGTCCCAGCACGGCTACGCCTTGTTCCATGTTTGCCAGGCCGCCGGCGGGATCGGTAGAATAGACGAACAGTCCTTTGAGCAAAAGAAACTGCCCTTCCTCCCTTCTGTACGGGTACCTGCGCAGCTCCTCCTGGGCCTGTTGAAGAGCAAGCCGGCAATCCTCATCCCCTTCCGCATGCAGAGCGTGCGCCAACCTCAGATTGGCATAATAGGGAAACAATCCTTCCCAGCCGCGCTCGCGCGCCTCCGAGATCCGGTCCTCCAGACGCAGCAGCGCTTCCTCGTAATCCTCCCATTCCAGCAGCAGATGAATGATCGTCATCGTCTCCAACTCGTTCTGCCATACCGGCGGCAGCGTTCGATCGCGCAGCGCCGCTTCGATGAAGGGACGATTGCCCCCGGGATCGAGGTATTGATACAGATACAGAAGCAGGAACGCCCGATCCTTCAGCGAAGCGGCCTCGGGATCCACAGCGAACCGGACATCGCCCTCCATCGCGCGGATCAGCAAGCCGAAGCCGGGGTCTACGTCGAAGCCGAACATCTCCCTGTTCTTGTATAGCGCAAGCAGCGCGTCCCCGCGACCATATCGCAGATATGTATCGGCGACGCCGCGCATGTCTTCGTTGAATGCGGGAAGCCCCAGCAGCGGATTGGCCGATGCCTCCCGCTTCTTGTAGACGAACTTGTAACCTACGCTGCGCAACGTCTCGATGCCGAGCTCCGTCTCCCAGAGCGCAAGCTTCTTCCGCAGCCTGTAAATATGGTCGTCGACCGTTCGGTCCACGGGCGCTTCCATCGTCCACACCGCGTCCAGCAGCTGTTCACGGCTGAAAGACCGGCTTTCGTGGCGGCATAGGAAGTCCAGCAGCGCGAACTCCTTGGGCAGCAGCGCCACGCTTCTTCCGCGGAAGGACGCTTCCAGCGTGTCTCGATCTAGTTGCAGCGGTTGCCGCACGGGTCCCATGGAACGCCCTCCTTCTTGCGCAGATAAGTACATCCATTATAGAAAAGGGGCACCCTGGGAGCAACCGATCCGCTTATCCTTTCTAACGGACAGGTGAGACGCTAATCCTCAATGTATAGGTATAGCCCTCATTTCCGTTCGCAATCCCCATCTGACACGTTGCAGTTGCATCATTTCCCAAGCAATAAAAAGAAGCGCACCGCCCGGCACGGATACGCTTCTTCTATATGGGGTTTCCCGTCCACGGGGATGGTTTCGATTACTTGGCCGCGTACATGGCTTTCTTTAATTCTTGATTGCGCTCGGCGAAAACATCGTTATGGGAAGACACCATGCCGTAGGCGTTGGCTTCCGGCGTGATGAACTGCTTTGCCTTGTTAACGGCATTGGCCGCATCGTGGAACGCTCCCGCGATCAGGTGAAGCTTGCCGTCGTGCGCCAGGATGTCGCCCGCGGCATATAGACCAGGCACGGACGTTTCGCTGGAAGAGGAACCCGCGATGCCCCACGCCTCGTGCATTTTGATTTTCACTTCGCTCTTCTCCAGCAGGTCGGAGTCGCGCTCGAAGCCGTGGTTGATAATGACCTCGTCGACCGCGAGTTCCATCTCGGAGTCGTCTTCGTGGTTTTTGATCATGACCGAGCCTATGGCTTCCTGACCCGGCACCGCGATCAGCTTGCCGATCGACGAGTTGAGCAGAACCTCGGCAGAGCTTCTCTTGAGCTTCGACACTTCCGCCTCATGGCCCTTCAGAACTTCCTTCCGGTACGTCAAATACACCTTCTTGGCTATCGGCTCCAGCTCGTTGGCCCAATCGATCGCCGCGTTGCCGCCACCGGAGATAAGAACAACCTTGTCTCTAAACCGTCCGAGCGACTTGACCGTGTAATGCAGATTGGTGACCTCGAAGCGGTCCGCGCCTTCAATGTCCAGCTTGGTCGGCTTAAGGATGCCGCCCCCCACAGCCAGAATGACCGTTCGCGAATAGTGCTCGGCGCCGGAGGAAGTATGCAGAACGAACAGTTCTTCTTCGTTCTTGCTGATGGTCGTTACTTTCTCCCCGGTTACGACTGCCGGCGAGAACGTCAGGCCTTGCTGGACGAGCTGGTCAATCAGCTGCTCGCCGGTAACAGGCGTCAGACCGCCGATGTCCCAGATCATTTTCTCCGGGTAGACATGAACCTTGCCGCCCAGGAATGGCTGGAACTCGATAATTTTCACTTTCATCTCGCGCAGTCCCGCGTAGAACGAGGCATACAAGCCGGCCGGCCCGCCGCCGATCACGGTTACGTCGTATACCGCTTCTGCATCTATTGTCATTGGGCATAACTCCTTAATTAGGATTTCTCTTAAAAGAATCGTACCACAAATATATGAGAATGAAAATCATTACTGAACTTTGGACACAAAAAAGCCGGAAATCGTCCGAGACGACTCCGGCTGCTTCGTGTACCATGTATGTGCTGTTGGCTCTTCTAATGGGGATCTCCCTTAGCTAACTGATCCTGGGCGAGGCGTATAAGCTCTTTCACCATGGAGCCCCCGATCCGCCCGCCGATATGTCCGGCTTCTTCGGTCGTCAAATTTCCGTTGCCGTTCGGTTTGAGCGGGACGCCTAGCTCCTTGGCCACCTCGAACTTCACGCTGTCCGGCCGATTCGGGTCCACCTGGTAGCCTTCCCGCTTCATCACTTCCGCCTTGAACGCCGCCATTCCTTGCTCGGCTCCGGGCACGGCATACTTTCTTCTTCTCGCCATTGTTTATCGCTCCTTCGCTGGGTACTGTCGATTAGCTATAACATGCCCAGAAAGCGATAAATTAAGCGTTGGCTGTACATTCGAAAAATTAGTTAACTTTGATCTCCAGCAGCTCATACCGAATAATGCCCACCGGCGCGTTGACGTCTATGATATCGCCGACCTTCTTGCCCATCAGCTCTTGTCCCAGCGGACTTTCGTACGAAATTTTGTTGTCCGCGACATCCGCTTCCGCAGGCCCCACCACTTGGTAATCAATCTTCTCGTTGAATTCGATATCGTTTAACGTAACGATCGAACCTACGCCGACTTTATCCAGCGCGATGCTTCCCGCATCGACTACCCGCGCAATTTTCAGCATTCTCTCGAGCTGCAGGATGCGCGTCTCCATAAACGCCTGATCGTCCTTGGCGGAATGGTACTCGCTGTTCTCCTTCAGATCGCCGTAGCTGATGGCTACCTTTAGACGCTGTGCCAGTTCCTTGCGTTTGACCGTCTTAAGCTCCTCTAGCTCGTCTTCGATCTTCTTTAAGCCTTCCGCCGTCAGAATCAATTCTTCTTTGGTCATTGCCGCGATCTCCTCTTTCTACTCTATAATCACGCCCGACTAGCCGGCTGTGTCCTCTCTGTACTGCTTTACAAACTGCTCCCGGCCATTTCGGCCGACGCACTCCTAGTAGTGTACCACATTTCTACTTGGGTGCGGTTATGCTCGCTCGCTTTCTGGCGCTGACCCTAACCCAGTTTCTTGTCTTGGGTATTATAAGCGCAAAGTTCTCAACCTTTCTCAGGTCGATAAAAACATTTTGCCCTCTAGACATCGGGAGCTAATTGTTTTACGATGCTGTGTAGAGACGAAGAACGTCCCGTACCAGCCTTAGACGGCTTACGGGGCGTTTTTTTATTTTCCACGGGAGGCGGTGCGCCTATGAATTTCGACCAAGCACATACACAATTTGTCAAGCAGCACCTGTCGGCTAGGTCCGGCGAAAGACGTGACAGACTAGAAAGGGGGCATCGGCATGCCGAGACCTTGTTTCTGCGTCAAATTTGGTGGCTGCTTCGCGGCCATTTCGAACATCTGCATCCTGAGTACGAGGTTCCGGATTGGCGAGGGCGCTCCTATTTTGCCGATTTTGCCTGGCTGCCCGGCTTCATCAAACTAATCATTGAAATTAAGGGATACGCCACCCATGTCCAAGATATGGACCGGAGGAAATTCTGCAACGAACTGAATCGCGAAACGTTCTTAAGAGCCATGGGCTATCAGGTTATCTCGTTCTCATACGACGATGTGGAGCAGCGGCCGGACTTATGCCTGACTTTGCTGCGTTTGCTTATCGGCCAATATGAGACTGGACAAGTCCCGGTCTCCCGAACGCTGCTGGCGGAGAAGGAGGTCCTGCGATTGGCTATGCAGTCGTCGGCACCAATCAGGCTTATTGATGTCGCTCGACACTTTGACATCGATAACAAGTCGGCGATGCGAATGCTGCGAAGTCTTTCAGCCGACGGCTGGCTGATCCCAGCGTATAGCGGGGCTAAGCAGCGAATCGTTCGATATGAGCTTGCGCCTCATGCTGTAAATTATTTTTTGTAGGCGTGCGGCTGGTGTATGGGTGCCCCAATTTGGGCTTACTGAGGGACTTGGGGAGGTAATTGAGAAGCTAATTGGGATGGTGCTTGGGTTGGTGCTTGGGTTGGTGCTTTGGGAGATGAGATGTAAATTACAAATGTACGGTTCCGCTTCCGGCCGCGCTCGTGCAACGGTTAACACGAGGAAATAGGAGGATTTCCTCCCTCTAATTCGCCAGATTTCGTAATATTTTGTAGTTTAAAAGGATTTCCTCCCATTAATCAACATCTTTCAACTCACATTTTGTCTATTCACCTTATTTATAGGGAGGTTTTCCTATTAATTACTTTAATCAGAATTATGAATCAGTATTAGAGGGCGTTTTTCCCATTAAACCATAATGATTGGCTGTTTCGGAAATGAGGTTATATGATTCTTCAGACGTCAGACCGCTGGCCACGAATAACGGGTTCATCTGAGGGTATTATGGGGACCTTCATCATGTAAAAGCAGTGCATACCCAACTGCTCTTTCTATGCCTAGCGTCTAGCCAACTAGTTGTCATCCTTGAAGTAAAATATTGTTACGAGCTCTTACATGGGTCAGCGGGTATGATGCAATATTATGAAATGTTGTGGAATATCACCAAGTAGTGCAATAAACAAATTTCATTGTTTCCCACATAACTTTGTAGTACTTCATAATACGAACTATTTTTGTTGATAATTTAAGGACACATGAGGCTCCCCGATGAATTTCGGATGAAAATGTCGAGTATTACAAAGAGCCTCCTAATATGACCAAGTGTTATCCCGTAACACTAAATCGTTATGATTATACAAGGTTTTTAGTGTTACTAAGTACTGCAATAGGGTGCGTTGAGGCGCGAAGCAATGTGAAGCCATCCAAGCTATGCAAGCTACGCGAAGCAATGCAAGGCTATGCGATGCAAGCTATGCGAAGCAATGCAAGGCTATGCGATGCAAGCTACGCGAAGCAATGCAAGGCTATGCGAATGTTTCGAGCTGCTGGCTTCTGCTTGCTCTATGTTTCTCAGAGTCCGTACGGGCAGGGTGACCTTCTCTCTACCGCCCCTCGCTCCCGATTCACTACGTCCCGTTTTCCAGCACAGGCGAGTCAAATTTCTTCTGCCGACCCTATCCTAAGGTGGATCGAGTTGTTCAATAAGTCCCCAAAATAAAAAGGTTGGACGAGAAAACGCAAGGTTTTTCGTCCAACCTTTTTGAGCATCAGCTATTGCAGGAATGCATCGAGGCGGAGGCCCGCCAAGCGCTACCGTTCTCCCTCAGCTCCAAGCCTCGACATCTTCTTCGTCCACTTCTTCGTCCGCAGCATTAGTCGACAATTCATCCACTTCGTCGTCTACTGCACTTGCAGTTGCCGGCGATTCATCCGCTGCCGACGAGGCGGCCAACTGACGCGCTGCGATGAAGGCGGCCTGAATGGCCTCGTCGCTGGCACCCGACATTGCGAGGTACCGCATAATCGCGGCTTCGCCGGAATCAGACTCTATCGGCCAACGTATACGATCTGCCTGTTCGCCGGCGTTTGGCGCAGCATGTTTCTGCGCCTCATCTACCGCGCTTTCATCCATCATTGCACGCGCCGTCGATGTTTCCCGCCATGCCGCGTTATGCCGGGTATCATGTGCCGCCCCTGACTCCAAGCCTTGCAATCCCTTCCGTTCCACAGGGACGCAGGTCTGCAGGTTGCGAACGCCGTTCGCTGCGACCTCCCTCTCTACCAGATAACGCAGCGAGTCCATCAGATTGCTCTGCGCGTTGATCCATGCCATGACGAATGCATTTTCGTTTTTGCGCGTTTTCAAGCTAATATTGTCGCCCGGCTGTTTGGTTTTCTTCATCATGCTGCACCTGCCTGTCCCTTATGTTGGCGTCGCCCGCCTTTCCTCCCCGCCTATGCCGGCTGGACCATCTTCTGCTTAAGCGCCTCGTAGATCTTGCCCCGGACAAAAGCGTCGAGACCCATCGCGTTCATTTTGACCGCGTAGTCGGATGGCACGTACAGCAGCAGAATTTCCCGTTCGTCGCACAGCTCCTTCAGATACGGATACAGCACGGTCCGCATCAATATGCTGCCGCCGCCGTAGACGCAGATCAGATCAACCTCGTTGCGCGCCTTGGTCAGCTGGCGTTTTGCCTGCTGCACGATTTGTTTCACCTGGCTTTCCAGCGACCGCTTCAGCGTGTTCAAGGCTCTTGCATGGTACTTATGCTTCGGATTTTTGAGCACGTCGCTGAAAAATTGACGCGGACTATCGGGCAGATAGATCTGCCGGTTAAACTCCGGCAGCGCCTCCTCGATGGCATATCCGGCGCCGTGATGGCTGCCATGCACGAATTGACGAAGGAACTTGTTCCCTTCGGTGATGGGGTATTCCGTGGATCCGTCCCCGATATCGATGTGCAGTATTTTTTTGTCCTTGAAGTAGCTCCCGTTAAACTTGTTTTCCATCCCGTACGATTCCGAGAAGTGGTCAAACAGTTCTCCCTGCCGCCAATTCCCCTCCGCATCCTTCTGCAGCGTAAAGATGACCGGCGTCGCCTCCGGCACCACCTTTACAAACGGGAAACTTAGCTTGACCGATACGCGGTGAGTGCCGAGATGCACCGTTACATGATGGACCCCCGACATGAACCGCCGCTCGAATCTCGCCGCAGACTCATCCGTATGCTGCGTCACCGGCAGCGCCGTCGCCATATCGACCTCCACCTCAAGAGGCTCCATAATGGAGCCGCTCTCCTCATAAGCCTTTTGCACGGCAACCGCGGCGATTTGAGCGAGCGTATTGACAATGGGCAGGTCCATGTCGCTTTTCATATCGATGCCGATCTGAATATTGTCGATCACCTCGCCGCTCTCCAGCGCAAACTTGCCGATATAATACATGCCGGGCCTGACGGCCGGCGAATCGATCGTCACCACAAGCTGCTCCTGCAGCCCCTTCACGAAGCTCTCCGGCGCTTGCTCCTCCCGCCATGGCAGCCCGTCCACTCTGCAATTGACGTTCGGCTGCATGATCAAGCGCCCGTCCACGATCAGATCATGCTCGCTGTTCCCATTATCGTTGCCTACGAAGAAATGATAGTTCATGACCGTTTTCCTCCTCAGGAATAAATATCGCGCCCATTTGGCGCTTCCGCGTACAATTGTCCATTGGCCTGGCTGCCGCCGTTCGGCAATCCTTAGTCATACTTTGCCATACTGGGCCCTCGCCTTACATCTAGCGGAGGTCATGTAGGTCCATTAATGTTTTTTCATGAAAAAATGTCGATACAGAACGTTTGTAGGAAGGATTTCTCCAATCGGCGGTTTCTGCAAGGCCGCACTTGCTTCGCAGGCCCTATCGGTTCGGACGAGCACCTGACCAGGGGCCTAAGACAGTCGAATCCGGCTGTCCTAATGTGGCAGCTCTCTAAGAGCAACTACACCATTTGACGCCTGCTCCAGTCGTACTCGATCATGTCCAGCATCACTTCCACCCTTTCCTATCATTGAAAAAAAGCCCCCTCCCTCCGAGCAGCTCGGAGAGAGAAGGGGCATCAGGACGCCTGTCGCATCCAGCGTCATTCTTTGATGATATTCGCGTCGGGCGACTTATCGGCTACTAGATTGAGCTTTATGCCATGCTCGAGATACGCCTTCAATCCCGACAATACGAACGTAAAGCCTTGCGTAGCATCCATCGCCTGCTCCAGCAGCTCGTCCGCCGTCCCTTCGAAACCGTCGTTGACGATCGTGACAAACGTCTCGTTCTCGCCCCGCGCAACGAACGTCCACTCCACGCGGGTTCCCCAATCGATGACGATGCGGCTGTTCTGCTCAACGGCAAGGACGTCGATATCCGCCCCTACGCCATACATCTCCCAATCCCAGCGCACCTTGGCGCCGCTTTCCAGCTTGCCGCTGCCTTTCGTGAACCAGAACTTGGTCGTCACTTCGGGATCGACGAAAGCCCGAAACACCTCTTGCACAGGTCTGCGAATCAACATCTCCGCGCGAACGACGGGCGGCTTACCAAGCGAATTCGACATGCTGCTTCCTCCTTGGACAAGACGAGAATATAATCATTGCCTAGATAATATCATACCCGCTCCCCGCGCCAAAAGAGTTTTCCTCATCGCATTCACGCCTAAAGCGGGACCAGCTTGTCGGCGCCCTCCCCATAACGATAAGTACGCACCGCCAGCCGCCATCTTGCAGAGTCAAGACCAGAATCAGCGCGGCGCCATATACCGGAGATCCATGTTCATACTCGCCCCCTCTACTCTATTAGACAAGAAAATGCCTATCCTGGTTCCCCTCTCGACAAAATAATCGGCAAGGGATGACTAAAACTATCCCAATTATGGAAAACTCCATATACTTCGACTTCCAGACCCGGCAAAGGAGGCCTACATGCTATCATCCGTCATTTCTTATATCCCCACATGGGAAGTATGGCTCCAGGCCGCCATCGCGTGCCTCGTACCTATCGCGGCCAGTTTCGTGTACAAGAAAACTTACTCTCTTGCAGGCAAAGGACGAAATCCCAACACCGCGGAGAACAAAAAAGATCCCGATCTCCCGACACCCGACAACTCGCCATTTAGCGGCGACTACGCAACCGATCTCGCTACCATTCGCGAGCGTATCGGGGGCAACAGCGATCTATGCTCTCGAGAGTTCCGTATGGCGAAGCTTAACGTCCGCGCAACGCTGTTCTTCGTGACTGGCATGCAGAACGACCGGGTGCTCGACCTTCAGTTGATGGAGTTTCTTATGTTCGAAGCCGGCGCGGACGTGCATGCCGAACCGGAGCGGCTGCAAGATCAACTTCCCTTTAACAATCTCCTCGAAGCTCCCAGCCTCGACAGCTTTAATCGATCGGTGCTTTTCGGATATACCGGACTGCTGATCGAGGGCCAGCCGAGCGGCTTGCTGATCGAATGCCCGGACGGAACCAATCGCGCAGTTCAGGAGCCCTTGTCCGAGGGGCTGTTGCGGGGGCCCCGGCTTAGCTTCACCGAGATGCTGAGCGTGAATACGTCGATGCTGCGTCGGCAAGGCCTCAGCGACCAGTTGGAAATCAAGACCTTTCGGGTGGGCACGCGGCTGCAGAAGGATCTCGCCCTGGCCTACATCAAGGATATCGTCAATCAGGATCTGCTGGAGGAGGTTAAGGCCCGCATTCAGAAGATAGACTTCGACTTTATCGCGGAGTCGGGTTATATCGAGGAGCTGATCGAGGATAACTATCTAAGTCCCTTCCAACAGCTCCAAAATACCGAAAGGCCTGACCGGGTTATCGCCGCCATGCTGGAGGGACGGATCGCGATACTGCTGGACGGAACGCCGTTCGTCCTCATCGCGCCCGCTACGTTTAGCATGCTGCTGCAGTCTCCAGAGGACTACTACGAGCGCTGGCTGCCCAGCTCCCTGCTGCGAATGCTGCGTTTTGCCGCCGCGTTTATGGCGCTGATGGCCCCGTCGCTCTACATCTCGTTTATCTCGTTCCACCCGGGCCTGATCCCCACGGAGCTGGCATTGTCCATCATCGAGGCGCGGCAAGGAGTACCCTTCCCGTCTCTAATCGAAGTGCTTATCCTGGAAGTCTCCATCGAGATTCTTCGGGAAGCCGGCATCCGATTGCCCAAACCCGTCGGCCCGGCGATGGGCATCGTCGGCGGTCTTATTATCGGAGACGCGGCCGTGCAAGCAGGCCTCGTCAGCCCGTTCCTGGTCATTGTCGTAGCCGTCACGGCCATCTCATCCTTCTCCATTCCGAGCTACAGCGCAGGCATAACGCTGCGGCTGCTGCGTTTCGTCGGTATGATATTTGCGGCGTTTCTGGGCATGTTCGGTACGATTCTGTTCTTCCTGCTGCTCTGCAGTCATCTGACGAAATTAAAAAGCTTCGGCGTTCCTTATCTGACTCCGGTATCGCCATTCCGGCCCCGGGACTGGAAGGATCTCTTCTTCCGCGCGCCGCGCGCCTTGATGAAGCAAAGACCGGCCATGATGAAGACGCAAGACGATAAACGCAAATCGTAACTCTGGGAGGAGGTCTCTACTTGTTCATTCGTACCGACGATCGAATAACCACCTCGCAAGCCATTGTCTTTCTGATAAATACCATATTGGGCGCAGGCATATTGACCATGCCGCGAAGCGTCACGCACGCGACCAAGTCACCGGATGCTTGGGTGGCCGTTCTCTTGGGAGGGATCATCGTCATTCCCGCTATTCTGCTTATGGTCAAGCTGTCCCAACAGTTCCCCGGACAGACGATCTTCCAGTACGCCAGCCGAATCGTAGGCAGGCTGCCGGGCAAGGCGTTCTGCCTGCTTTTCGTCTGTTACTTCCTGATTATTGCCGGCTTCGAAATTCGTTCCCTGGCCGAGGTCACGCTGTTCTTCCTGCTTGAAGGAACGCCTATTTGGGCAATCGTGGTGCCCTTTATCTGGGTAGGCGCCTATCTGGTCAACGGGGGCATCAATGCCATTGCGAGGGTGTATCAGATCGTCTTCCCCATCTCTATGTTCGTATTGCTCATCTCCTTTGCGGTCAGTTCCCGCGTGTTCGACATCGATAATCTGCGTCCGGTTTTCGGAGACGGCTTTGCTCCCATCCTTGCAGGCTTGAGGGCATCTATTCCGGTCTTTGTGGGCTACGAAGTTATCCTAACGCTGGTCGCCTTTATGGAGCATCCGCGTCAAGCCGCCAAAGCGATGATCGGGGGGTTTGCCATTCTGCTTGCCGTCTATCTGATAACCGTGATCTTCGTAGTGGGCGGCATATCCATCGATTCTGCCATGACCAGCACCTGGCCGACCCTCGATCTCATTCGCAGCTTCGAGATAAGCGGATTTTTTGTGGAACGGCTGGAATTTCCGTTAATGGTTATCTGGCTTATGCAGTTGTTCTGCAATTTCTGCAGTTTCTTTTTCCAATCTTCCCTGGGTTTATCCCAAATTTTTAATCTGTCCTACCAACCGGTCATCTTTGCCATGGTTCCGATCGTCCTGTTGTCCACCATGGTTCCCAAAAGTCTGCAAGACTTGCTGCTCCTTGGAGATATGATCGGCATAATGAGCATCAGCTTGTTCCTTCTGCTGGTGCTGCTCACGGTGGTCTGGCTAATCCGCACGAAGGGATTGAAACAGCATGTCTAGCCTGCGCAAGCGCGTCCTCCCCACTTTGGTTCTCTCCGCCGTTCTTGTCTTGCCGACCGGGTGCTGGAGCAGCAAGGAAATCGAGGATGTGGCCCTGTTTACCGGCATTGCCCTGGACAAAGGACAACCCGCGCCGGTCGAGAAGGAATTCGAATCCAAGGGCGCAACCTATTCGAAACGGAATAAATTAATGGCTACCCTACAGTTGGTGCCCTTTAAATCCCAAAAAAACCAGGGCAAAAAACAGGATGGCAAGCAACCTACTTTTCTGAATATATCGGGAAGCGGAGACTCTGTCCTGGAGATTCTTCGTCAATTTTCCATTCGTTTGGACCGGCCCCTTATGGGACATCATCTCAAGGTAATCATCATCTCCGTCGATCTGCTGCGCAAACAGTCGATCGAGCAGTTGACGGATTTCTTGCTGCGCGATAACGAAATTCGTCCCAGCACTCTTGTTTATGTAAGCCAAGGACCAGCCAGGGATACCTTAATGTCCAAAAAGCTAAATGAAGTTCCTTCGTTCCATATTTCCAAAGCAGTGAGAAATCGGGCACGGACCAGCAAAGTACTGAAGCCGGTCACATTGAGCCGATTGGATTCGTTGACACACTCCAAAAAAAGCTTTGTCCTGCAGACGCTCGTAACGGGCGGCGACGAACTGGAGCTGTCTGGCGCTAGCATCATTAACGCCACCGGGCATTGGATCGGTTCCTTAAATCAAGAGAACACGGAATGTCTGGCCTGGCTGTCCGGCGATCGTAATGCGGGAGTGATCAAGACCGATGATTGGAACGGAGAGACGATTACTTACGAAATAAAGTCCTTGCGCAGCAAGATCACGCCCCAAGTAAAAGGAGACCAAATCTCATTTCAGGTCGAAATCCATACGCTAGGGCGACTCATCGAAACATGGGACGAGCAGTCTCATCCGACAACAAATGATTACGCAAACGCGCTCGACAAGCGGCTCGAGGACAAACTCGCTTCAATGATGGAGGATCTGCTGGTTAAGCTGCAATCGAAATACAAGAGCGACGTCGCCGGCTTCGGTCGAAGATTGGCGATCAAGCATCCCGCCGCTTGGAAGAAAGTAAAAGAGGACTGGGAGAACGTGTTCAGCCGTTCGGAGATCACGTTCGCCATTAAGGTAAGGATCAACGATTTCGGTTCTTTTACAGAGGATTGACAGGATGCTGCGACCCTCTGTTCCTCTTCGCCCCCCTCCCTGTTGCCCCTCTCTCAAATATTGATATAATGACAGAAAATACAGGTAAGGAGGTAGGTAATACCTTGTTTCGGGTTCTGTGGAGAAATTCGATTTTCAGCAAACTGCTCCTTATTTTCCTGCTTATACTCATTCCGTTGTTCTCGCTTGGGATCGTGTTGTACAACTGGGGCATCGGCGCGGTCAAGACTCAACTTTCCGGTACGATTCGCGTTTCTCTCGAATCGGTGCTCGACAACTTCGATCAGGACGTTCAGCGAACGCAGGCCCTTTTGTTCGAAATGCTGATGGGCGATGAGGAATTGGCTATGCTATCACTGTTTCCCCAATCTACGGCTCAATATTCGGAGTACGAGAAATTCCAAATGATTGGACGGTTGAAAAAGCAGCTTCTCGCCCTCAAAAACAGTAATCGTTATATCTCGGACGTCCGCATTCACATTCCCTTGCTTGGCCGAACGTTGTCCTCGTCGGCTTGGCCGGAGAACTTCCGCCAGCAAGAGTACGATGCTTTCCTCGGCCACGACGATCGGTCGCGAATGTTCTACTTTGACAATCGCCCCTATGTCGTTTTGAAGGCGCTTAACCGGCAGACGGACAATATCCGTCCGTACTTCATGATCGTCGTCGAGTTCTCCGAGAAGGAGCTGCGGGATTCTCTGCTCCCCCTCCTGCAGTACAAGAATAGCGGCATTTTTCTTCGCGACTCGTCATCCCATTTCTTCTTAAGCGCCAAGAGCTCCGATATAGATAGTACGGTCGAAGAAACCCTTCGCAACCAAAAAAGCCTTCTGGATGGAGAGTCCGATATTCACGTTGCGGGCAGCGAATACCAGACGTTTCAGGTCCGTTCCTCCTCCCTTGGACTGGAGGCCATACAATATGTGAGAAATTCGGAGCTTTTAAAAACAATCCAAATTTATCATATCTGGATTTGGTGTTATTCCATTGTCGGCATCCTGATTCTTTTTCTGTTCTCGCTATATGCTTATCGGTACATTCACCAGCCGCTCGTAAAGATGGTACGGTCCTTCTCCCGAATAGAGAACGGCGACTTCGACGTCTTTATAAAGCACCATCGCAAAGACGAGTTTCAATATTTATTTACGCAGTTCAACGACATGGTCAAAAACCTGAATACGCTCATTGACCAGTCGTATCGGCAAAAGCTGCTCGTTCAAAACGCGGAGCTTAAGCAGCTCCAGTCGCAAATCAACCCTCATTTTCTATATAACAGCTTGTTTATTCTAAATACGATGACCCGAACGGGCGACTACGATAATCTCGAGTATTTTACCATTCAACTCGGCGAGTATTTCCGATTTATGACGAAGAGCAATCGGAACGAAATCCCGCTCTCAGAAGAAATTCGTCATGCGCGCACTTACGCTGACATCCAGAGCTTGCGCTTCGGCAACCGGATCAAGGTCGAATTTGACGAACTCCCCCCGGATTATGCACACATCAGCGTTCCAAGGCTGATCGTGCAACCCGTTATCGAGAATGCGTTCATTCACGGGCTTGAAGAAATGCCCGACAAAGGCTGGATATCCATTACCTTTGAGGAATCAGACGATCGTCTAGCCATCGTTGTAGAAGACAACGGACAGTCGCTGTTGGACCAGCAACTGCTCGGCGTGCAAGCTATGCTGGCAGGTGAAGCCGAACCAGCGGAGGAAGTCGGGCTGCTAAACATTCACCGAAGGCTGCAGCTCAAGTTTGGCCAGCGTGGGGAGCTTACTCTTTCCCGCAGTCCGCATGGCGGCCTGAAGGCCGTTATACTCATACCCATTCATACAACTACGGGGGGAACGGAATCATGATACGTTTATTAATCGTAGACGACGAACCGATTATCGCGGACGGCTTGTTCGAAACGTTGCTGCATTTAACCCACCTTGAATTGGATCTTTATAAAGCTTATTCCGGAATGGATGCACTGCGCCAATTAAAAAATAACAGGTTTGACATCGTCCTCTCCGACATTCGTATGCCAGGCATGAACGGCCTGGAACTACTTCGGCATATTCGGTCGGCCTGGGCGGATTGCAGGGTTGTCTTCCTGACCGGCTTCAACGATTTTGACTATGTGTACGAGGCCATTCAGAATCAAGGCGTGCATTACTTGTTGAAAACGGAAGGCTATCCAAAGGTCATCTCCGTCGTCGAAAGCGTCATTGATGATATTCGGACATCGAGGCAATGGAGCGAATTGGTCTCCGGAGTGAACGAGCGGATGGAAGCGGCCAATCAGGTGCTGCAGAAGGAATACCTTCTCCATCTATTAAACGGGGCATCGACTGCAGACCGCGAGGAGCAATTCGAGCAATTAAAGCTCCCCTTGGATCCAACGCTATCGATACTGCTCATGGTAGGCAGGATCACGACCGTTCGATCCGATGGGCCAACGTATACGGAGCGAACCCGAGCAGACTATTCGATTCAGCTCATAGTCGAACATCACCTCTCTTCCGCCATGAGAATGAAATGCGCGATCGATGACCGCGGTCGATTGGTCTGTTTTTTACAGCCACTAGCCTCATCCATCGAACCTGATACATTGGAACAAGCATTTGCCAATGTTTTAACGTTCGCGACGGGTATGCTGGACGTTATTCAGCAATCGATCCAACTATCGGTCCAGGTTCCGATCTCCTTTGCCATCAGTAATCGGCATACCTCATGGGAGGAATCCGGCAGAACTTTCGCCAGGCTGCAGTATGCGCTGGATTACCAGTCCTCTATCGATTCCGAGACGATCGTAACGGTCGGGGAGTCCGACGAGGATGACAAACACGGAACCGACGATGAAGAGATTCGTCTCCTCCTGAACAAAATCGGCATGATGGACGCCCTCTTGGATGACGGGAGAGCGGATGACCTGCTCCCCTTGCTCGGGCAAGCGAAAACGCTCCTCTCCCGGTTGACGTCAGGCGATACGGGCGTAGGAATGGAACTTCATTATCGGATCGCGGTATCCCTTTTGTCTTATATCAATCGTAGCGGAATCGCCAGCCGTCATGAGGACGAGATCGACTTATCCAAGCTGTTGCGTGCAGACCATCCGGATTCTTTGCCTTTTGCCATTGATTACGCTATCGGATTGATTCCATTGCTGCTGGAGCTGAGGCAGAGCGAACGTAATCGAAAAGCCACCAAGGTCATCGACCGGATCAAAGATTACATCGCGGACAACCTGGCCGGAGACGTCTCCCTGACTCGATTGGCGGACATCGTATACTTTAACTCCGCATACCTGTCCCGGCTGTTCAAAAAAACGACGGGAATGACAATTATCGATTACATCCACGAGATCCGCATGAAGGAAGCGCTCTCATTGTTGGAAAACAGCGATATGAAAATTCAGGACATCTCGGAGGCGGTTGGTTTTACCTCTGCCACGAACTTCACGAGATTTTTCCGGAAATATACCCGATCAACGCCTAACGAGTATCGCGAACTCATCCGCGTGAAAAAGTCAAAATTGGATTAGTTCCCTCCTCCGGAGGTGCGATTTTGAATATTGTGAGCACATGAAAGGATGCCTTATCCTTAATACAGAGGCAGCGCGCGCCTACTAGTTATCAGTTCGGGGGATAGAGAATGACTAACATTTTTGCAAAAAAAAGAATGATAACTTTCGCAAGTCTCGCCTTATCCATATCGCTCGTTTTTGTATCCGCTTGCAGCAACGGCAATAACAGCAATAGCGGCAATGGTGGCGCATTGGAAGCAAGCTCTTCCGCGGTTTCTCCTTCTTCGTCGCCCGCTTCCGTCGAAGCCAATCCGTTCGAGAAATACGAACCGGCTATCGAGATCACCACTGTCAGAAGCACGAGCGCCCGCTTCAAGTTCTTGGACGGGGAATCACTCGACAATAATGCTTGGACGAGAGCTTACGAGAACGAACTCGGAATTAAAGTAAAGAACGTCTGGACCACTGACGAAGCTCAGTATCAGAATAAAATGAACGTGACGATTGCTTCCGGCGACTTGCCTGACCTCATGTTCGTCTCGCCCGCGCAATTCCAGCAGTTGCTCGAGAGCGATCAAATCGAGGATCTGACGACCGCCTATGACCAATATGCTTCCCCTTTCCTGAGAAAAATTATGGAGCAAGATGCAAACGGACTGATGAAAAAGGCGGCAACCGTCGATGGCAAAATGATGGGAATCACGGGCTTTGGCAGCATAGAGCAAGGGACGCCGGTAATCTGGTTGCGAACGGATTGGCTGGAGCAAGCGGATCTGCCTGAGCCAACAAGCTTCGATGACATCTTAAACATCGCGGAAGCCTTTAAAAAGGACCATTCCGGGGCCTATGGCATCGGGTTAAACAAGGATCTGTTCGGCGGCTTGGCAACCATCGAAGGAATCGCCAACGCCTATCACGCTTATCCCAAGATCTGGTTGAAGGACGATTCCGGCAAACTGGTATATGGCAGTGTTCAGCCTGAAATGAAGCAAACACTCGCGACCCTTCAGGATATGTATAAACGCGGTCTAATCGATAAAGAATTCGGTGTCAAAGACGGCAACAAAATCGCCGAAGACATCATGAATAACAAGATCGGCTTGATTTACGCCAATTTCTGGCATCCGCTGTGGCCTTTACAGGAAGCCATGAACATGAACGCGGCGGACGGCATGAGGTGGAAGCCGTACCCTGTTTTGTCCGCGGACGATCAAGTCGCTTCTCCGTCCACCACTATTCCGGTGACCGGATATTACGTCATCAAAAAAGGATATAAACATCCGGAAGCCGCAATTAAATTAGCGAATCTGCAGCTAAAGAACGCTTGGAGCGACGAGGCTCAAGCCGAGCTCTACAATACGGATAAAGACCAAACGCCGTTCTACTTGTATCCAACCATCAGCATGGAACCGCCAAGCAAAAACCTGGAGGCCGGCATCGCCGTTACGGAAGCTTACCGGGCCAAGGATTTCTCCAAGCTGAATGAAGAACAGAAGGGCTATTACGACAACGTCTTGGCTTATCTGGATAACAATGACATCAAAAGCTTCGGCAACGCCTTGATCTTCGGGCCAGGCGGCTCCGAGATGGAAGTGCTGAAGAAATACGTCGAAGAAAATAGGATGAAAATCGGAGAATTTTACGGCGCGCCCGTACCCACGCAGCAGATGAAGCAAGCGACGCTCGACAAACTTGAATTGGAAACGTTTACTAAAATTATCGTAGGGGAAAGCTCCGTAGACGAATTCGATAGTTTCGTGGAGAAGTGGCACAAGCTCGGCGGGGATGAGATTACAAACGAGATCAACGAGTGGAATGCCGCTCAATAACTTAACGATAATGAGAAGGGGGGAAGCCGTGGTCATCGCGGCGATCCCCATCTCGTTGACTGACATCGCTAGGAGGAATGCGACATGAAAGGCTTATTTCGCCGCGAGTTGCCTTTCCACATCATGGTCTGGCCAGGCTTGCTGGCAGTTCTTATCTTCAGTTATGTGCCCATGGCGGGCGTCGTGATCGCGTTCCAGAAGTTTATTCCGGCCAAGGGGGTCTTTGATTCCCAGTGGATCGGCTTTGATAATTTTCGTTTTCTATTTCAGCAGCCGGATTTTACGCAGATCCTCCGAAACACGCTCGTCATCGCCATCGCGAAAATCGTCGCTGGATTGATCGCCTCAATTGGCTTCGCGCTTTTGCTAAACGAATTAGGCAAAGCTTTCTTCAAGAGAACAATCCAGACGCTTGTCTACTTGCCTCATTTTTTATCGTGGATCATTCTGGGCGGCGTTCTGATAGATATATTATCTCCTTCGGAGGGGATCGTCAGTTGGGCGCTTGGTTTTCTCGGTATCAACTCCCCCTTCTTCCTGGGCAGTTCCTCGTGGTTTCCTTTCACGCTGGTCTTGTCCGATGTCTGGAAGGAGTTCGGCTTCGGAGCGATCGTTTATTTGGCAGCTCTGACCTCTATCGATCCGACCCATTACGAAGCGGCGGTCATCGATGGAGCCAACCGCTGGCGCCAAACCTGGCACGTCACTCTTCCGGGAATCGCCCCGATCGTCGTGCTGATGGTAACCTTGAGCCTGGGGAATGTTCTCAACGCGGGATTCGATCAAGTCTTTATCCTGCTCAGCCCAAGCGTCATGGACACCGGGGACATTATCGACACCTGGGTATACCGTATGGGACTCGTCAACGCCCAATACGGTCTGGCGACCGCGGTCGGCTTGTTCAAGTCGGTAATCTCCAGCATCCTAATCATTACATCATTCGTCATGGCGTCGAAATTCGCCAATTACCGGGTTTTCTAAGGGGGAATGCAAATGACGCGCTTGTCGTTTGGAAGAAAGTTTTTTTTGACATTTGACTACATTCTCCTATCGATTCTTGCCTTACTCTGCCTGTTGCCGCTTGTCAACGTTCTGGCGATCTCCTTCAGCTCCAGCACGGCGGCGACCGCCAACATCGTAAAATTCTGGCCGGTCGACTTTAACTTGAAGTCCTACACTTATGCCTTGAGCAAACCGGAGTTCTCCGACGCTTATTGGGTAACCATTAAACGAGTATTAATCGGGACTCCGATCAACGTTATTTTGACTATGCTCGTCGCCTATCCGCTGTCCAAGGATGATCGTCTGTTTCGGTGGCGCAAATATTACTCCTGGGTATTCATTTTCACGATGCTGTTCAACGGCGGGCTCATTCCGTGGTACATGACCATCAAAACGCTTGGACTGATCGATACATTCTGGGCGCTCGTCCTGCCAGGAGCGGTACCTGTGTTCAGCGTCATCCTACTGCTCAATTTCTTCCGCGGCATTCCGAAGGAGATCGAGGAAGCGGCGCTGATCGACGGTTGCACCCATTGGAGGATTTTATGGCGGATATTCCTCCCCTTGTCCGCTCCGGCTATCGCTACGATTACGCTATTTGCGCTCGTAGGGCATTGGAACTCTTGGTTCGACGGCTTGATCCTCATGAACAAGACCGAGCATTATCCTCTGCAAAGCTACTTGCAAACACTGGTCATCAGCTTCGATCTTAAAATTATGAATGTTAAGGAAGCGGAGCTGCTATCCCAGATTAACAACCGGACGCTGAAGGCCTCGCAAATATTCCTCGCGGCCCTCCCGATTATGCTTACCTATCCGTTCTTGCAGAAGTATTTCATGAAAGGGATCGTAATGGGGAGCGTGAAAGGATAATCCATTAGATTCAGAGTCCCAGACACCCCCGGTACTGTAAAGAGTCCGCTACCGCTTGTCGGAGTAGGGCTCTTTCTTCGTTTTAGAGATGTTTAAAAACTTCGGGAGCTACCTCCACTTCATGACTGACCTTTTGGACCATGGGATTAACGAGACAACCTTCAGCGCTGCACCCCATCCGCTTTATCTCAATAAACATTATAACGTTATATTGTAATTTACGATTTTTATGCTATTCTATGGTTAGGGTTGTTAGCTTGGAATAGACTATTGCCTATGCGGGAATGCAGTGAGCAGAACGCGGGCAACGGAAATGTGGTGAAAACATGCAAGAGCAGGAACGTTACATCTTGCGCGATTTGCGACTCTTGGATGGACAGCCGGTAGATATCGCTATACAGGACGGGCGTATTGCGGGTGTGTGGACGGCAGATGCCGCTATACAGGACGGACGATTTGCGGGTGTCTGGACGGCCGGGCAAACTGCCCAGCAATGGGAGGATGCCGCCTCCATCGACTGCTCCGGGCAATACGTGTCCAGCGGATGGATCGACATGCACGTGCATGCTTTCCCCGAGCTTGATCCGTACGGCGACGAGATCGACGCCATCGGCGTGGAGCAAGGCGTGGCGACGATCGTTGACGCAGGCAGCTGCGGCGCGGACCGGATCGGCGAGCTGCTGGCGAACGGGCAGAAGGCACGAACGAATCTGCTCGCTTTTCTCAACATCGCTCATATCGGCCTACATCGCATCGATGAGCTGTCGGACCTCGCATGGATCGACGGGAGCAAGTTGCGTAAAGCGTTAGAGGCCCATCAGAGCTCTATCGTTGGACTCAAAGCTCGCATTAGCAAAAGCGTCGTAAAAGACAGCGGCATTGAGCCGCTCCGTCTGGCACGCCGATTCTCCGAGGAAACCGGGTTGCCGCTTATGGTGCATATCGGCTCCGGGCCTCCCGCCATCGAGGATGTCGTCCGGTTGCTGGCGGACAGGGACATCATTACGCATTATTTAAATGGCAAGGCGAACAATCTGTTCGATGGCGAAGGCAGGCCGCTGCAAGTGTTGGCAGACGCCTTGGCGCGCGGAGTTCGGTTGGACGTCGGGCATGGCACGGCCAGCTTCTCGTTCCGGGTTGCGGACACTGCCAAGCGGCATGGCATCCCGCTGCACACGATCAGCTCCGACATTTACCGCGGCAACCGGAAGAACGGACCCGTGTATAGCTTGGCTAACGTGATGACGAAGTTCCTGCATCTGGGATACACGCTGGAAGAAGTCGTCGCGGCAGTCACGTCGAACGCGGCGGAGTGGCTCGGCAAGCCTGAACTTGGACGAATCGTTGCCGGCGACACCGCCAATCTGACGTTGTTCGAGGTGCGGCAAGAGCGTACGGAGCTGGTCGATTCGGAAGGTGAACGGCGAATGGCGGATCAACTTATACAAGCCAAAGGAGTTGTGGTGGATGGCAAGTTCATTAAATGCGAAGTACGGCCTTAAGAGGGTTATTAACGCCAGCGGACGAATGAGTATTCTGGGCGTGTCCGCTCCGACGGACACCGTCATGGACGCCATGAAGCATGGCGGGCAAAACTACGTCGAGATCGCCGATCTCGTCGGCAAGGCCGGCGACTATATCGCCCGCATTTTGGGCTCGGAAGCGGCCGTCGTCGTGAACTCGGCTTCGAGCGGCATCGCCTTGTCCGTCGCGGCCATCGTGACGGGCGGCAACAAGCGGGCCAGCTTGCGCCTGCATATGGAGCCGATCGCGAAAAACGAAATCATCATGCTCAAAGGCCACAACGTGCAATACGGCGCGCCGGTCGACACGATGGTATACCTGGGCGGCGGCAAAGTCGTCGAGGTCGGCTACGCCAACGAAGGCAAAGCCGAGCATATCGAAGATGCAATCGGCCCGAACACGGCGGCTATCCTTTACGTGAAATCGCATCATACCGTGCAGAAAAATATGATCTCCGTCGAAGAAGCCTGGGAAGTCGCTCAGCGCAATAGCGTGCCTCTTATCGTGGACGCAGCAGCAGAGGAAGACTTGCAGAAGTATGTGATGGTGTCGGATCTTGCCATTTACAGCGGCTCCAAAGCGATTGAAGGCCCGACCTCCGGCATCGTGGGCGGCAAACGCCAGTACATCGAATCCGTGAAGACGCAGCTTCATGGCATCGGCCGCAGCATGAAGGTCGGCAAAGAAACGACATTTGGCCTGCTGCAAGCCTTGGACGAGTACAGCGTAAAAGAAGATAAAAGCGAGCAGGAAAAGGAATCGTTGAACCTGCTTATGGGACTGAACGAGCTAAACGGCGTCAACGTTACGGTCGTGCAGGACGAGGCCGGACGAGCGATCTTCCGCGCTCGCATCGCAATCGACGCGGCAGTGTCGGGCACGACAGCCAAAGCGGTGGTTGATGGCCTGCAAAACGGCGACATCGCCATCTATACTCGCGACTACGGCGTGCGCCAAGGCTACTTCGACATCGATCCTCGCCCGCTTATGGGCGACGACATGGAAGTTATCGCGACGCGGGTTCGCGAGCTGGTGACTGGTTAGGGTCCAAGTCGTAACAACGCCTACTCGCTTTTTCATACTCATGAGGCACTCCGAGCCTCGGATGTGCCGGTTGTACCGGCACACGCTCGCCAAGCACAATCATGACAGCCGATGTTTCGGCGAATACTTGAATATCGGGAGGATACCAACATGACAACCATCGCAAAACGATTCTACAAAGGGCGCGTGGCCCTCAACGTGCTGACAAACAGCATCGACAACGCTAAAGAAATTTTCGACGCAGCCGAAGGCTACGTGCTCGTCGGCGTATTGTCCAAGAACTACCCTACGGTCGCCGAAGGCGTAGCCGCCATGAAAGCCTACGGCGAAGCCATCGAAGACGCCGTCTCCATCGGACTCGGCGCGGGCGATAACCGCCAAGCGGCTGTTGTGGCCGAGATCGCCAGGCACTACGGCGGCACGCACATCAACCAAGTGTTCCCGGCTGTCGGCGCCACCCGCGCGAATCTGGGCGAGAGGGACAGCTGGATCAACAGCCTCGTGTCGCCAACGGGCAAAGTCGGATACGTCAACATATCCACGGGTCCCGTAAGCGCAGCGCAGGACGAGCTTGCCATCGTGCCGGTAAAGACGGCAATCGCGCTGGTTCGCGACATGGGCGGCAACGCGCTCAAGTTTTTCCCGATGAACGGACTTAACGCCGAAGACGAACTCCGCGCCGTTGCGGCGGCTTGCGCCGAGGCCGGTTTAGCGCTTGAGCCGACAGGCGGCATCGACAAGGAGAACTTCGAAGCCATCCTTCGCATTTGTCTGGAAGCCGGCGTGCAGCAGGTCATCCCTCACGTTTATTCGTCGATCATCGATAAAGCCACTGGCGCAACAATCGTAGAAGACGTGCGCGAGCTTCTCGCCATAACCAAACGTCTGGTAGACGAACATGCCTAAGCGGATCGCGGCATTTGGGGAAGTCATGATGCGCCTGCAGGTGCCGGGCTACGAGCTGCTGTCGCAGTCGAACACCTTGCAATACTCGTTCTCCGGCACCGGCGTTAACGTCTCCGCCGCGCTGACCCGCTTCGGGCACACGGGATATCTCGTCTCCACCCTGCCGGATCACTCCGTCGGCGACGCGGCAATCGCGTACTTGCGGAAGCTGGGCATTACGGCGTCGTTTATCAGGCGCGACGGCAAATATGTCGGCATGTACTTTCTGGAGAACGGCTTCGGCGCAAGAGCGAGCCGGGTAACGTACACAAACCGTCTGGAGAGCAGCTTCAACACGGCGGCGGCGGACGCATACGACTTCGCGGCGATTGCCCAAGAAATCGACGTCGTCCACTTCTGCGGCATTACACTGGCCATGAACGATACCGTACGCAGCCAGATGAAGACGTTCGCTCAAGCCGTCAAGTCCGCTGGCGGCACGGTCGTCTTCGACTGCAACTACCGTCCGAGCCTGTGGGGCGAAGGAGCTTATGAGATGGCGCGGCCTTACTACGAGGATATGCTGGGACTGGCGGACATCGTTATGATGAACGAGAAGGATGCGTTGCTGACGCTGGGCATGTCGACCGACAAGCAATCGCGCCGCGAACAGCTCGTAGATTTAATCCCCGCAGTTGCGGTAAAATATAACATACGCGCAATCGCGGGTACGCATCGCTCCATTAACGGCGACAATACGCATGCGCTGCAGGGCTTCTTGTACAAGGACGGCCGCTTCGCGTTCGCGGAGCCGCTCTCGTTTGCGGTCCATGACCGGATCGGCGCGGGCGACGCGTATACGAGCGGCATTATCCATGGCGAGACCGCCGGCTGGGCGCCCGAGGAGACCGTGGCGTTCGCTGCGGCGGCTGGCATGCTCGCCCACACGGTCGTGGGCGATACGCCGATGTCTTCCGAGAGCGATATTCGCAAAGCGATGGCGGCAACCGTCAGCGACGTAGAAAGGTAGTGCAACCCACCGTGAACTTATCCAGGAAATCGAAACCGTTGTATATGCAGATTAAGAGCATCGTGAAAGACCGGATTTTGCACGGGGTATATCCCTTGGGCAGCATCATTCCTTCCGAGCCCCAGCTCGAGAGCGAATTCGGCGTCAGCAAAATCACTGTCCGCAACGCCATCAGCGAGCTCGTGCAGGAAGGTTATCTGGAGAAGGGCAGCGGCAAAGGCACGAAAGTTATCCGCAATACGTCCACGTCGAAGCTGTCCAAGCAGAAACGGTTTACCGAGGTGCTCGTCGAAGGCGGTCATCGCATCCGCAAGGAGTTGCTCATCGCCGAAGTTGTCGTCAACGAGCCCGGCACCTTGCCGCATGCCCTGTTCGGCGACCAAGCTTACCGCATCGAACGGCTGTACCATCTGAACGACGAACCTTACATTTACTATATGCATTACCTCACCATGCGGGCGGGGGGCATCGAGCTCTCCGATCTCACTTCGCAGTCGCTGTACGATATGCTCGAGGAGCATGAAGTCGCTCCGGAGAAGTTCCGCGACGAGTTCGCGGTGACGCTCGCCCCCGCTCACGTCGAGCAGAGACTGGGCGTTGCTGCGGGCACTCCGCTGCTTAAGCGCTCCCGCTACTCCTACGACGGGGCAGGCCATTTGATCGAATATAGCGAAGGGCTGTACCACACGGCATTGCATAGCTATGTGGTAAACTATGATGTTTGAGGGCTGAAAATTAAAACATATTCTCAGTTATCCTTTTTAATAGATGATGGACAGGTCTACCTTTCCTATCTATTGAAAAGGATATTTTTGTGTTCAGGCGATTAGTTAATGAATTGATGTTTTTATTTATTTATTTTTCTATAAACGAGATGTAAGTTTGTTTATGCTTGTGATGTGTTAAGGAACGAAACGAGATAGAGTGTGATTTAATCTTAAATGGAAGGAGCTTATGAGGTTTTAAGATGACTTCAGACAACTAAGGAGAGTGAAAAAATGAGCCTAACCAGAATTGTAAGCGCTATACTTATGCCTATTCTCATGTTCAGCTTGCTGGTGACACCTTTTCCTGCAAAAGCAGAAGCCGCTGCCGGCGTACAGTTGACGTTTGATCTTGGCGCCCGGGGACAGACGATCACCAATAAATTCAATCAACTGAATATGTGGGATAAGGATGCTTATTGGACAAGCATGGCAGATAATCAGGAAACGGATTATTTTGCAACGAAGTACCCGTTTGTTAAAACGATGAAGCTGATGCAAGCGACGGGCGGCTGTTATGTTGGATTTGATCGCTGCACGACGAATCGTGATTTGTTCATCGATCCATCGGATCGGTCCAATTTGACCGACTACAAATTTGATACGCTTATTCACGCAACCCGCAATATTGTTAATCAAGGGCTGACGCCTTATATCGTTACAGGAAATGTACCGATCAAATACAGTTCTAATCCTGTATTAGGCGTATTCGAGCTAAACGTCAGTCCTCCGGATGATTATAATGTCTACTACGATTATATGTTAGCAATGGCAGATGCATTAGTGGATGAATTTGGCGTAAATGAGATGAAGAGCTGGAAGTGGGGCGTCCTCACGGAGTTTGAAAACGGAGATATGTTCAAAGCCGGGAGCGTAAATGCTCAGCAGACAAAAGAGGCCTATCTCAAGCTTTATGATTACACGGTCGATGCTCTCCAAGAAGCCATTGGCGAGGACAACTTGATCGTTGGAGCACATGCGATGGCGGTCTCTGCCGGGTTATGGAGTCATCTGGAATTTATTGACCATGTGGCGAAGGGCGTCAATAAGAAAACGGGAGAAATAGGCACGCAACTAAATTTTATTACCGGGTCCTATTACGATGAACAGCCTGGAGAGCCCAATCCCAGCTACAAATCGCTTAAGGATACCTTAAACTCTCTCCGCGCACGAGCTGTTGAAAACGGGCTAATGAATCTGGAAATCGGTATCGACGAGGGGCGTATTCTGGCAGGAATGGACGGGGTGGCGCTTGCCCCGCGTGCGGTTGGCCACAGCTTCCAGGCAGCAGCGGACGCTAGACTATTCCGCCAATTGCATGATTGGAATATCGATTTTTTCTCCTTGTGGTCGTTGACGACAGACGGCATTTGGAGCGGTGTTGATTCAGTAAGCACCAATATTTTCAATCTCTCCTATCGCATGGTCGGAGACCAACAAATTACTCCGCAGGTCGCGGGATCGCCCAATGATCCGGGTAATGAGATTGGAGGCATCGGAGGGTATAACGAAGCGGAGAACAAGCTTCATCTTATGGTCTACAATTATAATGCGGATATTGAAGCCACAATGGAAGAGACGCCTACGCTTGTCGTGGAGAACATCGCTCCAGTAGAAGGCAATACTGTAACCATAAAGCAATGGTACGTCGATGACGACAACGCCAATTTCTGGCCGACGTGGTGGGAGGACCAGGCAGCACAGGGCATTTACGAGAATTCGATCCCGTATTGGTCCAGATATTCTGCCGAGGTGATGTTCACGCTCTATAATCAGGCGGATAAAGACTATTGGTATTCCAGAGAAGAGGCCTATAAAAAGCTGGCTGAGCTGAAATCTACAACGGGTACGGCTGTTATCAACAACGGCAAGCTCATTCTGGAGCCCTCGCTCGGCCATCACGGAGTCGTTTTTTATGAGATCACGAATGCCGATCCTACCTCTGCGCCGAAAGTCGCAATCGATGATTTGGACGATTGGAGCAAGGCCGACACCTACAGCGATACTTTGATGATTGATAGGAGCAATGCTGCGTTGCTCGGAGATCCAAGTCGAGTCATGCGCAAGGGCGCTTCCTATGATGCATCCGAAAAGGATTATATAACTTACTACTATCCCGGAATCGTCAGCCTGGGCCTTACGGCCTTGTACGCTACTACGGCTGAAAGCATTGGCGATTTCAAGTTTTATACCTCGGCGGATGGGTTATCATGGGAGAAGCAGTATGGCTGGACCACTGAGGACAGCTTGATTAATGAAGACCTGTGGACCAAACGCGAATATAATCTTCCGTCCGTGCCGGCGGGTACTAATTATTTTAAGCTTGAATTTCCTGTGGAGGAAGCTTTCTTTTATAATCCGCAGCTGTCCAGTGTAAAAATCGTTTATGCCGGAGAATGTGGCTGCTCGGATCCCTTGACTTATTCGGATGAGCTCAATGATTGGTCAATTGCTTTCTCAAATAGCAATGGCTTGCAATTCGACACAGGCAACAGTGAATTAGTGAGCGATTCCAGCAGAGTCATTCGGTCAGATGTTAGTGGGACATTACCCGAATCTATCGTTTATCATTTTCAGGATAAGGGAATCACCGGCGCAACCGCGTCCGCCCTTTTCTCCGAAGAAATCGAAGCGATCCGGGATTTTAAATTCTACACTTCGAAAGACGGAAGTTTATGGAGTGAACATACTAGAACAGGTTTAATCGATACGCATCTGGAGGCTCTTCCATGGACCAATCGCCAATATAGACTGACCGATATAGCTGCGGGTACAACTTATTTAAAAATCGAATTCCCGCTAGGCGGAATTAATTACTGGCTGCCGCAGCTAAGCCGCGTATCGATCCAGACCACACCTTCAGCGCCTGCTAATGTGACCGCGACCGCAACGGGAATGACAGAGGTTCAACTGGGCTGGTCCGCTTCCGCGGGAGCTGTATCGTACAACGTCTATCGCGCTCTCAGCGCTGAAGGTGCGTATGAAAAAATCAATCCATCCCCAATAACAGCAACGGCCTACGTCGACTCCGGTCTAACTGCCGGCTCAACCTACTATTACAAAATCTCTGCTGTCGGAAACACGGGGGAATCCGGCGCAAGCGATGTTGTCAGCGCCACAACGCCATTAACGCGCACCGTCGTTTATAAGGATGAACTTGATGATTGGAGCATCGCACATTCTCATAGCCCGGGCCTGTCATTCGACACCCAAAACGGAGCTTATGTCGACGATAACAGTCGTGTGATGAGAGCGGATACTACATCTGTCGAATCAATCGTTTACCAATTTGACGGTATGCTGCGTGCGGATGTAAACGGACTCTTCTCCCATACTCAGGAGGAGATTAACGATTTTAAATTTTACCTGTCACAGGATGGTACCAATTGGACCCCCTATATCGGCGCAACGATCCACGACACGCCGATCACTACGATAGTGTGGACCAATCGAAAATATACGTTGGACAATATCCCGCAGGGTACTGCCTATTTGAAGATCGAATTCCCGCAGGGGGGCTTATATTTTTGGAACCCGCAGTTGAGCCGAGTGGAAATTCATGCGCCGGAGAATGAGGAGCCTGAGGAGCCAGAAGCCCCAACAGGCTTGGCGGCAAGCTCATCCGGCACGTCCTCTATTGAGCTGGGCTGGACGGCTGTGACTGGGGCAAGCTCGTATCATATCTACAGGGCTTCGGCATCAGGCGGTCCTTTCACAAAGGTGAACACCGAACCCGTGACCGCTACTTCTTACATCGATACCGGCTTGACGGCAGGAACTACTTATTATTATCAGGTGACGGCGGTTCAAGGAGGAGTAGAATCTACGCATTCGGCAACAGCTAGCGCTGCGACAGCCTCCCTCCCTCCGAATCCACCATTAGACCAGCCTATTGGTTCCGGGCCACAAAAGGATACGACATCGAATGAGCCGAAGATCATCGTATCGGACGGCAAGCTGCAAGTCGATGCAGCAGCTAGCAATAGCGGGATGGTAAGTCTGGATCTGCCAGATGGGCAAATCAAACAGGCGATAAAAACGACCATGGAAGGCATACTCACGATTGAAGTCATTACAGGGAAAAAACGGCAGACAAAAGATATTGCGCTCTCGATCCCGCTTCAGTCGTTGTCAGGCTCATCCGGTACGATCCACACCATTCGGGTTCGTACAGGATCCGCCACCATGGAGATCAAAGTCGATCCATCAGCAGGTATCGTAGGGGCTGATTCTTCCAAGCTATCGCTCCATATATCGTTAGTCGATCCGTCCTCGCTGACTAAGGAGGCAAGACAACGAATCGGCAGCCAGACGGTTTACGATTTTTCTCTATCCGTCGATGATCGCGAAGTGAACCGGTTTGATTATCCAGGCGCTATTGTCCTGTCGTTAGCCTATACGCTTGGCGACGGAGAGCATCCGGATCAGATCGTAAGCTATTTCATTCGGGAAGACGGAGCTTTGGAGGTCGTACAGAACTCCAAGTATAAGGCGGCGACCGGCGAGGTGACCTTTCAACCCGCTCACTTCAGTCTGTATGCAGCTGCGCATGTCGATGTGTCGTTTATCGATCTGCATCAAGCCGCCTGGGCGGAATCTGTTATTCGCTCGCTTGCGGCTAGAGAGATTGTAAATGGCAAGGGTGATGGAAGCTTTCAGCCGAACCAATCCGTCACACGTGCAGAGTTCTTGCAGATGCTGATGAAAGGGCTGAACCTTGTTGATGTCACCGCATCAAGCCAGTTTAGCGATTTGAAGGAAGGCATGTGGTATTATCAAGCCGTTGCAAGCGCAGAGGCGCTGGGCATAACGCAGGGGCGTGGCAACGGAACCTTCGATGCAACGGCCACGATTACTCGCGAGGAGATGGCTGTCATCGCTTATCGTGCAGTACGGATGACACAGTTGCTTAAATTGTCCGCAACGGACAATAGCAAGCCGTTCACCGATGGCACGCAAATATCCGCATATGCGGAGCAGGCAGTCAGCAGCATGCAGCAGGCAGGTATCATCAACGGGTTCGAGGATGGATCGTATAGGCCGAAGGCAACCGCAACACGCGCCGAATCGGCATCCATTCTTTACAAATTGCTTTTCTAAGACAAAAACTTATACTTTCGTATATTTAAGTAAAGATGGCCGGCCAGGAGTAGATCCTGACCGGCCATTCTTTATTCAAGGAATCGCTGCTATAAGTTCCTTTCCGCTGTTGTTCACAATTCGAATCTCATAATCAGACGGAGTATGGAGCGAGTAGTAAATGCGCTCTCCTTCCAACCGCCATTGCAGCTTAATGAGCTCTGTACCTGCGGGAATTGCTCCTTCACACCAATGCAAACCATTATCCTCAAACTGAACAATCAGTTTCTTGGCAATAGGGTTAATCCCCTTCAGGCCCAGGGCATCCTGGTATAGCCAATAGACGACGTGGGATGCGAACCCATGATTGCAGCTGGCCAGATTGCCTGCATGTTCCCATAGGGTTCCAGTTCTTTCTGCCATATGAATGAAGTATCCTTCCATCTGCTCAAGCAGCTGCCGGCTTCTACCATAAAGCGATAGCAGATCCAGGCGCAAATAATTCCCAATGAAAGCATTGGCCTCCGGAACATCCGGATAGACCTGCCTCGCGTCACGCGATGGGCCGAACTGATCCACAATAATCGTCCATAATTCCGGATGCGAGTCCGGCGTTGCAATGCCGAAATAAAAGGCGTAATATTGGCACACCTCGGTTGTATGGTTCGTTAGCTGCAGCTTGCCGTCGATCCTAACCGCATTATCAATAAAAAATGAGCCATTATAAGACTGTTCCGCAATAGTATGACGAATTCCCGAAGCCTGTTCTGTGAGCCGGAAATCGTCGTATATACTGCCGGCTGCCTGTAACGCTGCCGCATACAGCATGTTGCTGGGATAATTAACATCCTGCACATAGTCATTTGCCTTAGACCACTCGATAAAGACCCACTGCTCCAGCTTTTCCAACAAGTTATCCTCGTTTAAAAATGGACGGAAGTAATCAAATAAAGCATAGACCTTAGGCTTCAAAGCCTGAACTAGCTGGAGATCCCCCGTTCTAGCCAAGTACTCTTTAAGCTCCAGAATGAACCACAACGCCCAATTCGGAATAAAATTACCATCATCGTGGTCGGCAGGATAACACATCGGCAGCATGCCGGCTGGAAGGGGATCGAAGCGCTCTGGAAGCATGTAGTTCTCCAAAAAGCTACGCTCCATTTTGGAGCCCCCCGTCAGAACATGCTCCACCCTGGCCGTAAAAAAGCTGTCGCAAAGCCAGCCAGCCCGTTCACGCGATGGGCAGTCCATCAATAAATCCGAAGCATTTTGCCGGAAGGTTTCCGCTCCAGCGGCATAAATGGCGTTTAACTCCGCACGGTCGCATTGAAAAACCGCTCTTTCGGTATCGGGATTGTTGTATTCCCTGATATATAACGCCTCGACTTCACAATGTCCGTCCATCACCAGCAGCTTTACATAACGCATCGTATAAGGCTCGAAGCTTTCCAGATCATAGCTCCCAGCCTCCAGTTCGCAGCCTATGACGTTGGCGCAATCCATACGTGTAAAGTCGATGTCCCCATCGGTTACAAGCTCATCGAAAATGAGATACAGCTTGGTTCTTTCCCTGCATGTAAACTTGCCTCCAAGGAAGCCGGTTCGATTAAGGCCCCAATCTATGATTTGACACGAAAGGGCTGGAAGCCGCAAAGCTTCCTCCGCCTTATAGGGGGAGGAAGTCAGCGATGTTTTTATGGTCCTTACTTCTTGCATTTCCAAGGTAGGGACAACCTCAAGCTCGCCTTCGGCGTACCCCCCAAGTGTAGGTCCGATATCGGTTAACGATCGGTCCATCCAATAAACCTCCGGTACATTTCCAATCGTAAAACGCTCTCTTTCCTGCTTGGCTACGGGACTTCTTTTTTGAAAGGTCGAATAAGATATCCCGCGGGCAATGACGGCTTTATGCTCTGCTTCTGCACAGGTCTCGACTGCGAGCGCAATGGTATCGTCGGTGCGCCAGGCGTGGCTGCTTTCTCGCCATCTGTAGTACTCGATAAAGGGTCTCTGGAAGCTGTATCGTTGTACCTTTTGTATCCGTTCCGACAATAGTGCGGCTTGAAAGTCGTCCGAGTCCTCGGAGGTTGCGCGAAGAACCGTCCCATCCACCCGGATTTCGGCTTGCAGAAAGGCAGGCTGGTTGGGCAAATAATAGCTGTTAACGTTATAGCCGACCACTTCGATAGCGACCATATTTTTCCCTATCTTAAGATAAGGGGATAATTGCCACTCGTCCATGCGGTAAAATCCGTGCGGTCCTCTCGCCGGTCCGTGGCCTGCGAATTCTCCGTTGACATAAACGCGATACAGGCTTGATCCCGTCATACAAAGCAGAGCATTCTGCGCAGCATCCCAATCAAAAACCGCTCTAAAGCCTACGGTCACGTTCATTTCCTTATCCTTGCCGCGAGGCCAAACGGGCTTCGCCTTAATAAAACCAATTTCGGACATAAAGGATACCACCCTATTTTTGATCTATTTCAACTGCTTCAGCCAGCAGCCTTTGTATCTGCAGCACGAGTACGCCAGGTTGCTCGGCGATATGCAGCTCCAGACCTTCCTGCAGCGCTTTCCCGTTAAAATAGCCTACCAAGGAACCCCTCAAAACATCATAAACGGCATACCGTTCCTCGGCCTTCATCCAGGGAAGCGCATAGGATCGGTTTGGCTGCTCGGAGTGCTCTGGACGAAAGACCACAATCAGTCCTTCGCCATCTTCTTTCAGCTTGGCGAAGCCGTCCCACTCCTTGGCCGTTGATTTGACCCGGGCAGCCTCATAGAAGGAGTACGGATGGAAACGGCGGTCGACATGATCGGGCGCATCCGATGCGGGGAATGTATCGGAAACCTGGTGATACGCCAGGAAATCGAATTCCGTCCGGTAATCCTTGACCCACTTGATCCACTTTCCATAGTGTTCCCGGTCTGCGCCTGACAGCTTTCGCAAATCGCCGTAATATAAACCGTGCGCGGCTAATGCAGACCAAAATCCGACATGGCGGGACAACGGATCCGTCAGATGGCAGGAGCCGAAGTTTAACGTATAGCTCGGAACGACTCGGCTTCTTGTATGGATCATCCGGCGCAAATTGTCCAGCCACGCTGTATCCGAGTTGACAATCCAATTTTGATGGGCGTGCTGGATGAGCGCCAAATCCATGTTATGCAACACGCCGTAAAGCTCAAACGTCAAATCCAGCAGGCAGTCCGGATTTCGGTTTCTCAGTTCGTCCATGATCCAAAACATGCTGCGGTATATCCGAAGATTGGACGACTTCTGCGTTCCATGATGATGGTCCCTGCTATGGCAGCCAATCGACTTATGGGGATTGTAAGGGTCGCGAACGGCAGCAAGATCCAGCTTCAACAGCTTTACATCGTATTTCTTTACCGTCCGGTCGATCTCATCCAGGATCCACCCCTTAAAGTCCGAATCCAGACACATGATGGCCGTGTCCTTCCACCCGACCATAAAGCCATGCTGCTCGTTCTCATCCGTCAGAAACCATTCGGGATGCTCCTTGGCGATGGAGGAATCGATATGCATATTGCTGACCGACATCCAAAGCCCCAGCTTGATGTTAGATGCCCGGCACGCTTCCACGATAGGATCCAGCCCGCGAGGGAATTTAACGGGATCGGGCTCAAAATCGCCATGGAGGAAATACCATCCGCAATCCAACTGATAAGCTTCAATGCCCATTTCCGCAGCTATTTTAATATTTTCCAGTACAATTTCCTCGTTGATATCCGAATAGAAGGTTTCCCAGGTATTGACGGTGAACGTCGGCACCTGCTCGGGGCGACAGACGGACAAACTATTTTTTACGAAGCTTCCAAGCTGCCGATCCACGACATCCTGCCATTTCTCATGACAGAAAGATAAAAAGAAGGAACAGTCGGATTCAAACGTCTCGCCGGGCTCCAACTGCCATTCGAAGATGGTTTCTTCCTTGTCGTTATAGCCGATATGAAGATGGTCTCCGTTCGCGAACAGCTCCATATGCTTCATGGACCCAGGCGCTTCCGTCGCGACAAGCAAACCTTCGTTTGCATCCGGCCATTCGATCGCCATCACACTATCGTCCATACAATTGGATACGGCAGCGGATGTTTGGGTGAAGAAAGAGTGGTGCACCTGTCTTCCTTCTCCTGGAGACAGTGCGAGCTGCTCCCAGCCCAAATATTGAATTCTGACCGGATAGTCCGCTTTGCTGCTAATCGTCATCCTTTTGCGGATGACGGGATGCTGATGATAAGCCTGGTAAATAAGCTCCACCGCAAGGAGGGAACCCGCAGACCCCCAACCTCCGATCGCAAAGGGGTGATAGCCGGCGTCTCCTCCCGATCTCAGCGCCAGACGAACCGTTAACGTCTCCGATTCTTCCGATGAGATAAAGCGATGCGACTCGTAGCTGAAGTCTCTCGTCTTCAGCACCATCATGGCCTCACCATAATAGCAAATGAACGAAAATTCCTCTTCCGTATCCCTTGCAGGCTTTACGTACTCGAATCCTGTTGTTTTGTTTTGAAGCGATACCGTACGAAACAGTCCCTCTTTGTTAACCTCAAACCCGCGTGAAAGCCACTCATTTTCGATCGAAATTTTTGTCATCTCATACATTCCTTTGTTATGGACTAGGCTTGCCCTATCATCCCACTATCCTTTTACCGATCCCAGAACCATGCCTTTAACGAAGTATTTTTGCAGAAACGGGTACACAAGCAGAATCGGAATTGCTCCGATAAAAATTTGGGAAGCCTTGACTGTCGCATTCGAAATTAATTTGACATCCTCCGGCTGCAAATTGATTTTGCTGAAATCTTGTGTGACGACGATGGTCTGCAGCAGGGTGCTTAATGGCCATTTTGGGGCATCCGTCAGATAAATCATCCCGTCAAACCAGGAATTCCAATGAGCGACCATCGTAAATAACGAAAGGGTAGCAAGGGACGGCAGAGAAAGGGGCAAATAGATGCTGAGCAGCGTTCGGAAGTGATTGGCTCCATCTATCGTTGCGGCCTCTTCGATTTCTCTTGGCACGTTTCGAAAGAAATTCATCATGAGCACCATATTCCAAGCGGATACCGCCCCCGGCAACACCAGCGCCCAGATGGAATTCATCAGCCCCATTTTTTGCACGACGATATAAGTGGGAATCAGGCCTCCGTTAAATAACATGGTAAATACAAAAAACCAGGTATACAGCGCTCTGCCTCGAAACCTCAAGTGCATCTTGGAAAGCGGATACGCCGTCAAGACGGTAACCGCCATCCCAATTCCCGTTCCCAGAACGACTCGTTCAATCGAAACCCCTATGGAGCGCATGAAGTTGGGGTTGGAGAAGGTTTGTTTGTAGGCCTCGATATTGAAGCCTTTTGGCCACAGTCCGACAAGATTGGCGTTGGCAGGCGCTTGGGCGCTTAACGATACAGCGAAAATATGGACTAACGGCAGAATGCAGGTAACCGACATAATCAGCAGAAACGCGAAGTTGAACGCATAAAAGATTTTATATGATCGAGCTTTGTAATACATGCAGCAGCCTCCTTGATTTAGAATATACGGTAGTTGGCAAATTTGTAGGCCATGCGATAAGCGACAACGATAAGGACGAAGCTGATCAAGGCTTTAAACATGCCAATGGCTGTCCCGAAGCCGAACTGGGTTTGGAGCAAGGCAACCCGGTAGGCAAAGGTATCGATAATGTCTCCTTTATCGTAAACAAGCGCATTGTACAAGTTGAATATCTGATCGAAGCCGGCATTGAGAATGCTGCCGAGCGACAATGTGCCAAGCACGACGACAATTGGAGTGACGGCCGGGATCGTAACATGCATCGTTTGTTGCCAGCGCCCGGCTCCGTCCATTTCCGCCGCTTCGTATAGAGCCGGATTGACGGCAGTCAGCGCCGCAAGGAACAGAATGGTGCCAAAGCCGAACTCCTTCCAAATATCGCTGGCGATTACCGTAAACCGGAACCAGTCCCCTTGGACTAAAAAAGGAATGGGATCCAAGCCAAACCATGCGCCCAGCAGTTGATTGACGGGCCCGCTAGTGCCGAGCATATTAATCAAAATGCCCCCAAGGATAACCCACGACATGAAGTGAGGAAGATACACAAGCGTTTGCACCATACGTTTGAAAAAGATGTGGCGCAGCTCATTTAACAACAATGAAAAAATAAATGGAACAAACAATCCGAAAATGATTTTGAGACCCGCAATAAAGAAGGTGTTGCGAATGACCTGGAGACTGTCCTCCCGGTCCAGCATGCGACGGAAGTTATCCAGACCAACCCATGGCGAATCAAAAAAACCTAGCCACGGCTTAAAATCTTGAAACGAGATGACCAGTCCAAACATCGGCAAATAAAGAAAAATAACAGCCAAAACGATCCCGGGAATAAGCATCACATGGAGCTGCCACATCCGCATCATATTTGATGTTTTTTTGTTTAAATTCAAATTTCCTTCCCCCTAAGCGTATGTTATTTTTATTGTATAGGACGACGTTTTAGGCAGATACGCCAATCTTTCAATAAAAAAAGCAATCTGTTAACTTTATTTTTTCGATTTTTCATTCCCGTTAAGGAATTGCTTTTTTTCTTGATTTTGTTTTCTATTTTCGATATTCATTTTTCGCTATGCTTGGTTTGCACTTACAAAATACATGAGGAGGTCAACAAATGATCAGATTCAAAAAAGGGCTCTCAGCCGCTTTGACCTTGATGTTAACGGTCTCTGTTCTAGCTGCATGCTCAGACAATTCCAACAGTCCTGCCCCTCAGGAAACCAAAGCAAGCGAGACCCAATCCCCCGGAAATGAAGGCGCTCCCAATCAAACCGACGAACAAGGTGTAGAGACCGCGCCGTTTAAGGACGGGAAATACGATCCGGCTATTCCAATGAATATCGTCGTTCCGATCGGCGATGATACGATGTATTTCAACGGAGAAACGGCCGAAAAAAACATATTGTTCGATCAGTTCAAGGAAAATCTGGGTTTGGACATTAATGTGTTGTGGACGGCCCCTACTAAAAATGAAGGCTTTAAAACAAAGTTATTGCTATCTCTGTCCTCCGGCGAGAAGCTGCCCGATGTCATCAATACCATGGGAGATGTCGAATTAACGAATCTATTAATCGAATCCGGAAAATTTATGGATCTGACCGATCACATCGACAAGTATGCATCCGAAGGTGTCAAACGAGTGTATGACGAAAACCCGGAATTGTTCCATTCCGTCACTCGCGACGGCAAGATCATGGCATTGCCGATTCCTGCCTGGGGACCAAACGGAGCGCCAAACATGTATGTTCGCCAGGATTGGTTAGACAAACTGCAGTTGAAAGCGCCAACAACAATTAAGGAATTGGAAGCCGTTATGGAGGCGTTTGTCAACAACGATCCGGATGGCAACAACGTCAAGGATACGGTTGGTTTGGCTGTTCAGCTTAAAAATCCAACCAGCGAAGTCATAGCGGATGCAACCGCTTTGTATGGAGCCTTCGGAGTGCTTCCAAGCAACTGGGCCAAATCGGAGGACGGACAATCATTGATATACGATCCGATCCAGCCGGAAATGAAAACCGCGCTCAGCACATTTAGAAGCTGGATGGAAAAGGGCTATATCTCCAAGGATGCACCACAGCAAGATGGAGGAACTGCCGCACAGCTGTTCACCTCCGGCAAAGCCGGCATTATATTCGGACCGAACTGGCTGCCGTATTGGCCGCTGCCGGATTTGGCAGTCAACGTTCCCGGAGCCGAATTCAAAGTGTATCCTATTCCAGTTGGCGAGAACGGCAAAGCGGAACGCCGCGTATTCTCTCTTGTCGGCGCAAGCGTCTTGGTCAACAAGGATTACAAACACCCGGATGCCGTATTCAAGTATGCCGATGTCATGTTCACGCTTGCCAATGTTGGCGGGATTTGGGATCTGGACACGAAGTCTTTAATGGATAAAGGGTATATGGAGGAGGGGGCAGGCTCTAACTACCATGTAGTTAAATATGGATTTATGCCCAATTATTTCGTCGATCCATGGTATCAGATTGATGGATATTTGGATTTAATGCTGGCAGGAAAACCAGGAAGATCGCCTGGTGAACAGGAAGGGTTCGACAATTGCTTAAGCAATCCGCAATGTATTGACGGGCAAATCGAATCCATGAAGGTTTGGAAGGCACAACAAGATGCCGACGTTATGAGCTTGTACTCGGGGCCAGTGACGCCTACTCAGAAGACGCAAGGCGATTTCCTGAGCAAAATGGAATATGAAACGCAAATGAAAATTATTTTCGGCACGGCTCCGGTTGAGGAATTCGACGTGTTCGTAGAAAAATGGAAGTCCGGCGGCGGAGATAAAATTACAGAAGAAGTCAATGAGTGGTATAGAGCAAATATTTTAAAACAATAGATTGCAATAGGGAGGCGAAAACATCATTCGCCTCTCTTGTTCACATTTAAGAATAAAACATAGATGAGGCGGTTCCTTCATGATTAGAATGAACAATTTCACCAAAGTCAATATATTGATTCTCATTCTGTTGGTCCCCGTCCTCATTTTGTATATCTACTCCAACCAGAAAAACATTGGCGTTATGGAGCAGCATATCCGCGATTCCCAAATAAATCGGTTGTCTTCCCTGCACAAACAGTTGGACGACAACGTAAAACAAATATCGATGATGGCGTACGTGCTTCTCAGAGATCCGAACGTAAAGGAGTTCCGCGACCTGGACTTGTATGCCAAGGACGCTAATTATACCGCGTTCAAGACGGAGCAAATCATTAGCCAGAAGCTGAATTTGCAAAGTGTCGCCAACGCGTTCACGAATTCCATTACGATCTATGCCCCTAGAATTCAAAAGGCGATCGGCCAGCACTCGCTTGTTCATTATAACCAAAATGAGATTGACCGATATGCCATGCCAGACTGGCAGTATAGCCAAACTGATAAGCAATTTACATTATACGCCTTTGATCCCATCCATGAGCATAACCTCGTGGCCAATGCCAGTCTAATCGCCAAGGTCGGTTTCTCGGTGGATAATATTGTAAAGCTGCTGGACAACTTTCATGGCGAAGGGAACGGCGGAACGTTCCTGTATAACCCCGCAGACAGAACTGTGATTCCATCGGGTAGCACGGCAAAGTTGGCAGATGGAATCGCGAATGAGATTTCGAGCTGGGATTTAGGAAATCAAGGCTACGAAACGGTTGATATCGATCAAAGCAATTATTTTATCAATTACGTGAAGTCGGATGGGCTTGCGTGGTATCTGGTCGATTACGTGCCGATGCAAGAAATTATTACCCCCATCACCTCCAGCAACCGTTATTTCTTTTTATTTCTTGGCATTTTAATGTGCGTCAATCTGCTCATTTTATATATATTGCACTCGAATATCCGAAGGCCGATCAAGGAATTGATTCGCGGCGTCCAGCAGATGAAGAAAGGCAACTATGCTGCGAGAATTCAAATAGAATCCGAAAATGAGTTCAAGTTTTTGTTTCAGCGGTTTAACGAAATGGCCGGGGAGATCGAGAATTTGATCGGCAAGGTGTACGCGGAGCAAATCTATTCGCGCGAGGCGACATTAAAGCAATTGCAGTCGCAGATCAACCCCCACTTCTTGTACAATTGTCTGGCTTTCATTAAAAGCATGGCGGTGTTGGAAGAAAAAGAGTCGATCATCGCCATGTCCGTCAGCCTCAGCAAATATTATCGTTATAATACAAGAAACGAGAAGCAGCTCGTTACGATTCGGGAAGAAATGGAGCTTGTAAACAGCTATCTAAAAATTCAGGGTCTCCAGATGAAAAGATTACAGGTGATAGTCGACATCCCTGATGACATGCTAGACCTCGCCATACCGAGGCTGCTGATTCAACCCATTATCGAAAACGCGATCATTCATGGCATAGAGCCGCACCCGGATGGGGGACAGCTTACGATTCGCGGCGAGCGCCGAGAAGGAGAAAACCGCATTATCGTCGAGGATGATGGCCCCGGACTGGATGAACAGGGAAGACTCATGCTGTCGAAAAAGATCAATATGCCTCTGTCAGATGAAATTGGCTGCGGGTTATGGAACGTGCATCAACGGCTGCGGCTTCAATTTAGTCCAGAGTCTGGCTTGCAATTTGAGTCTAATTCTTCCGGAGGTTTAAGGGTTATTCTTTATTGGACATAAAAGGAGGAGATTCGAATGTTTCAAATCCTGATCGTGGATGATCATGAGCATTTGGTCGAAAGCCTGGCGAAATCCATTCCGTGGGAGGAGCTGAATATCGGCCAAGTCTATAAAGCCTTCTCAGGCAAGGAAGCGTTGCAAGTACTGGATACGTATCCTATCGAGATCGTTATTACGGATATCCGAATGCCGGGAATGTCGGGGCTGGAACTGATCGAACGCATTCGGCAAAAGCGGAAAAGAATCAAGTGCATTTTATTAAGCGGCTATTCCGATTTCGAATATGCCAAGCAGGCGATCCTCTATCATACCGCCGACTATATCCTCAAGCCCGCCGACGATGAAGAGATCATCGCATGTTTGCAGAGAGTAACCGAATCCATTAACAAGGAATGGGAGGAGATCAGCTCACATCAACGTACGCTCTACACCCTAAAGGAGAACTTCCCAAAGCTGAGAGACGGCTTGCTCAACGAGCTGCTTCAAGGTCGCAGCTTTCCGCCAGCGGTATTGGAGCAGCAGCTGGAGTCGTTCGAAATTCCGTTTGCAGCAGGAGACGGGGTTACGCTTATGATCGTCCGTATGGACGAATCGTTCTACACTTATAACCGCCGGGATTTTCACTTAATGGAGTATGCGATAGGCAATATGGCCGAAGAAATATTTCAAGATGATTACATGCTGTGGACGTGCAGAGATCCCCATGATTACCTGATTTTTTTGATCAAAGAGAAGGCGGAGCCGCATGATCACCCTCATGCTGGTCATACCTCCACCCCTCTCAGACCTTTGAAACTGGAACGCGAGGCAAGCGAGCTGCAAAACAGTGTCGGAGCGTTCCTTCATGGCCGTATATCCATATTAATCAGCAATAAAGGCCTATTTCCGCAAGATATTCCGAAGCTGTACCAATCGTCTCTGAGCCTGGTCAGACAACGCTTCGGAAGAAACGAGGAATTTCTTATATCAGCGGGCTCGTTTAGCGATTCGCTGCCCGTCGACTCTTCCATCGGTTTGTACGATTCTCCGACGCTTGTTCAGCTTTTGGAATCGGGGCGCTGGGATGCGATAGAGGAAAAGCTGCAAACGGTGTTTCAGATCCATGATCCGGATAACGGGCAGCCCTCTCAAGAGCATATTATGGAAATTTATTTTGCCGTGGGGAGCGCGCTGATTCATCTGTCCCACAAAAACGGGAAGCGGCTCGAGGACATCATCGGCGAAGATTTCGGTTTGCTCCTGCAGCCTGTGCCCTTTCGAAACATCGATCAGCTGCAAGTATGGGTGTCGCGAGTGCTAGAAAAAGTAAAAGCGGATATGAACAGCGAACAAGGCGAAACGTCTGCCTTCCTTGTCAGGCGGGCTCAGGAATATGTCGAGTCGCATCTATCGGGGGATACTTCCCTGCAAGCAGTCGCAGATTTCGTTTATGTTCATCCCGTCTATTTATCCCGCATCTACAAATTCGAGACCGGCGAAGGGCTAAGCGCCTACATTTTGCGTCTGAAGATGATCAAAGCGGAAAAGCTTCTGCTGGAAAGCAATAAAAAAGTCCATGAAATCGCCGAAGAATTAGGTTATGATAATCCGCCCTATTTCATTAAAGTATTCAAAAAACATTCCGGGCTGACCCCGAAGGAATTTCGTGATCAAAGAACAGGGTAAGGCACGCGATAGCGGCTCTCCGCCACCATGGGTGAACACGGAGAGCCTTTTCTTTTTTTCGCCTTAATTCCAAGCGTGCAGCTCGATCTCCCGTTTTTCTTGAGCCCCGGCAATCGAATAGTATGGAACGGTCTTGGACTCTCCTGGCAACAACTCGAAGTAATTGTCGGAGAACACATACTCTCCATGCAGCATAACCGAGTGAGCATAGCGATTTGCGGTGACGATCAATGTGCCGCCCCCTTCTGCGTCCGTCCTCTTTGCGATGCGCGCTTCGGATGGCGCAAGCTGCAGCTCCGCAGGCCGTCCCGTAAACCATACGGAACGGTCAGTGCCGAATGTTCCTTCGATTTCCATAACAAGAACATGACGATTGTCCAAGAACGATCTCAGCTCGGCATCATCAAACGTCGCTGCCGCCGCCGAAGAACCCGGAGCAACAGCGAATTCAAACTCGCTGGACCACATTGCCTTATCGGTTGCTTCCGCATCCAGAGAAAGTACGAACAATCGGCCGATTCCGTTTGATTGCTCCAGTCGTTCATTGCATACCCAACATAGGATGGAACCGTTCGTCCGATCCCGCTCCACCGAAGCGATTACCGGTTTGGAGGCAGCCTTTATTCCATAGTAGCCGCCTTTCGGATAACCATAGTAATCAACCAAACTCCAGCCGCTGGCCGGCCAACAGTCGTTGTACATCCAAAAGAGCAGTCCGCCTGTATAGAAACGGTTGCGCCGATAAGATTCGACGACGATTTGGGTTAGTTCCCGCTGCACGAACGACATGCGGCGAATGCGCTCGACTAGAGTATCCGTGGACGGAGTCAGCTTTTCGCCCAGCAGCTCCAACGCTTTGAATAATGAAAAATCCGTTAGGCCGGGATGGTTTTTTGTATGATATTCAATCATTTTGAAAGTCGGGTCTTGCAATTGCTCCTCGCTCATAAAGCGCCGCATAGAATGAATTTCCGGCGTTCCGAACATCGGAAACTCCGGGCAAAACCGGCTTATAAACGATGAGAAATAGTCGCGGTAATCATCCATGTCATGCGTTCGCAAATATTCGATCATCTCCAACATAATACCGGTCACATGAGACGTGCCGACCGGACGAATCAGAGGAACAACTAGTTGTTCTGCTCGTCGTCGAACGGCACAATTTGACCGATCCGCATTTCACTTCTGTTTATTTGTCCCTCGATCGCGAATTAAAAGCCGGCGGTTGCCGACTCGATCTGCTTCCGGTCGACCTGGCAACGGACACGCCATCAGAATTGAGGCTGCCCGCTGTCAAACCGCATGTGAACTTGCTGTTCGGCTTAATCCCGGAGGGGATTGCGGCTAAGCTGATTCAATCCGGCATACCGTCAATCGCCTTCGACAATGAATATCATCTTGCCCCGCATATCGATTCGATCGGCGCAAACGATTATGCAGGCGCCTATTTAGCCGTACGCCATTTGTTCGAAAACGGACATCGCCATATCGGTTTCATCGGGGATCATAACCTTTCGCCAAGCTTCTGCCAGCGCGGTCACGGCTTCCTGGACGCTATGCGCCGTTTCGGACTGCCGATTGACGAACGATGCATCATAAATTTGCAGCTGCGAAACGCCGATGGGAGCATTAATTTGGATAGCATTCACGAATCGCTCCTGCTGGAGCATATGCCGACGGCCTTCTTTTGCGCAAATGACCCGCTCGCCATTCACGTAAGCCAAAAGCTGGTCGCGCGCGGAATCGACGTTCCCGGCCAAGTGTCCTTAATCGGTTTCGACAATTTGGAAGCGGCCAAGTGGAATGCACCGCCGCTGACCACGATACATTTTCCAAGGGAAAATGTAGGTATACTCGTCATGGAGATGATTCGCCGCCGCCTGGCCGAGCCTAATGGCACTACCATTCGTACACTGCTCAATCCGCATCTCGTCGTTCGACAGTCGGTTGCCGCGCGGCCTCAATCTTCACATCAGTCCGATCATTAAGCGTCAGAGCCTAATCCTCTTCCGGCGGCAACAGTTTTAGCAGCAAGCTCTCGAAGTCGGCGACCGGCACGGCCAAACCGGCCCGCATCATTTGGTCTTGATGCGAGATATCGGTAGTGGCGTAAACAACGGCGATGGCTTTGCCATGCTCGTTGATGACGGGAGAGCCGCTATTGCCGCCATAAATCGGCGCATCAAGGGCCAGGGCCGGCTGTTGACGGCCTTGAATCGGAACCAAGCCGATTACAGCGCCTTCTATGGCGATTTGCGTAAAAAACAGCGGATTGCCAATCACGTTGATAGGATCGCCAGGCTCCCATTGCTTTTGATTCCGCTCCATTTCAATAAACGGCAGCTGTTGATTCCCGATGTCCACCTTCAGTATGGCGATATCCAGATCGGGATCGCTGCCCGACAGCTCCGCTTTATAACTCTGGCTATGCTCCGGAAATTTCACTATGATATAGCCGTTGTCTTCGATTACATGATAGTTTGTCACGATATATCCGCCGTTAATGTGAAATCCCGTGCCTTTGCCATTGTCCGTGCTGACTAAGACAACCGCTTCTTTATAGCTTTGGATTTTTGCCTGGCTGGATAATTCCTTCGATTTGAACAAGAGGGGCAGCGTCTTCATGTTGTAGATTTGCGGCCAAAATGCCAATATATTGCCGACCAGAGCGGCCACCAGCAGAAAAATGATCGTATTTCTGATCCACTTGCGCCGCGTGGCAGATGAACCTCCGTCATCTTCCTCCTCTTCCGACTCAAAGTCCCACTCCTCGTCCTCATATGGGTTGTGATCCTCTTTGTTGTGATTCGGATGATTTTCCATGCGTATCCCCCCTACTCGCCGTTGCCTTGTCCCGTTATTGTAACATCAATCCCGCAGCGATTTGGTTAAAAAAATAAAAGGCGGTACAATTGGGATAACAACACTTCCTTTAGGAGGATGAACGATATTTCTGGATCGCAAGCAACAGCTTTACTTTCATTCCTGCAATCCGAATCCTTTATTCTGAAGGAGGGGGAACGGGTAGACATTGACTGTGGACGTACTTCGGCGTTCGGCTTCGTGCTGCGGGAGAGTGTGCATTGCCTTGCCGAAAATGAAGCCGCCCTGTTCGAGGCAGCGGTGGATGAATGGTTTTATGTCCCGCATCTTTCCGGGTTCTCGATTCGTAACCGGGAGGTAGGCACGGCCGAGGTGCTGATTATCCGATTCGAGGAGTCCGGAGCGCTCGCGCTGGGGGAGCAAAGAACTTACTCTTGCCGTCTGCCGCACTCCCGCATGTGGGCCGAGGCGTTCGCGGCGGCGGTTGACGCTCCCTTCGAGTCGTTGCCGGACGTAACGCGGCTTACGCTGCAGTCGCATCTCTATGCGCTGACAGCCGCTTGGCTGCTGCGGTCGAAGGAGAACGAAGCGGACGGCGCCAAAGCGTTGCTCCGACTGATGGAGAGGACGTACCGCCTGATCGGCAATCGTTTCAACGAGCCGCTGAACCTGGAAGAGATGGCTCGCGAATCAGGAGTCGCAGCAAGTCGATTTTATCAAGCGTTCAAGGAGTATACGGGTTTCACTCCTCACAAGTGGATCACCGCCACGCGTCTTAACGCGTCGTTATCCCTGCTGTCCAATTCGCCTGCCTCGATTATGGATGTGGCGCATTCCGTAGGGTACGCCGACGAGTTGTACTTCAGCAGAGTGTTCAAGAAGCATATGGGGTTATCTCCTACGGAATATGTGGCCCGCGCAAACCGACGTATCGCAAATTTATGTCCGGTCTTCGAAGGGGATTTCAAGGCGCTTGGCATTACGCCCGCATTCTCGCCGCCAAGAGGCTGGACCGAGCGTTGGCAAGAGCTGATGCCAAGACTTCGGGACGCTCAGCCGGACATCATCTTTACGCAGCCGGTGTCGGAGGAAATTTTACTGGAGCTGAAACACATTGCACCGGTCGAGATGATCATCTGGAAAAATTCGAATCTCTCCTGGCGGGATCGGCTTCACCGCATCGGGCAATTGCTGGAGCTCTCCGGCGTCGCGGACCACTGGCTTACGCAATTCAAGCTGAAGGCAGCTAACGCCAGACGACTTGTCCAGCTTGCGCTCGGCCATACCCCTTTCCTCATTGTATCCGCACATTCGAGCGGGTATCGCGTATACGGCCGGCGAGCGAAAAAAATGAGCGATCTGTTCTACGACGCGTTGGGCCTGACATCTCCTGCTGCAGTGCAGCAGATCCGAATTCTCGATACCGAACGGCTGGAGGACATTTCTACGCTTTGCGACAATGCGCTGCTGCTCGTCCCCGACACCTTCTCCGAATGGCAAGAGAGCAAGCTGATAGCAGACTGGAATATCCTGCATCCAAACCGGGCAGAATGTCTGATTATCCGACATCCGGTACCGTCCTTATATAACGCATCGTTTTACGGCGGTCTTGTGGATGAGACGGTGAGCCGGCTGATGGAGGACGAAAAATAATCGCGCAAAAGAAAAATCCATCCCGGCGAAAGGGAAAATCCATTCCTCGGCGTAGAAAAAGATGTAGAATAGGAAATGGTGATAATGATTATCACTAACGAGAAGTCGTGTTTTTGAACGACCGCATAGAGGTAAGGAGAATGAGAACGTATGGCATTAACAGATATAATGAAACATTGGCGTTCTGCCCATAAGTTCCAGGCCGGAGAAAAAATCGCAGGCAGCCTCCATGCCGGTTATCCGGCAGCACTGCTGCTCACGGTAATCGAGAGCTGAAGAGCCGCTCATGAGACTATGGATTGTCATTGTCGCCGCGGTCTTGCTGTCCTTCGTATCCTTATTTCTAGGCGCTATCGATATTAAGATTAGCGATCTTATCAATGGAGATACAGATAAGATTGATATTTTCTTAGTTAGCCGGGTGCCTCGTTTGATGGCCATCATTTTGGCTGGAGCCGGCATGAGCATAGCGGGCTTGATTATGCAGTCCCTGAGCCGCAATAAGTTTGTATCTCCTACGACTGCAGGCACATTGGATGCAGCCAAGCTAGGCATTTTAATATCCATGCTGTTTTTTACGAATGTCACCTACACGGGGCAGATTTTATTTTCATTTGCATTTGCTTTGGCGGGGACCTTCGTCTTTATGCAGATCCTGGATCGAATTAAATTCAAGGATGTCATTTTCGTTCCGCTCATCGGCATTATGTACGGGAATATCTTATCGTCCATCACGACGTTTTTCGCTTACGAGGCCGATCTTCTCCAAAATATTTCGGCTTGGCTGATGGGCAGCTTTACCCTTGTTATTTCCGGCAGATATGAGCTGTTATATATAAGTGTTCCAGCTTTTGTTCTAGCTTATCTATATGCGAACAAGTTTACGGTAGCGGGCATGGGCGAGGATTTCGCAAAAAACTTGGGCTTAAGCTACAAAGCCGTCATGAACATCGGTCTTATATTAGTGGCCATCATCTCCACAACGGTGGTGCTGACTGTCGGAGTTATTCCGTTCCTGGGTTTGATCGTTCCGAACATTGTGTCGCTTTATCTAGGCGATAACTTGCGCAAAACGATCCCTCACACTGCTGCGATGGGCGTCGTTTTTCTGCTCGTTTGCGATATTATCGGGCGGATCGTGATCCATCCTTATGAAATCCCGGTTAATGTAACGGTTGCGGTGATTGGCAGTGCGATCTTCTTAGTGATGTTGATTAGGGGGAGAGCATATGCCAAAAAATAGTATGAAGCTTGTTATTCTCGCGATATTATCGATCGTCTGCATCTTGTTATACGCGTTTTATGATATCAAGGGCGGCTTTGATTACGCTTTTCCCAGACGGATGCTTCGTATTGCGGCTATGGTCGTAACGGCAATCGCGATTGCCTACTCTACCGTCGTATTCCAAACCATCACGCGGAACCGGATATTGACGCCATCGGTGATGGGCCTTGATTCCATGTACGAAGTGGTGCAAACGTTCATTTATTTTTTTGCGGGCTCCTTATCCGTTTGGGTCCTCAACAAGTATTTGAATTTTGGCGCCGCAATAGCTGTCATGGTGTTGTTTGCGCTGATTTTGTACCGGTTTTTGTTCCGGGCCGATAAACATCCGATTTATTTGCTGCTGTTGATCGGGATGATTTTAGGCACGCTGCTGGGCAGTTTCGTCACTTTCCTGCAGGTGCTGATCGATCCGGTCGATTATTTGAGCCTGCAAAATCGATTATTCGGCAATTTTATGAATGTGAAGAAGGATCTTCTGTACATTTCCGTTGGCATCTTGTTTATCGCGTTTATTTACGGATACAGGATCATGGATAAGCTGGATGTCATGTCGCTCGGTCGGGAAAATGCAATGAATTTGGGCATTCCCTATGACCGGATGGTCATGAATATTTTAATCCTCTCCTCCGTGTTGATTGCAACCTCGACCGCGCTCGTGGGACCGATCACCTTCTTTGGACTCATTGTAGCGAATTTGGCTTATCAATATTTAGTGACGTACAGGCATTCTATACTCATCCTGGGAGCCAGCTTGATTGGTATTGTCGCGCTGGTGGGAGGGCAGTTCCTCGTCGAGCATATTTTCGAATTGACGACGACGCTCAGCGTCATCATCAACTTTATCGGCGGGATTTATTTCATCTACTTATTACTTAAAGAAAGCAGGGCAGCGGGATGATCGAGATCAAGGGTTTAACCAAGTTGTTCGGCAAAAAGCCGGTTGTAGAGGATGTTTCCATTACGATTGAACCGGGTACGATTACTTCGTTCATAGGCCCGAACGGCGCCGGTAAATCCACGTTGCTCTCTATGGTGAGCCGGTTATTAGATGCGGATACGGGAGAAGTATTGCTGGATCGCAACAATGTCAAGAAGTGGAACTCCAGCGAATTCGCCAAACGGGTTTCCATTTTGAAGCAGGCCAATCATATCAATGTCCGATTAACGGTACGAGAGCTTGTCGCATTCGGACGATATCCGTATTCCAAGGGACGGCTGACCTCGGCAGACGAAAAGTTTGTGGATCAAGCGATCGCTTATATGAATCTCGGCGAAATGCAGGATAAATTTCTGGATGAATTGTCGGGCGGCCAGAAACAGCGGGCTTTTATCGCCATGGTCATTGCTCAGGATACTGAATATATTCTTCTCGATGAGCCGCTTAACAATCTGGATATGAAACATTCCGTGCAAATCATGAAGATTCTTCGCAATCTTGTAGATGAGCTGGGGAAAACCGTCATTATCGTGCTGCACGATATTAATTTCGCCTCCGTTTATTCCGACCGTATTGTGGCGCTCAAAAATGGCCGTTTGGTCAAGGACGGCCCGACGCACGAGATTATTAAGACGGATTCGCTGCGAGATATCTTCGATATGGATATTCCGATTCAAGATCAAAACGGATGCCGAATCTGCGTCTATTTTAATTCCTAGACGCAAGAGAAGCGGCGGATGCGTAGCCGTAGTTCTAGTGACCATCGAGTGGATTCCTACTTTTCGCGCACCCTTTTTTTGGATGATATTGATAATTGATATCAATTATTTTATATAAAATGATAAACAAGGAGAGATTCGTAATGATGAAAAAATGGAAATTGGTAAGTGCAATCACGGTGATGTCGCTTATGTTGGCAGCCTGTGGCGGAGGTAACAATAATGAGGCCGATCAGAACGCCTCAGGCGGTTCTGCCGCAAGCAATCCGCCTGTTACAGAACAGCCGCCTGCCGACAATGACGCATCGGCTCCCGCATATCCCATGACGATTAGCTCAACTATCGCTTCTACAGAGAACGAAGAAAAAGGAACGATCGCATTCCCGGACGTAACGTTCGAGAAGATGCCCGAAAAAATCGTCGTATTCGATTACGGGTTCCTGGATACATTGGATGCGCTCGGCGTAGAAGGCGTCGTAGGTCTCGCTAAGGATTCCAGCTTGCCGGCTCATCTCGAACATTTTTCGGGAGACGAGTATACGAATATCGGCACGCTAAAAACGCCTTTGTTCGAGGACATCGCCGAACTGGACCCGGACGTTATCTTTATCTCCGGCCGTCAATCCACCTTTTATGAGGAACTGAAAGAAATTGCGGATGTCGTATTTGTCGGAACACAGCAAAACGACTACTGGAACACCTTCCTGGCTTCCGTAGACATCGCAGCTAAGATGTTTGGCAAGGAAGCAGAGGCTGCCGAGTATCTTGCCAGCTTCGACGAAGCCCTGAAAAACATTAATACGTTAGCCGGCAATTATGAAACATCATTGGTTACCATGTATAACGAAGGAAATCTGTCCGGCTTCGCCTCCAACTCCCGCTTCGGCTACATGTATGAAGTATACGGCTTTAAGCCGGTGACGGACGATATCGAAGCTTCTTCCCATGGCTCCAACTTCGGCTTTGAAGCCGTGCTCGAGTTCAACCCGGAAGTGCTTCTCGTCATTGACCGTACCGCGGCAACGGCGGGCAATACATCGAATATCGAGGCCGACATGGAGAACGCGATTATTAAGAAAACAAAAGCGTATCAAAACAACCGCATCGTTTACCTTGATGGTCCGCTCTGGTACCTGGGCGGCGGCGGCTTGCAATCCGAGCTTGCCAAAATCGAAGAAGTATTGGCTGAACTGAAATAATAACAACGCAACAAAGCTGCTCCGAAGTTATGAATCTACTTCTGGGGCAGCTTTTTAATTTGCTTGCCACAACCTTATTAGCGGTTGTCCTGCAAAGCCTCGATACGCTGACCAATGGAATATTCGTCCGGATAGACGGCCATAAACTCGGTTAAGCCCACCATCCGGAACAGCTTCTGGTAATGCGCGGTAACGCCAAAGGCAAAGGTTTGGCAGCCGGCTTTGGCAAGCGATCTTACGATACGGATCAATACGGCTATTCCCATGCTGTTAATGTAATCCACGTGCACGAAGTTGAGTATAAGAAACCTTCTGCCATCCTGCAGCCCTAGTTCCCAATCCTTCATGCCGATCAGGTATTCCTCGGATTGGTTGGACAAGTCGCCGTAAAGGTCCAGGATGAAGGCGTGCGCATTCAATCGGCTTTCCGCTCGGAACGGGTTGTTCATAATGGCCTCCTACCAATAAAAGATAATGTCCAAACAGGTTTTTCCTTCGCATTGCCCAAACTCGCAATGATCGGATAGCCGGCTAATAATCGTCAGTCCCCAGCCCCGAGGGCGGGGCAGCTCCCATTTATCCGAAAGCGGAACATCCGCGTTCTGGTCGATGACAGCCGTGGCGGCGCCTTGATCGTAGATCCGGAACGAAACTTTATCCCGCTCCGCAGTCAATTGAATCGTCACCGTCAAATTCGCATCGCCTCCGTTGCCATGTTCGATGGCGTTCAAGCAAGCTTCGGCGATGACCGTTTTGATATCGTCCAATCGGCTCGGGCTTCTCTCCGGGAAAAGCCGCATCATTTCGGCGGCAGCCTCCTGCATGACCGTTTTTTCGAAGCCATAAACGCTTGGAATGTCCCACCGCTTGAAAACCGGAAATTTATCCACAGCCGCCCTCCTCTCCGCCTCGTCCCGATATCGCGATTATCCCGAACAAAGCTAACAAAATGATTACAAGTTCGTGTTCAAAAAGTTCGGTTTTCAGCACCGAGAAGATGGAATGCAAGTAGAAACTGAGGAGCGGAGCGTAGTGGAAGCTACGTGAGCACCTGCAATGTTTCCGGAGGAAACATACTTCGAAAGCATACGCTTAGTTTCGCTTGCGTTCCATATTCGATGTCGATTAGGCTTCCTGGTATACTTCGTGATCAAAAGCGGACTTTTTGAACAACCTCTACAACCGTCCTTTCCATCGCAGCAGTATAACGGTGCGGTCGTCGTGAAGCTCTCCTTCATGCTCAGAATGCTCCAGCCGCCCGAGCAAGGCTTGAAGCTGATCTTCCGCATGGCGCTCGGGGGACAACCGCCTCAGTTCTTGCTCCCATCGCTCGAAACCGAGCATGTCTCCCGCCGCTTGTCCGCTCTCAATGATTCCGTCCGTATACAAGAGGAACATGTCGCCGGGCGCCCATGCGCGAGACGCTCCATGGTACGCCGTATCTGGGAACATACCGAGCGGGAGCGAGGAGCACGGCCAATCGATCAGCTCCCCTTGCCGAATCCAATAAGGGTCCAGATGGCCTGCGGCGGCATATTCCAGGGAAGCGGCGGACACATCCAGGATGGCAAGCCCCGCCGTCGTGTACATCCGGCCTCTTGTCATCTGATACATGTACAGATTCAACCGGCCAAGCATGTCGCCTGCCGTTCCCCCTTGCGCAACCACCGTGCGAAGCCCTGTCATGGCAGCCGACATCAGCAGGGCGGCGGGCATCCCTTTGCCGGATACATCGCCTATGGCTATACAATAACGATGTTCTCCCAAAGGAATGACATCGTACCAATCTCCGCCCACCTCATGGCATTGCTGGCAAGAAGCGGCGATGTCGAACTCCGGCGTGACCGCCAGCCTTTTTGGAAGCAGCTTCTGCTGCACCGCGTAAGCAAGCCGCAACTGCCGCTCCACCTCCAAATAGGATTGGCCGATCCGCGTTTGAATCTCGTTGACGGCAGACGCCAATCTGCCGACCTCATGGACGGATAAGACCGGAAACGTCCGATGCAGGCTGCTTTTCTCACCGTCGGCCAGCTTCCGCAAGCCGTCGATCAGCAGACGCAGCTCCTTTCTAAGCTCAAGCGCATAGAAGGCAAGAATGCTGGTGGAGAAAACGGCGTATAAGGCGGGCAAGCCCAGTATGGACATGGCGCTCCAGCCCTCTTCGGCCTTGGGAAGAATACGAATTGCGGCGGAAAAGGTGATGATGAAGCCGATTATCGCACCAAGCGTAAGAAGTCTGACCGCCGAATGTTTACGGTTTGCGGGCAGCTTGTCCATTGCAAGGCGGGCGGCATAGGAGCGCAGCCATCTTCTCGTCATGACAAATAGCAGAACCGCCAGTATAAGCGCCAGACTTACCTCCGACAAAACGCTTTGCGCCAAATGTACGACATGCTCCCAGGAATCGACCCTTCTCTGCAAAGAAACTATCTCGATGCCGTGATGCAGGGCGATAAACGCAAGCGCGAGCAAAATCATGCCGCCGGATAACTCCCCGGGAAAGCGCATTAACTTCTCAAAAACAACCTGCTTCGGCAGATCCGCGCCCAGTCTTCGAAAAGAGCGAAATACCGCGCCCAAACGCCAATAGGTAATGGCGTACAGCAGGAAAGCCAAGAAAATATCGCTAATAATCAAAAAAGGGATATTAAACTTCAGGAGTTGCTCGAACGCAATGCCATGAATCACCAAGTTGTTGATCGTTATAAACAACGTGCCTCCGATGAATACGGCGATATAAGCGCCAAAAAGCCGCAAGGGCAGTAAGTCCGCCTTGTTACTGCTCCTCCTCATGTCGCTTCCCCTCTCCGTTTCTGCATGCGGTAATGGAACTGCTGTCCTCGGGAAACATCGCGTCATCCAAAGCCTCTCCGGCCGAAACATCCCCGCCTTCCGTCATTTGCAGCGTAACGCGGCATGCCCCGGCGAGCGGGTATATTTTTTCTGTAACAGAGGCCGGGCTCCTCCTTCCAAGCGGTTCCGCGCCCGACTCCGTCCCCGATGTACTCCCGTTGTGCTCGAGCAGCAGCTGCATTTGTCCCGCCATCGCAACATGCAGCGTTTCGCGATCGTTGTCGATCATTCCAATTCCAATATGAACCCGCATATCCTCCTGCATAATCGGCTTGCACTCCTGATCCAGCCTCGTCAACCACTCGCCCGCCGTTGCCGCATCTTGCATGCGCGAGCGCAGCAGCATCAGAACGGAAGACATCACAAGCGCCGAAGGAAGCCCGTTGCCCGTCACGCAGCCGGCGACAATCGCAGCGCGTCCGCCGTCGAGGGGGATAACGTCATAGAAGCCGCCGCCTACCTCCGTCGCTCTGCGGCATTCTCCGTTAAATCGCCAGTCTCCCAGCGCCGGCTGGAGATTGGACAGCAGCTGCTGCTGCACTTGAACCGCCAGTTGAATATCACGGTCAAGACGCGCATACTCTCGTTCAAATCGGCCTTGCAATGCATTAAACGCCAATGTCAGCTCCCCTGCTTCATACGGCGAACCGATGGGAAGATGCCGCAGCAGCTCGCCCCTCCGAAACCCGGCCAGTTCTCGCAGTCCTTCCGTCAGTCGCTCAATATCACGGAATAAATAACGGGACATGCCGTACACCACGATTAGCGTTACTACGGAGACGATGACTCCGATGGCCGCGAATGTCACGAAATCGGGGGAGTCCCCTTCGCGCCGGGCGGTCCCCGCGTAACGCACCAGACGCAGGAGCATATAGACCTGGCCGCAGACGGCCGCCAAAATGAAGCTCCAGGTCGCGCTTTTAAAGCGAATGTCCTCATGCCGATACAAACGCAGCTCCATAATAAACGGCCGCAAAACCCATCGCGCCGTGCTGTAGAAAATTAAGCCGAGAGCCAAATAAGTCGTCAAATTGGAAAGCGTGCTTTGCGCATATTGATTCGCGGTGTCCATGCTCCACGGAGGCAACCCCAAAAGAATCATATGGCAAATCTGGGCAACCGCCATACTGCTGATAAACGTAAACCAAAGCAATTGTTTTGGAAAACCCGTCAGCAGCTTCCATTGCCGCAGCTCCGCATCCATCGATTTATGCTGCAGCTCTTCCGGACCTCTGTTTTCTAGCCGTTGGAAAGTGAACAAACAGAGCAGCAACAAAATGCCGGCATGACCGGCCAACACCACGGCAACAAGCGTTTGCAGCTCGTCTCCCTCGTGTCCGACCACATATTTGCTTGACAGAAGCATGCCTGCCGATACTGCGGCAAGGATCAGCGCATATAGGACAACCAAACGATTCCCCGGACCGGAGAAGAGACTCATGACCTCCGCTCCTCTAATAGTTGCGCCGTCTCCGCGGAAGGCTCCAAACCAAGCTCCTCCCTGTAATGCCGGGCAAAACGTTCATACAACTGTCTCGCCTCCTGATGCCGTTTTGTCCTTGTCAAAATGCGCAGTTGCTGCTGACAGGCTTCTTCTTGATCCGGCCGCAGCCGCAGCCACTCCCGGCAATAATGCTCCTCCATTATCGCGTCTTGCTTTTCCTCCGCAGCCCGACATAGCTTTCGAACGATGGCCGTCTGCTTATCCAACGCATGCTCCCGCACATTGGCCAGCCACGAAATATAAGGCAGCTCAGGCAGCAGCTCATCGTACAGCGCGTGCGCCTCCTCGTACAGCTCGCAAGCGAGCGGCCGATCTTTGATCCACAATTGATCCGCAGTCCGTATAAGTGCGTAATATTTTTCTACGTCCACATACTCGATGGCATTTTCGCGCAGAGAAACGAGCCCTTCACGAATAAAGACGATGTCCCGAATCCCCAGTTCATCCAGAAAGGTTTGCCGTAACTGATGGGTAATGACGTGCAGCAACCGCACCGCCTTATCGGGAACTTCTCCAAGCTGTAAAATGTCGATAAGCTGATCCCTTGAGCTCATGTAATTGGGCTGCAAAAGCAAATAAACGCAAAGCTCCTGCGCTTTTTTTCGCTTCCACCGCATTCCCCGCACCTCTCTAAAACCGTTCTGGAACGCCAAGCCCCCAAACAATCGAATGCGCCAGACGGCGCCCTCTTCCTCTGCATTCGCCCGGAACGGCCCAACTGGCACCGGGCTGGAGACCTCGCGGACTGACGGCCGGGGCAGCTTTAAATGCCGGGCCAGCCTGTCGAGCTCGGTCGCGGCCTCCTCCGCCTGGGGCGTCTTCCCTGCGCGCCTCAGCCCATCGGCCAAAGCCTGCAAGAGCCTATACTGCAGCAAATAATCCGCACAATGCTTTTGTTGCAGTGCCCGCAAAGCATCGCCGGAGCGGAGAGCCTCCTCGACATTTAACTCCAGCATGGCCCGATAGACGGCAATTTGAATCTCCGCTATATGATAATAGGGCAGTTGTCCGGCCGAGCTTTCGTTTAAAAATTTTCTCAGCGACACGATGGATGGCTCCCCATATCCTTGCCTCAGGTCCCAAAGCGATCCGATCCAAGGATAGAGGTCGCGAACATCATCTGCAGCGGCCGACCATTGACGCAATCTCCATGCCAAATCCTTCCACTCATGCTCCTGTATGGCGTCGCCGCATTGAACGATAAGTCGGGCCAGCGTGCTTGCCGCTTCCGCAAGCCGGCCCTTGCGCTCAAATTGCCCGATCGCCCCGATATACCAGCTTTTTGCGCTCGCTTCCGAATCGACAAGTCGGGCTCCGGCCGCCAGGGCGCGAGGCAGCCTGCCGGCGGCGTCCCCATCGTCATCAGGCCGTTTGTCATATTCGTGCTTCAGAAAAAGGAGCAGCGTTTCCGCAGAAGCGATGTCTCCCGTTCGAAGCTGCAGCTCGGCCAGGGCGCACATGGCTCCAATGAGCCGATCAGGCAGGGATTGCGCAGCAAAGCCTTTCACGGCTGCTTCCAGCCGTTGTTTGGCCTCGGACAGCCTGCCGATGTCGCAGTCGATCTCGGCCACGGCCTGGAGGAGCAACGGCGATGCCTGCAGATGGGTTTCCGGCAGCCGTCTGAGCAGCTGCTCCGGCAATGCCCGACCTTCCAGAATCACGCATTCCATGCGAATGACCGCCTCCCGCATGCGCCCTTGCCCAAGCAGTCCGTCCAGTTCTTCTACCCATGCCATCCTATCGTTTCACCGCCTTCTTGTCCGCCATCCGTTGTCTGTCAATCGTACATTTTCGGTACTTAAATTATAACAGAAGAAGCGCTGCGGAATCCCACCGTTCAGCGCTTCTTCTCTTTCATTTTATTCTTTTTCCTTACAAAAAACTGACAAACAACTACCCTCTCCGCATGTTAGCATCCTGTAATATCCATTCGATATAGTGATGGCAAGAAAGTTACTATACCATTTAGGAGAGACGAAAACATGCGCAAATGGATTACCTCGATTACACTCCTGTTTCTGATCGGCACGCTGTTCTCCGGCGCGTTGTTCCCCGGGAAAGCCCGGGCTGCCGATACGATCGCCTGGAGTGCAAAGCAAAGCGCGGTATATGACCAGATTCATCCGTACACCTTGAACTGGAGCGGCAATCCGCTCGATCGCGGCGGGCTCAACCTGTTGAAGATGGCGTATACAACAAAAAGCGCAGAGACGGATATGGTGATCAACCAATACGGAGACATTGGAGCGGCCGCGATTCTGGATCTGGACGGCGAAGGATTAACGGATCCGACGGATGCGAGCCTTGGCGGCTTCGCGAATTCGCTTAAAATCAAGAAAGGCGCCGTTTATCTCATCGTTCTGCATGACGGCAGTCTTGCGAAAATTCAGATCGACCGCGTTTTGCCGGACAACGGTTCTTCGATAACCAAGGTGATGTTTTCGTATGTACTGGAGCAGCCCGAAGAAGAGAGCCCTACGTCCCCCGGGTCCGGCGGTCTTGAAATAGGCTCCCCTGCCCAGGATGCCAAAAATCCCGCGGCAACCTATGAATTTGTGGGAGACGGCAGCATTACGGTGCCTTGGGCGAAACAAACCGGGCATGTGTCATGGGATATTTACCGTTCCGACAACCAAGCGGCTTATGTAAAAATGACCGACTTCAAGCTGACCAAGCCGGAATTCACCGACCATTACACGTTTGTCGGCCATACTTACCTGTACAAAGTCGTAGCCTATGACAAGAGCGGCAACATCGCGCTCATTTCCGAGGCCATCAAAGTCGTCATCGCGGAGGAGGAAGCGGCTTCGGGCAATCAGATCGTCCTACAAATCAACAATCCTGCCGCTTGGATCAACGGCGACGAGTATAAGCTGGAGGTTGCGCCGTTTATTCATAACGGCAGAACGCTCATTCCGCTGCGTTTTGTCAGCGAGGCGCTTGGCGCCAAGCTGGACTGGGACGGCGCTGCACGAAGAATTACCTTGACCCGGGGAGAAGACGTCATCGTCCTGGTCATCGACAGCTCGGAAGCGACGGTAAACGGAAAAAGAGTTACGATGGACGTGCCAGCCACGATTTATAAAGGCAAGACCATGGTGCCGATCCGTTTCGTCAGCGAGCAATTCAATCAAAAGATTACGTTTGACGATGCCACGCGCAAAATTTACATTGCAGGCCACAGCGGCGAGACCTCAGACGCAAGCGACGACGAGGACACGGACAGCGACAAAGAACCGCTCCCTTCCTTATCGGGCGATTATGAATACTTTATCGGCTCGTGGAATATGTGGGTGCCGGCCGGGCAACAAAGCGCCAGCGGCGGCGTCTTGCAAATTGAAAAGGACGGTACGTTTTCCTATTATTGGAACGGACCGAAAACCGGCACCTGGACCTTCGACGATACTACCGGCAAGCTGCAGCTCGCCAACTATAAGAGCGGCTGGGATTGGACGGCAACCAGAACGAAGGAGGGCATTACAGTGTCGACCTTTGGAGTTTACGAGACAGGCACGCGCAGCCGATGAGAAAAACGCCTATCGGAGACCTTCGGGGCTGAGCGACCGCGTTTACACAAGGCGAAGCGACTAGGCCGTCCTCTGGCGGCGCCTGTTGGCACTAATGGACATCAGCGACTCTTACAGCTTCAAACCAGGGGCATTTCTCCCCATTTGAGCTTCTAAGAGTCGCGTATGTCCGTTACATCGCTTGCGTCTCGACGACCAAGTCGTCCGGCAGTCCCTGGATCGCGCCCCGGTTCGGCAAATTGGCCGCATGGATCTCTATTTCGACGCCGAAGAAGATGCTCTCGCCATTACTCGGTTCTTCTCTTCTCCAGCTTCTCCATAAATGACTCTTCGTTGTCGAACAAGTCGACGCCCATGAGATACGAGAGGATACGCGGAAGGTCGATATTGTCGATCAGGCCTACGAATTCCCCGGAGCCTGCGCCGTATGCGTACACCGGCAGCTCTTCACCCGTATGGTTGCGGGAGCCCCAGCTGATGAGCGCATGCGCGGATACGACCGTACCGATCTCATTCGTCAGCGTCGTGTTGTTGTTCCAGTTGACGCTCGTCAGATAAGCTACGTCTTCGTCAGTAAGCTCGAAGCCGACGATCGGCTCAACCACTTGCTTTACGTCGACAAGATAAGCGGTTGTCTCTTCGGGCTTATCCGCCGTTGTGCCGACTGCAGCTTGCAGCCCGATCAAACCGGCGATTGAAACAAGAGCGATATACGAGGTTCCCTTCTCGATAAACAGATCGGCATCCAGCGTCTGGGAGCCTGCCACGATCTTCTTGTCGCCGAGATCGACGCGGAAGGAAGCCCCTCCGATAGAAACGTCTGCCGCAAAAGCCTGCGCATGGTAGGTCAGCTCGCCGTCCAGCTCCGCTACGATGTCGCGCACCGGAACGTAGTAGCTGCCGTCCACAACCTTGGCGTTTTCGATGCCGACAGTCTGGGCCTCTTCTTTGAGGGTGCCCAGGACCGTATTGGAGCTGCCTTTGGCATTTTTAAGAACTTCGATATTCTCCTTGTAGCCGCCTGGCGTATTGCCGATGTTCATACCGCCAGTCTCGTGATCGCCGACAACGACAACCAGCGTATTTTTGTCCTTCTTCGCGAACTCAAGGGCTACGTCCACCGCTTCCTCGAATGCAAGCATATCCGTAATCAAAGCAGTCGGGTCGTTGGCATGGCCGGCCCAGTCGATTTGGCTGCCCTCTACCATAAGGAAGAAGCCGTCTTGATCCTGGCTAAGCGTCTCTACCGCCAGCTCCGTCATTTCCGACAAGCTTGGGACATTGATCTTATCGCGGTCGATATCGTATTTCATGTCGCTCATGGCGAACAGCCCCAGAACTTTATCCGATGTTACGTCATCGAGTTCACTTCTGTTGGTGATATAATCGTAGCCTGCCGCTTCCGCCTCGGCAACAAGATTACGTTCTGGCTGCTGGCCGCCTTCCGCCTGCGGCAAGAACATATCGCGTCCGCCGCCCAGAATGACGTCGACATTATTGATGTATTCCGTCGCAAGGGCAACTTCGTTGCCTCGGCTCGGATCATGAGCTGTGAATACGGCCGGCGTGGCGTGAGTGATACGAGACGTAGCAACGAGGCCAGTCGACTTGCCTTTGTCTCTTGCGGCGTCCAGAATGGACTCAGGCCGTTTGCCGTCCGGAGTTACCGCGATAACGCCATTGTTTGTTTTGTAACCGGTCGCCATTGCCGTGCCGGCCGCTGCGGAATCCGTAATGTTCGTGTCGTTGGAATATGTTTTCATAAGACCCTTCGCGTAACGCTCGAAGGATAGCTCTTCCCCTTTGTAAATACGCGTTGCTGTCAGATAGCTGATCCCCATACCGTCGGGAATCATAAGAATGACGTTTTTCGTGCTCCCTTTGTCCGCCGCGTGGGCAACCCCCGCCAGACTGCCGAACAGGAGAGAAGCTGCGATCATCACTTTGCCTGCTGTTTTGCCGTTGAAATTACGTAACATGGTTATTAATTCCTCCCTTTGTACAGATAGGTACAATATAGAGGAACAATATTAACGGGTTATTATCGAATTAATAATGTTTGATAAAGATCCATCGTTCCGCTTCCTATCCTATCTTGCGCCCGCCAGATAAAAAACGATTTTTTAGCGAGCCCCGGGTATGAATCAGCATCATGGGTATTAATGCTTCCGTTTTTCGGGCGACGCGCCTTTGGCCTTCCGGATGCATGGCTGTTAACAGCAATCGAAGATAGGCCGTTGTCATCTGCCGAAACACCCCGTATTTCAACGCCTGCTGCTCGAAACCCAAGCCATGTGTCAGCCCCCGATGGAGCAAAGTAATGCCAACCAAAGCTTTTACCTCTCGAAATTCGGGCTGATCCTCAAACGCTTCGCTGATTTGCATCATCGATCTTCGGGCGAGCCGCGCTGTTTTAAGCGCCGCGCGGTCCGGGCCCTCGGCTTTAATCAATGCCAATATCGTATCGTTATTAAGATGAAGCTCCCCGATCATATCTCCGTCATGAATGAGTGTCGAATCTTGACATAGAATGCTGCTTCCCCGATGTCGTTTTATCATAACCGTACATATGCCAAAATGCGTAGTATGCAAGCTGCGAAAGCGTAAAACCCATCCAAAACCTCGTTCCCAGACCATCCAAACGGACTGCATCATGGATTTGCCAAAGCCGACCATCATAAAAAACATCTCCTGTTTTAGATTGAACGAATCATTCTGTCATGCGCAATCCGATGATTTCATTATAGCTGTACAAAGAAACAACCCTAACGGACTGAGGTATAGAATTAGACTACGACTTTAGGCGGAGCAGGCATAGGGGCTGCCACGTTCGTACAACCCGTCCTAACGGCTCCATTAACAAAAAAACTCGCCTTATCCCACGTAAACCGCAAGATAAAGCGAGTTTTGCCCCATTCACTTTGTATGTGTGCCGCTTAGCGCCAGCGATCACGGCAGTCGACAGACGGAGGGCCTCCTCCGCTTCTTCGGCGCCGTCTATTGAAGCGGACACGTAATGACGACCTGAGTGCCGATCCCCGGACGGCTGAACAGAGTGACGCCGTATTCGGGACCGTAAGCCAACTGGATGCGTTCATGCACGTTGCCAATGCCGTAGCCGGCTTCCTTGTCTCTGCGCATAATGTCCGCGGCGCGTTCGGGCGACATGCCCGCGCCGTCGTCCACCACCTCGAAGCGGATCGCGTCGCCGAGCCGGTACAGCCGAATGACGATGTTAAGCGGGTCGTCGTCGCTCCAGACGGCGTGCTGAATGGCGTTCTCCACGAAAGGCTGCAGGATGAGCTTGACCGTCTGATGCCGGAACAGCTCCTCGTCTAGCTGCCAGTGGACGCGGAACAGGTTGTCGAACCGGACGGACTGGATTTCCACGTAATGCCGAGTAATCTCGATCTCCTTCTGGATCAGAATGACCGGCTTGCCTTTGCTCAGCGAGGTCTTGTAGAAGTTGGACAGATGGCGGACGATCTTGCTCACTTGCCGATCCTGATTCTGGACGGCCAACGAGGAGATGACGGCCAGCGTGTTGTACAGGAAATGCGGATTGATCTGGCTCTGCAACAGCGCCAGCTCCGTCTCCTTCCGCATGATCTCCTTCTTGTACACCTCGTTGATCAGCTTGTCGAGCTGGCGTTTCATCGTGTTAAACGATTCCGCCAGCAGGCCGATCTCGTCCTTGCTGTCCTGCTTCAGCTCGAATTGGAATTGCTCGTCTCCTACCTTCCGCACGAACCGCGTCAACGTCTGGAACCGGTTGGAGAAATAACGGGCGGTCATGGCGATCAGACCGACCGACAGCAGGATGCTGATCGCGGCGATGAGCAGAATGCGGCTCGACGCCTTGTTCGCTTCGCTCAGCACGTCGCTCAGCGGAATAATCGACACCGTCTTCCAGCCGATCGGCAGCGTGTCGTAGACGACAAGCGATTCCATCCCCTTAACCGGCTGCTCGAACGTACCGCTTCCTCCACCGCTCCAACCGCCTTCTTCAAGCACCTGACGGAACGGCTGCAGAATCATCGACTTGTCCCGGGTCGACAGGATGGCGCCCTCCTGATTGACCAGATAGATATCGCTCGCCTGCGCCTCTTCGCCGAACAGGGAGTAGAGAGCGCTCTCCTTCACATGGATGGCAAGGACGCCGTACGGCCTCTGCATATCGTTGTTGTTGAGCAGCCTCGCAAGGGTAATAACGGGCTGCTTGCCGCCGTTCTCCATAACGACGCTGTAGACGGCGTTGCCGTAGGATTGCTCCAGCTCCTTATACCACTTCGCCTCTCTCATCCCCTCGTCCACGCGCTGGATGAACATGCCGTCGCTCGGAATCGATTCGTTGAACGGATAGATCGTAATGGAATCGATATCGGTATTGGTGAGCTGAATGCCGAACAGCAGGCTGTTGATGTAATCGTAGGCGTGCACAAAGTCGATCCCCCGCCGGTATTCCCGGGTCAGCCAATCCCGCAGCTCCGAATCCATGTACAGCAGGCTGGAGATTTGCTCGTAATTTTTGAGCTTGTTGTCGATATTGCTGCTGAGCTGGCTGTTCATCGTGCGCATCCGGTCATGCGTCTGCGAGACGAGCTGGTTCTGGAACACCTGATAAAAATATAACGAGATGGCCAGCAGCGGAATGACGGAAGCCAGCAGGAAGAACACCAGCAGCTTGTTGCGCAGCGCCAGATTGTTGATGAACCGCTTCACGGCCTTCATGGCGCCGAATGCCCCGGCTGGCGGTTGCGGTATTGGTTCGGCGTCAGCCCGCGCCTTTTGTGAAAGACGGCGCCGAAGTGGGATGCGCTTTCGTAACCGACGAAGGTTGCGATTTCGTGAATTTTCATATCGGTATCGCGCAGCAGCTCCGCCGCGCGGTCCATCCTTACTTTCGTCATATATTCGAGAACCGTATATCCGGTATATTCCTTGAAAAGCATGCGCAGATGATTGGGCGACAAATAGGCGTATTCGGCCAAATAATCGATCGTCAGCGCGCTGCCGAATTCGAGATCGATCAGCGACTTCACCTGATGGACCATGGCGGCGTGACGGTCGGCTCCCCCCGATGGCGCGGGCGTGGCCTCGATATATTGGCCGCTGCCGTGCTTTGCCATATGGCGGCCGCGGAATTGCTGCAGATGCAGACACGTCTCGTACACCTGGCTGAGCGGAACGGGATGCGGATACAGACAAGTCGTGATCCACGGGCAGACGACCGCGAGCTTCGCGTGCCATTGCTCCGCCAGATGGACTTCTCCCGGCGCGGCCAATACGACCAGGCGATCCTCCTGCCATTCGAACGGCAGCGCCTGGGCATCGGCCATCAGACGCTGCATGCCCTGCAGCACCTTGGCTTTGGCCTGGGCAGGCTCGGACGAATCGCTTGCCGGCTTGTACGCGGCGTCGATCGTCACGAGCATCACAGAATAGACGCCAGTCGCTCCGGGAAGCAGCTCGTCCAGCATTTCCTTCAGCTCGTTTTCGACCGCGTCGGGCGGCTCCTCCTGCAGCAGCTGCTTCGCGTATTGCGAGGCCAGCGCTCGGGAGGACAGCCTGCTTCGTTCCTCTTCGGCGCATTTCTGCCGCACCTTCAACATCCGTTCCTGCAGCTCGTCGATATCCAGCGGTTTCAGCAAGTATCCCGATGCTTCGAGCATCAACGCAGACTTTACATAGGCAAAGTCGTCGTAGCCGCTCATGAAAATAACAATGAGCCGCGGCCAGCGTTTTTTCGCCGCCTTGGCGAATTGGATGCCGTCCATGATCGGCATTCTGACATCGGTAATGACGATGTCGGGAGACAGCTCCTCCATGCGGCTGAGCGCCTCGCGGCCGTTTTTGGCCGTGCCCGCCACCTCGAACCCCATTTCCTCCCAGGGAACGAACCGCTTTAGCGTTTCGATCTCGATATGTTCGTCGTCGACCAGCATTATTTTGTACATGTCCGCAAGCTCCCCCTTGCCTCATCCTGCTGATGATATCAGTATCCCACCCTGCCTTCTTACCGTCAATCGACCCCGGAGCAGGTTCGTTCGAATTCGACAGGAAACGTAAAAACGCGATATGGATTATCGGCAATAACGGGAGTCATAATGGAGATAGCCGGCAAATCCAATACAGAAACGAGGGGAAAACATTGCGCCCAGACCGACATTCATCGACTGCATCACTGGGCAGGAGGCTGTATCGACATCGCTATTTGTACGTGATGCTCATACCCGCTTTCATCTGGGCTCTTTTATTTGCATACGCGCCTATGGCGGGATTGTACATGGCCTTCGTCGACTTTCAGCCGACACTCGGAAACTTCTGGTCGTCCTTTTTCGGCAGCGAATTCGTTGGATTCGAATGGTTCTCCTATTTCTTCAACGGCAGCGACTTCAAGATGATCATGCGCAATACGCTGGTGTCCAGCGTGCTCACGCTCCTTCTCGGATTTATCGTGCCGATCCTGCTTGCGCTGGCGCTAAATGAGGTGCGCAGCCAGGCCTTCAAGCGGATTGTCCAGACGGCTTCCTATATGCCCTATTTTATTTCGTGGGTCATCGCTGCCAATATATTCGTCGCACTGTTAGCATCCGAAGGCGCTGTAAACGAACTGCTACAGCTCGTCGGACTGACAAAAGAAAGCATCCCGTTCCTGCAAGAAGGCAAGTACTTCTGGGGGATCGTGTCGGGGGCCAACACTTGGAAGGAGATGGGATACAATTCGATCATTTATTTGGCGGCCATCTCTTCCATCAACCCCGATCTGTACGAAGCCGCCAAGGTAGACGGCGCCGGCCGGATCAGGCAGATGACTTCCGTAACGCTGCCCCTGCTGCGGCCGACCATCGTCATTTTGCTCATCTTGTCGGTGGGCAATCTGATGAATACCGGCTTCGACCAATATTATTTGCTTGGCAATTCGCTTAACAGGGAGTATTCCGACGTGCTCGACACCTATTCGTTCCGGTACGGTCTGCAGAACAGCATGTTCTCTTATGCCGCCGCCGTTGGCCTGTTCAAGTCGGCCGTCGCGTTCCTGATGGTGCTTGCGGTCAATTCGATCGCCAGGCGCATGAACAGCAACTCATTATTCTAAAGCAAAGGAGTGCAGGCAGGATGACACGAGACCGGATACTGAATCTGACGGGCAATACGCTGCTTTACGGCTTATTGGGCCTCGTTTTTCTCGTCACATTTTTCCCGTTCTGGCAAATTTTCATTCTGTCCATCAACGACGGCACGGATTCCTTGCGCGGAGGGTTCATGCTCTGGCCGAGAGAATTCAGCCTCGATAGTTACGCCACCGTCTTTTCCAACCCTGAAATACTGACGGCGATCCGGACGACCGTGCTCCGGACCGTTCTCGGCGTTCCGTTGACCGTCGCATGCATCGCGATGCTAGCTTACGTGCTCAGCAAACGAACGTTGGCGGGCAGTCGATTTTTGAATCTGTTTTTCATCTTTACGATGTACTTCAGCGGTGGACTTATTCCGACCTATATGGTCATCAAATCGCTTCATCTGATCGACAACTTTCTTGTTTTCCTTCTGCCGGGATTGATCAATATTTTCTGGATGATCCTGGTGCGCACCTTCATGGAGCAGCTGCCGAAGGAGATCGAGGAATCGGCGGAGATTGACGGCGCGAACGACATTCGCATTTTCGTCCAGGTGATCCTGCCCGTCTGCGTGCCCGTGCTGGCCACGATTACGCTGTTCGCGGCAATCTTCCATTGGAATGCCTGGTACGATTCCTACATCTATACGTACAAGCCGGATCTAAAGACGCTGCAAGCCGTGCTGGTCAAAATACTCAACCAATACCAGACAGGCGACATGCTTTCGCAAGCACAGCAGCTTGCCAACGAAAACAAGCGCATTCCCGTTACGGGCGAAAGCATTCGAATGACCGTCACGATGGTCGCGACGCTGCCTATCATTCTAGTCTATCCGTTTCTGCAGAAATTTTTCCTTAAGGGCATGCTGCTAGGCGCTGTTAAAAGCTAAATTCTTTCAAGGGGAGTTATGACAATGGCTAAAATTACATTTATCGGGGCGGGAAGCTCCATCTTCGCAAAAAATATATTGGGAGACTGCATGCGGACGCCGTCGCTGGCCGACGCGCATATGGCGCTGTTCGACATCAACATGGAACGGCTGGAGCAGTCCGAAAAAATGCTGCAAAACCTGAATCAGAATCTCGGCGGCAAAGCAACGATCAAGTCCTACACGGATCGCAAGGAAGCGCTTCGCGGCGCGGATTACGTCATTAACGCCATCGCTGTCGGCGAGCTGATCCCGACGATCATGTCGGACTTCCAAATTCCCGAGAAATACGGCTTGCATCAGACCGTCGCCGACACGCTTGGCATGGGAGGCTTGTTCCGCGGGCTCCGCACGATCCCGGTCATGATCGATATCGCTCGCGATATGGAGGAAGTGTGTCCGGATGCCTGGTTCCTCAACTACACGAATCCGATGGCAATCGTGACCGGGGCCATGTTGCAAGCGACAGGGGTTAAGACCGTCGGGCTGTGCCACAGCGTCCAAACCTGTGCCAAGGAGCTGCTTGAGGGGCTTGGCATGCCGCATGACAATGTCCGCTACAAGATCGCCGGTATCAACCATCAAGCTTGGCTGTTGGAAGTATCGAGGAACGGCATTGATCTGTATCCGGAGATCCGCCAGCGGGCAGGGGCGCGCACGGACCGTCATACCGATATGGTACGATACGATTACATGAAGCTGTTCGGCTATTACGTTACCGAGTCCAGCTCGCACGGCTCCGAATACGTGCCGTATTATCACAAACGCCAATATCCGCACTTGAAGGAACAATATATGCTGCCGACGGACGGATACAAAAACTGGGGCAGAGGCAAAGCTGAATACTGGCAGGAAGTAAACGCGATGATCGACAACGCCAATCTGACCCACGAGCGTTCGCACGAATACGCCTCCTACATCATGGACGCGATGGAAACGAACGTACCGTTCGAGATCGCGGGCAACGTGCTCAACACGGGCGGCCTGATCAGCAATCTGCCCCACAACGCCTGCGTGGAAGTGCCATGCATGGTGAACGGCAACGGCATTTTGCCAACGCGGTTTGGAGCGCTGCCGCCTCAGTGCGCCGCGCTCAACCAAACCAACATCAACATGCAGCTGCTGACGATCGAAGCGGCGCTGACGGGCAAGCGCGAGCATGTGTATCACGCGGCCATGCTGGATCCGCATACGTCTTCCGAGCTGTCGCTCGACGACATCGTGGCCATGTGCGATGAGATGCTGGAAGCGAATCGCGATTTCATCACGATTAAATAATGATTCCGGGGAGGGTCTACACATGAAAAAGAGAACAAAAGCCGTCGCGCTAACGATGGTATCCGCCATGCTTTTGCTTACGGTATCGGCATGCTCCGGCGGCAAAAACGAACCGTCGAACGGAAACGGCAATACGCCGGCCGACAGCGGGCCGATTACGTTGACTTTTTTCGATAAAAACACGGGAGATCTGTTTACGAATCCGGTGGCCGAGGAAATTACGAAGCGCACGGGCGTCAAGATCGAGATCCAACAGCCGACGGGCGATCCAAGCGAGAAGCTGAATTTGATGCTGACCAGCAACACGCTGCCCGACATCGTGCTCATGGACCGGCGCAGCGATATCGTAAACCGCTACATTGCGGCCAAGGCGATTATCCCGCTAAACGATCTGATCGACCAGCATGGCCCGAACATTAAGGAAATGTACGGCGACGTGCTCAACAAGAGCCGACATTCGGACGGCAACAATTATTATTTAAACAACTGGTACGGCATGGACCCCGATCCGGGCTGGAGCTTCAACATGCGCGCCGATATTTTGAAGGAGCTGGGCTACGGGGACCGCATCGAAAGCGGAGAGAGCTTTACGCAAGAGGAATTCGTCGATCTGCTTAAGCAGTTCAAAGAAAAATACCCGCAAGTCGACGGCAAACCGACGATCCCGCTAACGTTCAATGCCGACCATATGCCGACGGTAGTTGGCACGTTTAAAGGGATGTACGGCATGAAATCCTACTACGAATCGGACGGCCAAATCGGCCTGGAGGTTCGAGAGCCGCGTTATAAGGAAATGATGGGATTTATCAACGATCTGCAAGCTTTAGCTCTTCTTGACAACGAATGGGCGATCAACAAAACGCAAATCTTCGATCAGAAGGTGTCCAGCGAGCGCGTATTCGCCGTCGGCGGCGGCGAGCCGCTGGAGCCGAACCGTTTGCTGCGCGAGAAGTACGGCGAGGATACGGATAAGCAATTCCTCGCTTTTAAGGTGACGGCGCCGGGCGTCGATCCGTCCGCGACGACGTACGGACCGCGCAGCTCGCTAGGATGGGATGCCATCGCCATTACGGCGGCCAACAAACATCCGGAGCAAACGATCAAGTTTATGGATTTCCTGGCAAGCGAGGAAGGCCAATATTTACTCATGTGGGGCCTGGAGGGCGAGCATTGGGAGATGGTGGACGGCAAGCACAAGCCGTTCCCGGAAGTGCTGCAGGGCTTTAAGGACAACTGGAACGAATATTCCAAGCAGACCGGCATCCGCAAGTGGACGTGGTTCGTCAAAAACGGCAACGGATCCGACGGCACGCCGCTCGATCTCGTAGCGAAATACGAGCGGAACGCGTACAACCAGCATGCCATCAAGTCCATGAAGGACTCGACCTGGGACACGGCGATCTACGACAATCTCGGTCCGGGCGGCGGCACGCCGGATGCCCTGAACGAGCAGAAGATCAAGGACTTGCTGTCTCAAGGCTTCACCCAGTTGGCTTACGCCGAGAGCAAGGATGAATTCGAAGCACTCTACGCCAAGCTGATGAAGGATCTCGAAGACAACAACGCGCCGCGCATCGAACAGATTTATACGGAAAATTACAAGAAACAAATGGAGCTTTGGAAGTGAGAAATCCTCTATCGAAGCCTTTCAAAGATGAGCGACCGCGGTTAGAGGTAGGATTTATCGCCAATAAGCAAGCTGTTTTCGAAGACCGAAAACTTATACTTTCTTATGTGGTAAGACAGCCATGCTAACGAAACCAACCCGCTTGGAAGAAACCTCTTCCTCGCGGGTTTGTTTTTGGCTTGCTTTGCGAACCATCCTATCTCTACCTTCCTACCTCCTATCACTCCATCGCGAGCCCGCCGGTTACCGGCGTGTAGGTTCCCGTAAGGAATCGGGCGGCATCTCCCGCGAGGAAAGCAACGACCCCCGCCACGTCTTCCGGCTCGGCGATCCGGCCAAGCGGGGTGAAGCTGCCGATCATGCGGCTTTCCTCCTCGGAGACCATCAGGCTATCATCGGATTTGACGAAGCCGGGAGCGACGACGTTCGCCGTTATCCCATAGGGTCCGAATTCCTGCGCAATATATCGGGCAAAGGCATCCAGCCCTCCCTTCGCCGTGCCGAATGCAATATGCCCGGGGACAGGGTCCTTGCCTTCCGTCCTGGACAGATAGACAATCCTGCCGGATTGCTGTGCCATCATCGTCGGGATAACAGCCTTCGTGGCGTGAAAAGCCAATTTCAATTCATCCGTCAACTGTCGTTCGAATGACTCCCAAGAAACCTCGGCAAAGGCGGCGGCATTAACCCCCCTGTCGGCATGGCATACAAGAACATCGATACGTCCGAGCTCCTTTTTTACGATCGCCGCAAGTTGTTCCATCCGCTCTTCGCTGCGGGCATCCGCATGAACCGCAATGGCCTCCCCGCCATTTGCAATAATTTCGTTGGCGACTGCTTGAGCAGCCTGTTCATGACCGAAGTCGTGAACGACAACCCTTGCCCCTTGTCTGGCCAGCTGGATGCAAGTCGCTCTCCCTATACCCCGGGCGCCGCCTGTCACAATCGCAACTTTCCCGCTCACAGACATTCTGTTCAACCCCTTTCCCATTCGCTATCGCCTACCCTTCATCCGATACGTCATACTGCCCGGCAATATCCAATGCAACCTGCCGAACCTTGGCGGCCATAGAAGCAGGTTCGAGCACAATGACATCCGTCCTGTAATGAAGCACCATCCCGATCAGCCAGTTCTCGTTCGAGCAGGTCGTTCGTACAATAATCCTTCCATCCGGCAATCGTTCAATATCCTTCTCGTCGAACCGGTTCATCACAAACACGGCAACCGATGCCTGGAACTGAAGCGTAACCGGAATACCCTCGCGCCTCTCCGGCGCCGCCCACCTGTCATTCAATTGCGCAAGCGAGTCCGTTCGGCGAATGAAAGTGTCGGCTTGAACATGGAGCTCCCGAATCCGCGACAGCTTAAAGATCCGATAATCGCCGCGCAGACGGCAATAGCCGTAAAGATACCAGGAGTAAGCCTTCATCACAAGCACCATTGGCTCCACCACGCGCTCCAGTTCCTCTCCTTTTCTGCTCGTGTATTTGAATGTCAGGAGCTTCCGGTCCTTAATGGCTTGATGAAGCGTATCATACCGCCTCTGGTCCTCCTCGCTATTTTTCCAAGGGGTGAAATCAATCTGAATACTTTCTCCTTCTCCTGCCCGACCTTGCTCAGCCTGCGCAACCATTGCGCCTACTTTGCCGAGAAGGCGGTCCATGATGGAGCGATCATAGGCCTTCGTGGACTCAAGACCGCGGAGCGCGGCGGACAAGGCGGTCAGTTCATCAAAGGACAGCAGCTGCCGATCCAGCCGGAAGCTGTCCATAATTTCGTAACCGCCCTCCATGCCCGTATAGGACACGATGGGAATGCCGGCCTGACCAAGCGAATCGAGATCGCGATAGATGGTGCGCAGCGACACTTCAAGCTGATCCGCCAATTCCTGCGCTTGTACTCGCTTCCGATTGAGCAGCAATATCGTAATGGTCATTAACCGTTCCAGCTTCATCGTCATCTCTCCTATGCCGGCATGCTATTGCTCGCCGATCTATAAATTAGTGGGCGGTTGCGAATTCCTCTCCTTCGACAGCCGGCTCCATCTTGGCTTTCGTCATTAAGAAGGCGGCAAACAACGCCAATACAGCGGGGATGAGGCTCCATGCAAAGACGGTGCCGATCGAGCTCGACAGCCCTGCCGTAATGGTATCGAGCAGCCCGGCATCGACGGATTGGCGAAATGCCGGATTCAGCAGCGAATGGGGATCGCTTAGGTTCAAGTCGGCCGGTACAGCCACGTCGCCTTTGCCGAGCGATTCGGTGAGCTTGGAAAGCAGGCTGTGGCTTTGCACAATGCCGAAAATGGTAATGCCAAGCGCCATGCCGAGCGAGCGATTGAAATTCAAGGTCGAGCTTGCGGCCCCGCGCTGCGCCGGAGGGAACGAATCCATAACGGCGGTGCTAAGCACCGAGAAGGAAGCTCCGATCCCAAGACCGATCAAAATCATAATCATCGTAATAGAAAGTCGAGAAGATTCTACCGTAATTTGCGAGAGAAGAGCAAGACCCGTCAGAAGCAGCGCCAGCGTCCCGATCATAATGGTGCGGTATTGCAGCTTCGTCATCAGGAATCCGCCCAGCGTGGCCGTAACCACCGAGCCCACCATCATCGGCAGTAAAGTCAATCCCGAATTGGAAGCCGAGCCTCCAAGCACGCCTTGCACGTAGATCGGTATAAAGATCGCCGCCGTCATGTACGCCGCGCCGCTGAGCATCGCGACCAGGTTGCTCGTCGTGTATAGCCTGCTGCGGAACAGGCGGAACGAGATAATCGGTTCTGCGGCCCTCTTTTCGACCACGACCAGCAGTAGAACAAGCACGACGAAACCGGCGAACAAACCGAGAATTTGCGGCGAATCCCATGGGTACGTTTTACCGCCGAGTTCAAGTCCGAGCATAAAGCAGACGATAGCGCCCACGAGGAGAACGGAACCCGCCCAGTCGATTTTTTGCCTGGCGTGTACCGCCGATTCTTTGTAAAACAAAGCGATCGCCAGCAATGCAATAAAGCCCAGCGGCAGGTTGATGTAGAAGATCCATGACCAATCGAGATGGTCGGTAATGTATCCGCCCAGCAGCGGGCCTACAACGCTCGACAGTCCGAACACGGCGCCAAACAACCCCATCATCTTGCCGCGCTCCTTCGGCGGCATGACGTCGAACAGGATCGTGAAGGCGATGGACACCATCGCTCCGGCCCCGACGCCTTGCACAGCTCTATAAAGGCTTAACTCGACGATGGATTGCGCCATTCCGCATAATGCCGAGCCGATCATGAACACGATGATCCCGAAGATGAAGAAACGTTTGCGCCCATACATATCGGACAGTTTGCCGAAGATCGGCATGCACGCCATCTCGGCCACCATATACGCGGTAGTGACCCACACGAACTTGTCGAGCCCTCCCATCTCCCCAACGATCGTTCCGATCGACGTTGAAACAATCGTGTTGTCCATGGATGCCATCAAAATAGCTAGCAGCAGCCCTCCGACGATTACTCCCAGTTTGTTTGTCATACGTTCCCATCCCTTTCTTGTACCTTAAGAATTGATTGGCTAACAATCATCTAAGACCATCTTAAGCTACCCTTGTTGACAACAGTGTGTCAGGGAAGAGGGAATCATTTATTTCTTTTTCTCAAGGTTGAAACGGCTGTCGCTGTCCTCGGGCGGCGAAGTAAGTTTCTCGTACGAAGCCCACGCCCGGCTGCTGAGATTGTAACGGACACCGCAGTCGCTATTTCGCAAAAATGGGGCCTGTTCAAATTGTAACGGACACAGACGACCTTACTTCCGTCCAAACCGCATAGAATGGGCGGAAATGCACCAGATAGCGTCATCTGAGTCCGTTAGATTTTCAATATCGCGAAAATGCTGCGAATAGAGGCCCTGAGGTCCGTTAGCGAGAGCAGAACGTCTCAGCTCACCCTTACGGGTGATAGGATGTTACCGTATGCGACAAACGCTAACGTCTAGGCACGCTTCATATGGCTGCTATGTCCCGGGGACAGCTTGGCCGCGGGTTCCACATATACTTTCGCGTTATTGACCGCGGTCGGGGCTTCTCCGAAGCCGACGGCAATCAGCTTCACTTTCCCCGAGTAGGTTGTAATGTCCCCGGCCGCGAAAATGCCAGGAATACTCGTCTCCATTCTTGTGTCTACCGCAATGGCTCCGTCAACGATGTCAATTCCCCACTCCGCGATCGGTCCAAGCGAAGAGACGAAACCGTAGTTGACGATGACCGCATCTACGTCCAGCCGCAGTTCCTCCTCGGTCTTTACGTTCGACAATAAGACCGAGTCAATACTTTCATCGCCGTTAAGCGCTTTGATCTCCATCGGTGTTAATACCTGCACCTTCGATCGTTCGAGCGTATTGACGCTATGCTCGTGGGCGCGAAACTTATCCCTGCGATGAATGAGCGTTACTTGCTCCGCGATTGGCTCCAGCATTAGCGCCCAGTCTACGGCGGAATCTCCTCCTCCGCTGATGAGCACCTTCTGCCCCTGGAATCGACTCAGATCATCGATGAAGTAATGCAAGTTTGCTCCTTCGAACCTTGCCGCTTCCGGCAATTCCAGCCGACGGGGCTCGAACGCTCCAACCCCGCCCGTGATGATAACCGATTTGGCGAAATGCGAGGTTTTGTCCGTCACCACTTCGAACATTCGCTCATCATGCTTAATGACATTCGTTACCTTTTCCTCCAGGCCAATTATCGTTGTTTTAAAGTGACCCAACTGCTCCTTCAAGCGATCGACGAGTTCCTGCGCCGTCACCTTCGGAAATCCCGCAACGTCGTAAATATATTTCTCCGGATATAACGCGGCTAGCTGCCCTCCGAGCTGCGGCATGCTTTCAAGCAGCAAAACCGAGCTGTTGCGCATCCCGCAATAGAAGGCGGCGAACAATCCAGTCGGTCCGCCCCCGATAATGAGCATATCGACAGGATTGGCTTTATGAATGGTCAGTGACATCAACATGAACCTCTTTCTTATAATTTGAGATAAACGCGGCCGTCTTCAACTTCAACCTCGTAACCCCTCAGCTTGACGCTATTTGCCACCAAATGGCGGCCGGTCAATAAGTCGAATTCCCATCCGTGCCAAGGACAGCGCAAAATTTCCTGGTCCCGGCCGTACTTGTATTCATAAACAAGGGAAGGCAGCTTCGTCCCGCATACCGGTCCTTCGCAGACGGGAGCTCCCCCGTGCGGGCACATATTTCGCCAAGCGAAATAGCGATCCCCCACCGCGAATACGCCAATCTCCATTCCACTTACCGTCACAATGACTCTTCCTGACTGTCGCAGCTCCTCTTCCGTTGCAACTGCAAATCGGCTGTTCGTCTGAGCCATCCGTTAAGCCCCCTTGTCCGCTTCGCTTGCCTCGCCGCCGGCGTCAACCCGGTGAGGTGCTTCGTACAATCCGTAAAGTTCCATGGCGTTATCGACCAGTATTCGCTGCCGCAGCTCCTTCCGAATCGGACGCAGCGCCATCTTCGGGTTGTCGAAGTCCCAATGAGGATAGTCGGATGAAAACATAACCGTGTTGCCGGCATCTACCATATCCAATATTTGATTCAGATGTTCCGCGTTGTCTGGTTCTTCGATCGGCTGCGTGGTCAACCGGATATGCTCCTTGATGTATTCCGAAGGAAGACGCTTCAGCCACGGTACAAGATCCCTCAGCCCTTTGTAATTTTTGTCCATTCGCCACATCAGATGCGGGAGCCAGGCAATGCCGCCTTCGATGGCGACGAACTTCAGCTTTGGAAACTTCTCGAAGACGCCTTCGCACACCAACGAATTGATATGCGCCATATAGTTAATCGGGAGAATATTGTGCCACTCGAAATAAGTGGTCGGATAACCCGACGGAGTAGGCGCTCCTGCTATGCCCCTTCCTTCCGTACCGGGATGGACGGCTACCGGCAGCCCATTCCGTTCGGCAGCCTCGTAGATCGGGTGGAAGAACCGCTGGCCATAGAGCATGCGGGAACCGCTGCACATAATGACTTGCACCATATCTTTGTGCGAAGCCATACGATCGATTTCCCGTGCGGCGGCTTGCGGATCGGCGTGGTTGATCAGAATCGACCCTTTGTACACCGGGCTGGCTTTTAACCAGGTCTCGACAAGCCAGTCGTTGTAGGCGCTTGCGACCACATTTCCATAATCAGGATTCGGATTCAAGGATATGCCGAGTATGCCTGAGCCTGTCAATATCCCGTAATCAATACCATATTTATGGAAATGATGCTCCAACATGAATTGCGGATCGCTTCCCGGCGTACCGCCATCCTTCGTTCTGGCATCGGACCGCAGCACTCCGATCGGCGATTGCCAGCCTCCTCCGTATCCCGGTCCTGCCGCCTTCCAATATTCGTGCCATGCACGCGGCAAAAATGGAAGAAGATCCTCTTTGCGCGCAATGGCATTATGCACATCTGCATCTATGATAGATGGAGTGGCCATATTCATCATCCCTTCATTATCGTTGTGGTTACGCCTATAGTTCCACTTTACAATGCCCGGCAGGCCATGGTACATGAACAATACGAACGAGAATCTGGATTATTGTTAGAAGGTCGTTAAAACAAAATTCCCCCGCCGGGTACATGGCGGGGGGAACGGGAATCCAATCATTGCTGCGCAAAGTGTTTCTTTACAACCTCAAAAGCAAGCTTCGGTCTCCGGTAGCGGTCAACAACGCCTTTGTTATTCATGGCTCCCGCGCGCGTAAGCGGCCATAGCCGTCCGTTCGGATCGGGCTCTTCGGTAACGCGACAGTCGCAGAACTGCCAGATGAACACACCGTTTACGTATGGCCGCGCTGCGTAAGCCTCCAGATTGGCTGTCAATATATCGGCTTGCCGCTCCTCCGTTCCGCGCGCCCTCGCAGCGTCGCGCACTCCATACAACCCGTCGGCCCCAAATTCGCTAATGATAAAAGGTTTGCCCCGACCTCCGTGCTCGTCGACCCATTGTTTCAAGCGATCTGTCGTCTCTCCCGGGTCCTTATCTGAATACCAGCCGGGATACTGGTTAAACGAGACAATATCAACGGCGTCCAGAGATCGGTCGGCGTAAGGTTTGTTGGATGCGTACGTCAGCGGGCGGCTGCCGTCCAGCTCTCTGATCTGCGCCAATTGCTTGCGATACATTCGCTCGCCTTCTTGCGTATCGCTCGCGCATTCGTTTAATATTCCCCAGATAATAATGCTGGGATGATTGTAATGGCTCGTGACCATCTCCCGGTTGCAATCCTCGCATTGCCGTTCGAAGTGGACGTTCTGCATCATGGCAAGATCGAGCCCCCGCGCGTGATTCTCCTCCCATACGAGCAAGCCAAGCTCGTCGCATAGGTCGAGAAAACGCTCGTCGTTGGGATAATGGGATGTCCGAACCGCGTTGGCGCCCATGTCCAGCATTAATTGAAGATCGGCAACCATCGCCTGCAGAGGAATGGCCGCTCCGAATTGCGGGTGATCTTCATGGCGACAGAATCCCTTGATCGCAACGGCTTCCCCGTTCAACGTCAATTGGCCGTCTCGCGCCGCCACCGTACGGAAGCCGACTCGTTCAATCAGATCATCAGCCGCTTCCGCGGCGCCATCCAAGTATAGTCTCATCTCCAATTCGTATAGTCGGGGATGCGCGGGCGACCAGGACATGACGCCGGGGAAAGCGGATACGAGTTCGATCATCCGTTCGCTCCCTGCTTCCACACGGATCGTATCCGATTCGAAGGCAATGCCCGCCAACTCCCCGTCGAGCCTGATGTGTCCTGCCTCGGTTCCCGTATTACGCACATGCACGCGCACGTTCGCCGACCACTCGCCATTGGCGAATGCAGGGGTGAAAGCCAGCCGCTCGATAAAGACGTAAGGAATCTTCTCCATGACAACCGGGCGAATGATCCCCCCGTACGTATAATAATCGTTGGAGATATGAAGTGCCGATTGACTATTAAAGCGATTGTCGACGCGAATGAGCAACTCGTGTTTTCCCGGCTCTACATCCGCGGCAACTGCGTTGAACTCCGTGTAAGCATTGTAATGGTCGGCAATCGGCTTTCCATCAAAGAATACGTCCGCCGTATGGCTGACTCCCTTGAACTCGAACCGAAACGTGCTTCTCTCCTGCACTTCAACGACTCGACGGTAGAAACCGATCCCTCGATACCGGTTGAGATCCGGATGAGCCTCCCAGCAGCCGGGCACGGCCAGGCGATAAGGATAAACATCCGGCTCCATCTCTTCGTCCGTTGTTGCGAATTCCCACATCCCCTCCAGTTCCTGCGACTGACGGATCTTGTGCGTCTTAAACAGTCTAATCATCGAACTTCGCACACTCCTTTCTCTACTTGCCCGTCTTCCCATATCAATTCGTAACGGTATGGAGCGGACGCCGAGGCGCGAACGATTCGCCGCTTAAGATCGTAAGTCAGGGAAGCCATGCCGTTGACTGTCTCCAGCAACAAACGAAATGGCTTCGTGTACACATAGCCGCCAACGATAAGCCCGCCTTCGGCCGGGAGCACAGGCTTGCGGCCCTGCTCCCTACGATGGTTCTCGACGGCGGCTCCCATGAAAACCGCTTGTTCCTCTGTCATATTGGTCAGATGACCCCTGCCGCCTACCCCCGGCAACTCTTCGTAGACGATCAGCGATTGCCGGCCTAGCCGACGCATCTCCCGAACATACTCGCGCGAATGTTCCACTGGAACCCGGATATCCCGGTCCCCGTGTGCCATGTAGAGAGGCGTGACCACATTCGCTGCAAGCGCGATGCCACTTCTCGCCCTATAACGCTCCAAGTCCGCTTCCGGCGAACAGCCGACCCAAACATCCATTTCATCGCGGAATTCCCCTGTCGCATCCTGCTCGTACCAGCTGGCATAATCCGAAATGCCGTAAAGAGCCGCCGCGGCGGAGAACAAATCCGGAAATTTGGCGACTGCCGCTAGCACATTGCCTCCCCCGCCGCTGCCTCCTTCCAGATAGATATGCCCGCTGTCGTCCAGCCACTCCGCATACTCCTTGCGGACGAAATGAATCGCGTCATAAATATCGATCAATTCATAGCCATTGCAGTCGGCCGCCCCTTCGGAGAAGGCGCGACCCCGCATATCCACCTGCACGATCAGATAAGGCAAATCGGACGGCCGCTCCCGGTATGCCGGCTTCGGCATGCTCATATGCCAACCGTGCAATTGTACAAGCATGGGGCCGGCTTGCGGCGGTTTAATCACATTCATGCCTAGCCGAACGCCTGGCGATATAGATGACGTATAAATACAAAAGTCCTGATACGGCGACTTAAACGATTGGGGAAGGCCGTGTCGCTTCAACCGTTCGCGATCCTCGTACTGCTCGAATCGAATCATATTACGAGTTCGACGCGTTGGTGCGCCCCCGAGCAGTATTGTACATATCTATTAACTCCTGTGCTCCAAGCTTCTTGCACTGCTCGATAAACGCCTGAATATTAGGGGCAGTAATCGGCGTGCGACCCACAACGAACTCGGTCATTTTCTCTTCTATATATACCGTAAGATTGTTCAGCTTTTCCTTATTGATCTCGTTCTCTTCATCCGTTAATACAAGCGGCGCCGGAGCTGGCAGGACGATGGGCAGATACAGCTCTTCAATCGCCTGCGCCTTCTCGCTGAGTCGTTCGGCTTCACGGGATTTGCCCATATTTAACGATATTTCCGGATACCATATTCCGTATTCCCCGCGCAGCTTGTCATAAGGCGCCGGGCCCAACGATTCCAAAAACTTGGGGGCGCCTTCGGAGCGGTCGTACGTCTCTCCGTCAATGCCCAGCGCCAAATAATCGGAGCCTTCTTCGCTCAGCAAGTAATCGAGCAGCTTCACGGCCGCAACCTTGTCTTTTACATTAGCCGAAATCGCTATGCCGCCCGTCGAAAAAATGTCTCGTGAATATTGATATTTTTTAATGCCGGACGCGGCAATTTCAAGCATGGCATTGGCATTGTAGCCCGGTATCAATCCGGCCTCAGCCGCCCGATCCGTCAATAGCTGATTCCTTGTTTTCCAATGATAGGTGACAAAGGATTTGCCCGTCAGCATCCGCTCTTCCCACTGAGCGCCGTTTAAAATAGCGAACTCGGGATCGAGCAATTTCTCGTTGTACAGCTTGTTCATGTATTCAAGCGAATCGACAAAGCCGGGATGGTCCCCTGCAAATTTATATTCTCCGCTCTCCGGCTCCAATTGAATATAACCTTCAATGCCCGTGAACGCTCGCAGCATTACCTTATACAACCCGGTCGTGCCGCCGACTCCCTGCGTAACCAGCGGATATTTGTCTGGATTGCGTTCCTTGAACGCCTTCAGCATTTCGTACAGCTGCTCAGGCGTGTCAGGCGATTTCAGCCCATATTCCTCCATCAAATCCTGACGAACGATCCAGTTGTAGTTAAATCCGAGCCCTTCGAGGCCGGGTACGGAATAGACGCCGCCGTCTTCTCCCGTCACCAGTGCCTTGGCTGCCGGATATTCCTCGAAGTAGGCCTTAATGTGGGGGGCGTGCTCGTCGATATACGAGCTTAAGTCCAGGAACACGCCTTCATTGCCGTACAACCTCGCATCCGCATGCGGAACCGTCATAAAATCGGTAACCGAGTTTGTCGCGATCATAATTTGTTTTTTCTCCGTTACGCCGTCCGACGGCACGGGCTCGAACTCGATCCGGGCATTGGTGCGTTCGAAGATGCGATCGAAGATGGCCCAATCCTTCCGTACGGGCGCCTCTCTACGATCGGGAACGAGCCACTTGAACGTAATCGGCTTATCCGATACAAGCGCCGAATCGGTTTGCCCTCCTTCGCCTGGCGCATTCGAATCGCTTCCCTCGATTTTGGCCGGACTCGTATTCCGGTTTCCTCCATTCCCGCCGTTCTCCCCGCTGCAGGCCGAAACCAGCATAGCGGTCATCGTGATCAACAGCGCGGCACGTCCGAAATGTCGGCTCCCTTTTATCGTCTTCATCTTTTTTGCAAGCCTCCCTTTTATTTTTGTAATTATATAGAAACAGTGCCCGATTGACGAGCATCTGCCGCTAGCCTTTAATTCCGCCGATCATGCTGCCTTGCACAAAATATTTTTGAATAAACGGATACACGCATAAAATCGGCAATGTCGCAATAATCATCGTCGAATATTTGACCGTTTCCACAAATGTGCCGCCGCCTTCGTCCACATACGACTCCGAGCCCGATCCCGCGATAATAATGTTGCGCAGCAAAATTTGCAGCGGATACATGGAGCGGTCGTTTAAGTAAATTAACGCGTCGAAGAAGGAATTCCATTGTCCCACCGCAGTAAACAGACCCACGGTCAGCATGACCGGCATGGAAAGCGGGATAACAATTCGAAGCAGCACCCCGAACGAGCCGCAGCCGTCAATTGTAGCCGCATCTTCCAGTTCGGACGGAAGCGCCTCAAAAAATGTTCGCATAATAAACAAATACCAGGTGTTTACAAGCGTCGGCAAAACGATCGCCCAAATCGAATTCAACATGCCCAGCTTCTGTACGACCAGAAAGGTCGGAATCAGTCCGCCGTTAAACAGCAAGGTAAAGGCAGCCAGCAACAGAATGATTCTTCTGCCAGGCAGCCACCGCTTGGCCAGCGGATACGCCATCATGGATGTGACCAGCAGCGTAAGCGCTGTCTGCACTACGGTATACCGAATCGTGTTCCAGTAGCTGCTCCACAGCTCGGGCAACGCCAATATGCGTTCATAGGCAATCCAGGTCAGGCCTTGCGGCATCAGCTTGACTTGACCGCTGGATACGAGCGCGGGAGAACTGATCGAAGCCGAGAAAACAAATACGATCGGATAGATCATCGCCGCGCACAGCAGCAGCATAAACAGAACGTTCCCCGTATCGAACAGACGAGAACTCCAGCTTACTTTCATGTTCGTCCCCCCTTACCACAGACTCGTATCCGAATATTTCCGGGCCAAACGGTTCGCCATAACGACAAGCACGAAGCCGATCGCCGACTGGAAAAGGCCAACGGCGGTCGCAAAGCTGAAGTCCGCCCCCAAAATGCCTCTTCGGTACACGAATGTATTAATAACATCGGACGTTTCGTAGATCATCGGATTGTACATCAAAATGATCTTCTGATAACCGATTTCCATCATATTGCCCAAATTAAGCACGAACAAAATAATGATGACGGGCATCATGCCCACCAACGTAATGTGTCTGATCTGCTGCAGCCTGCTTGCGCCGTCCATCTTCGCCGCCTCATACAAAGTCGGATCGATGCCTGCAATGGCCGCAAGGTACAGAATCGTTCCCCAGCCAAGCTTTTGCCATACTTCCGAGCCAATATAGACGGTTCGGAACCATTCCGGCAAACCAAGGAACATAATGGGCTTCATGCCAAACCACGATACGAGCAGATGGTTCACAATACCGTCCTGCGGCGAAAGAAAATTGACAACCATGCCCACTATGACCACTGTAGACAGAAAATGCGGCATGTAACTGATTGTTTGCACTACACGCTTGAACAGCGCATTTTTCAGCTCATTCAACAGAATGGCCAATATAATCGGCGCCGGGAAGTGAAATAAAATATCGTACACATTCAGCATCAGCGTGTTGCGGATTAACCGCCAAGCGTCGGGCGTCTCGTAAAAAAACTTGATAAAATGAGTGAATCCCACCCACTCGCTGCCAAGCACCCCTTTTACCACGGAATACTTCTGGAAGCTGATCAGAATACCGTACATCGGCACATACTTGAATAAAATGTAATAAGCGATTCCCGGCAGCATGAGCAAATATAACATTTTATATTTGAGCAGGCTGCGGAACAACCCGCCTCGGCCGCGTTCCGGCTGCGGAGCGGGCGCTCCGGCTGCGGCTGGTTGATTATTCATGCGTTTCTCCCCCTTTCACTGACCGCGCCGGCAATTGCCGCGTCATTGCCGGTCGGTATGCCACTCTATCCTAATCTCATCAAGAGCCGGGGGTAAAGGCTCCATATTATCGCAGAGGGTCTTCCGTTTGATCCCTTATCTCCACCGGGATTTCCAGGCGTCAAGTGTCCATCTTTGCTTGCAGTGTCCCTCGTTTCAACAGCCGAGATCGAAGATAGATACCGGTTCGCTTTGTGCAGAAGCGTTTCCTGAACTGCCGACTGCCCTGACGACGAAAGTATGCGTCTGTCCGGATGCAAGCGGCCCAATGACCGTCTCGAATCGATCTCCGTTCTTTTGAACATGAAGGTCGTCCACTATGCTTCCGTTATGATATACGACAAAATCCATTGCCCCGTCTTCCGTCTCCAATTCCCATCCAAGTGTGGCCGACGCATTTCCGTCCAGGCTGATCTCTACTTCACCGGGTGCATTCGGAACACCGCCAAGCAGCCAGCCGATGCCGGCATCGAACAGTGTCCAACCCGCCTCCGTCAGCTTCAGTGCCGTCGTTTCCTGCATAAACGTCGCAAGTCTTCGGGCCGGGGCAATATGTCCGAGCGCCATCTCCGCTCCCGCTTCGAAGCCGAAGATGGACGCATGGTCCGTACCCGGAATAACCGCGATTTTGATCGCATCGACGGGAGGTTCCCCATACGAGAATCCGACCGGGCCGTTCGTCGCATCAACGGTGCCGGACAGCCCGCCCGCAAGCTCCGAGACGGGATCCGTTATGACCAGTTGCGTCTGATCATGCATCGTTCGGCCTTGAAGCGGGGCTTCAACGAATCGCATATCCCGGTGCAGCCCGTAGTCAGAATTCAACAGCGGGACGGCAGCGTTATTAAATAGATTGCTAATCCTGCTTACATAGACCGTCGCCGAAATATAAATCAGATCGAAGCCGTCTCCTTCATTGCCGGTCAAGTTATCGTGATTACGGATCGTCACTGCATAACCCAATGTTTCCAATCGGGCTTTGATCGCCAGGTCCGCTTCGGTATGATTGCCCGACATGACGAGCAGCAGCGCCGCCTTGCGCCATTCATTCGATACGGATAACTGAGCGATTCCCGCCGGCGCCGACTCGAAGCCGTTCCAATCGACGGCCGCGATTTTGTAGTAATATTGCGTACCCGCAGCCGCCGTTTCGTCGACATAATGGCTGGATGTCAGACTGTCGGCAATTCGGTTGGAGACATTCGGGACGAAGGAAGGCTCCTCGCTCCGATAGAGACGATAAAAGACAAAGTCCTCTTCTCCGCTGTCCTGCCAGTCCAGCAAAACATGGCCTTCCTCGTTCGTTCCCGCGATTAACGATCCGGGAGAAGCCGGAGGCTCCGTATCGGCCGGCGGCGTCGCAAGAACGGCCGCAGACGGAACGGAATTCCGGCCAAACGAATCTACCGCCGTTACAACGTAGTAATAATCGGTTTCCTGCTCCAGCAGCAGCTTGTCCGTATAAACGGAACTCGCTACCCACGTAGCGATACGATTGCCGATCGTCGGCGTAACGTCCGGTGTCAGACCGCGGTAGACGTTATAACCTCGCAAGCTTCCTTGCTCCGGATGATCCGCCCAATCCAGCTTGACAGAGTAAGGCGTAACCTCCGTTGCTTGCAGTTGCAGCGGCTGCGTTGGAGGAACTCCAGGCGCAGGAGCGGTTCCGGTCAATTCGTAACGCCCGATATCCGGCATGCCGTCACCCGCCCCGACCGAATCCGGCCAACCTTGCTCGATGACGGTAAGCACGCCCGCATCGCGCGCCGGACTATCCGGCTCCAACATCAAATCATTGTTTGCGCCATTGCTTTTATCCAGCGCAGCGAACCTCGGATCCGCCTGAATGCCAGCCGTCTCATACTCCGGACTTTTGACCCGGCATTCGGCCAATGTCAGGCAATACCCCCTGCCGTTCCAATCGGAGAATAGACGCGGGGAACGTTCGCTGTAATACAAATTGCCGTTCCACCGATTTCCGTCCGCATACCGTTCGTTGCTGCCCAGTTGGGAGTTCTCTACCGTCCCCTTCTCGTCTCGAATGCCTTCCGTATAAAAAATGTTGTTGTAGTATTCAAAGCCGTTCCAATCGTACGTCGCTTCCCCGTCGAACAGATTGGTACGTTTGTCGAAGAACGTATTATGATACACCTTCACATTTTCCGCTCCCGCTCCCCAATCGCGCCCGTTCTTGATGGAATAGCCGTAGCGGTACGTTTCCCCGGTCTGGGGCTTGAAGTAGCTCAGCTTGTTCGTCGAGAAGATGTTCCGGTATATATAGATAGGCCCCGGCGTATCGGACACGATGCTGAAGCCGACGAACACATCGTAAAGCCGATTCTCGTAAAATTCCAAATAGGCCGAATTGTTGCTTTCCAGTTCCACGCCGTCGTCTTTCATATTGCTGATCGTATTATGATGAATTTGGATATGTTCTCCCTGCACTTGCATACCGTCCCAGCCGCCGGTTATTTCATTGTGGTGAATTTGCGAATGAGACGCTTTCATCACGATGCCGTGGCCCCTCATCGGCGCCAGCAATTCGTTCGAAGAAGAGCCGGCGTCCACATAACCGTCCCATCGCCAATCGGCAGGCCAGTTGTTCGCAATCAGATTGTTCGAGATGGTGACATGCGATCCGGAGTCTTCTTCATCGTCCGTGCTGATGCCTCGAAAGCTGTTCCTGATCGTCAACCGGTCCAGACGAATATGACTATAAGCTTCTCCTTTCATATAGACACCGGCGAAACCGCCGCCCCTAATCTCCATATTTTCAATGGCGATGTGCTGGCTGTCCTGAATACGGAACACGCCGTCGGAGATGCCGATTAGCAAGGGCACTTCGTTTGGATCGGCCCCGTTGTCCAACTTGATGCGCACCGTCGAGCCGGCCCGATACGTTTTGTCGTCGCCGCGCGCGCCCGTGTTGAACAACTCCAAATTGTAATGGGCGGCCAAGAGCGCTCCGTCAATGCGCGAAGCCCATGTGAGCAGGGCCTTCTCCGGATCGCCCGTCCAAGGCACGGTTGCCGTGTAGACTCCATCGCCAAGCGGCGTCCACCTGCCGTTATTCGGCGATGCGATCCCCGGGTCCGCACCGTTTACAATGACGGTTTCGCCCGGCGCTCCCATGATCGTAAAGGGAGCGGTCTCCGTTCCCATGACGCCGTCTATGACGATATTCTCGTAATATTGTCCTTCCCGAATAAGGACGGTATCTCCCGCTTGGGCCGCGTCGACCGCTTCCTGTATCGTCTCGTAGACAGCCTCGACGTTGCCGCTGCGGATCAATTCCACTTCAGTGCCGGAAGGCATTTCTTGCCGGACAGTAACCTGCCATATCTGCTGTTCGCCATTGTCGGCCGTCACCGTGTAGGCGACCGTCCCGGAGGTGAAATCAACCGACGCTCCGCTTGGGGGATCGATCGCCGCTCCTTCCGACAACGTAATATTCGGGACGATCGCTCCAAGTCCGCTGCCCGCAGGCATCGTAAAAGAAACCGTGTGCGCGGAGGAATCGATTACGCTTGGGCCGAGCTGTCCGGCAACCTCAAAGCCGGTGATGGAGCGCCCCGTTAGCGGATTCAATTCGGTTGCCCACTGCACGGCCGCGTCGAACAGGCTCCATCCGTCCGCCGTTACCGAAAACATGCTGCTGCTCCAAGGCAAGGCAACCCGCCGCGCCGGGGCAATAAAGCTTGACGCCATCTCGGCCCCGACGTCGTAGGCAAACAATACGGGCTGCGCCGACGTGACGCCGGTTGCAACAATCGCCGCCTCTGCAGAAGGCTCCCCCCAACCGAGCGTGGTCGTTCCATGTATAACCACCGTGCCGCTCAAACCCGCGGCGAGCGGGTGTTCCTCCGCTTCCTCCACGATATAAATAGAAGTTTGCGACGGCAATTCGCCGTAATCCGTTCCTTCCGTATTGCCCGTCAAGCCCAGCATCGGATATAAGCTTGGTCTTGCCGCGACAAGCGGAACTGCCGATTGCTTGACGGCAACGGGAATGACGGATGTTGTCGGCGAGACGACAATCACCCCGAATTCGTTTACAACCGCCTCAGTCAGGCCGCTCGACATAATGGCAACCTCATAACCCAGTTCATTCGCCAATCTCGTTTGAACGGCGCGGTCCGTACCCGTCAGTGAAGAGGCGTTCTTTACGACAAGCAGCGCCGATGCCCCTTCATTGTGCGACGCTTGGGCGATATCGGATTGCCAGATGCCCGTTCCCAAGCCTCCGGACAGCCCTGCAGTCTGCAGCAGCAAGCATGCCGCCAGTATCGTTCCCAACCGCTTTACCCACCGGTTTTTCGTTTTCAACTTGACCCCTCCCTCAATTATTGTCCTGCCTAAGCCTAGAAAAGAATGCGCTTTCAAAACTTCCCGTTCAGCATATCCGCTCCTCCGCCTTTGCGTAAAGATTCCATTTTCTCGCGCGTGTTCGTCATTGACTTGCCGCGCCCCATCCCGCGAGTAGCGTTTCATGTGTCCATAGTTGCTTAGAGATCAAATTTGCGCTCCGCACAAAGTGAAACGGCTGTCGCCTTCCTTCGGCCGTGCAGCGCGCTTCATTCCGATTTACTTTCCTGTAATAGGAAAAAAGCCCCGTTGCGACAACGGAGCTCCTGCTCGTTTCCTTCCAGCTTATCCCTGTCCGGTACCTCTAAGGTTTACTCGATTCGCGATATTTGCCGGGGGTCACCCCTTCGTTTTTGCGGAATGCCTTAATAAATGAATTTCGGCTCAAATAACCGACTCGCAAAGCGATATCGTCGATTTTCAGATCCGTCCCCAATAGAAGCCGCTTGGCCTCATCCAATCTTCTTCTGAGCAAATAATCCATATACTTCTCACCTACCGCCTCCTTAAAGCTGCGGCTGAAATGACCGACCGACATATTCATTTCTTTGGCGAACTGCTCGATCGACAGCTCGCTGCCGTAATGCATGTCGATCTTGTCCAGCACAGTCTCGAACCGCTGCGGCAGCGGCTCCTGAGGAGTCGACGCGAACAGTTCGGCATGCGCCCGTTCCAGGAAACGATAAAGATCGCCGGCCGTCGCGCACTCGTTCAACTGCTTGAATAGCAGCGCATTTCTCTCCAGGCTGTAATCTTGTTTGTTGTCGACGCCCGTCGCCCGCAGCCATGTATTCAATATGTCCACGCACAACTGCTTGATCTGGACGGCAGGCATGTCGTCGCGGATACGGCTGTCCAGCCATTCGCACACCGCCTCCAGCATCTGATCTCTTTGGCCGGACTTGTACATATTGAGCATTTGATTTACTGCTTGCGCCGGCAGGAAGCTGTCCTGCGCCGCCCGTTCTTCGCCTTCGGATTGATCGACGCACAGTTCGACGTCATCTCGCAGCCTTCTTAGGCCAAGTACGTACAGCGCATGACGGTAGGACTCGCTGAGCCGCCATACGCCTTCCACCGCCCTCCCGACCCCCACGGCCGAATGGTAGCGATCCAGTTTGTCCGTCAGGACGAGCCGGACCGTCTCCGCCGCTTGCAGCGCTTCTTCCTCGTGCTCCGACAGATGTACGATGCAAGCGAGCAAATCTTTGCGAACGAGACAAAACCATACTTCATGATCGAGCGCCCTCGTCAGATCATTTTTTAAATCCACCATATAAAACGACTTGTCCGTTTCCGTCAAGGCGCCCTTCTCCGGCTCGCGATATTGAATGTCCACGCCCAGGACGGCGAGCCGCCCATTTAACCTTCTGTCGAGATCGATTTCCTTCGCGTAATATTCGACGGCCAGTTCATCCTTCAGTTCCCCGGACAGCACCTTCTCCAGAAAATGCTCATGAATCGTCGGAGTAATACCTTCAATGAGATTGCTCATCCCTTTATGCTCTTGTACCAGCAGCCGGGACCACTGTTTGATCAGATCATATTCGTTGCCGCTATCCGGCCGGTCGGAAGAAGACGAGACGGGGCGGCCTTCCGACAACTCCGTTGTAATATGCCGGATCGGCATATACATCCGTCTGCTTAAATAATAGGAAACAACCGCTCCCGCAACGAGGAAAAAAATAAGAAACGCCGCGCTGCCCAGTTTGATCCAATCGGATGATTGGCGAATCTGCTTCGAATCCGCAAGCGCCACATAGATCCAGTCGTTCCGGGCCGAATGGTCGAATTTGAGCGAATAGTCGATACCGTCCATCGTCAGATTGGACAGTTCTTTGTTGTCCGCCCGATATGCCTCCAGCAGGTCCTCGCCCTCGAGCTCGTGGCGGCCCGTATACGCGATTACCTCCCCGTCTTTATTCATGATAGCTGCGTCTATCAGATGTTCCTCCGGAATCGTAATCTGTTCTTTAAGCTTCTCCAGATTAATCGCCGCCACCAAATAAACGGAAGGGGAGTTCGAATTGAACGGATAACTGATTGCTGCGGATATATAACGACCCGTCGTCAACACTTGACGCGACAACAGTTTGTGTTCTTCGATCGTTAGCGGGCCGGTCAAGGCCATCATTTTACGTCCGGCGAACATCGCTTCCCTCTGCGAAGGCGCAAGATCCGTCATCACATGCGTATAGTCGAAAAACATCTGCTCGGGAAAATGTCCGTTGCGGCTGTCGATTACGATGCCTTCGTGCGGAAAATACAAATATACCGAGCTGACCAGCTCATTCTCAAGGATGGGAGCAAGACTGTCATGCAACCCGAGCAGCGTGCTGTCGCGCTCGAAAGCCGGCATCGTGTCTTGCGAGCGAATAAACCTGTCAAGCCCGGGGTAATTCAGCAGCTTGATCATGTCATTTTGCAGCGATTCTATCAACTTATCCGTTTCTGACGTATAATGACCGATGACAATGCCGCTAGAACGATTAACCTCGCGTTCAATGATACCGACAATATGGAAGTAAACCAGCAGACTTGCCAAGATAGACGGCACAAGCACAAGCAAAAAAAAGATGGCATAAAATTGTCTAAACAGCGCAAATCGAAACGCGCCTCCGTTTATTCGCTGCATCACCAGCATAACCCCCTGTTGTCGGTAACGCTTTCATTCTTTCGAATGTACAACGAATCGAAACCGCCGTACATAAAGAAAAAGTATGAGAAACTGGATTATTGTTCGCTTACCGCCATTATCCGTTCCGGTAATCCCGAGGGCTTATTCCCGTCTCCCGACCGAAGATTCTGGTGAAATAAAAGGAGTCGCTGAATCCCGCTTGCTCGGCGACTTCGCGAATCGGGAGTCTGGAGCCGCGAAGCAGCCTCTTGGCGTGGTCCAAACGGATGCGGGTCAAATATTGAATAGGTGTCAGCCCCGTATATTGCTTAAAAATGACGGAAAAGTAGCCCGGCGAAAGCGACACATGCTCCGCCAGCTCTTCGCGGGTCAATGTCCTCCCGTAATGGGTCAGCATGTACTCAACGGCTTTTTGCACGATTGACTCCATCGGTTCCTGCTCCAGACTCAAGCTCTTGGACTGCCCTTCCATCATCGACTTGACCAGCTGCAAAAATCCGGACTTCACTTGCCATTCGTATCCGATCCGTTTGCTGTTCCAGTCCGCGTACAGGGCTCCGAAGGTCTCGCCAAGAAAGGAATGCTCCCGCTCCGTCCATACATCCGGCAACGGCAGCGGCTTCTCAGCTTCATTCCAGTCGGCCTTCAGGCCATCCCATTGCAAATCGCCGTAACGGTAATGAACGGAATAGAACTTTAACGTGTCCTCGGATGAAGTTTGCACGCGCATGCGTTCCCCCGCTCCGATTTGGAACATGGAGCCGGCTTCCAGCTGCCACGCCTGTCCGTTTCTCTCAAGCGTGCCACGTCCGTCATACACATAGGAAAACGTAAAAAAGCGGGTCCGCTCCCGCTCCAGGCGAAAATTCCACCTTTCCCAGAAAGAACGGTCGCGATGGACCACATCGAATATGCGCGGGGCAAAACCCAGCAAAAATTCATAATCCATAAAACCCCTCCTGCATAAAGCAAGAAGACGCCCCCCTATTCGTCATGCTGTAGCGAGCAGCATCACTGGAGGCGTCAACCCACGTGTATGGCCATTTTATCAGATTTCTTGTAGGCTGAGAAGAAGTTAGAAACCGGCGTGTTTCGTTAGGAGTGCGGTAAGAATCCCTTGCCCCGCCGCTGCAGTTAGCTCTCTAAGCGTCTCGCGGTCTCTCCTTCAATGAACGGTCCGGCAATGCGGATATGCTCCCAGGGCTCGCTCCCGTTGGCGAGCCGCCATAGCAGCTTGTCCGCCGCCTTATAGCCGGTCTCCCGGATAAGCAGCTCCGGCCGGCTAAGACCAGGTACGGCGGCTACCGGGCCGTTGGCCAGCCCGATGACGGAGAGCCCCTCCGGCACGCGATACCCAAGTTCGTCTAAGTTGCGGAACAGCCTCTCGATATCTTCGTCGATACCGGCAATGATGGCGGTAGGCTGCACTTCTTCCAGCTTGTCCTGCAAGGTTTCGGCGTCCCAATCTCCGGTTAGCTGCGATTCAAGACCGCAAACCAGTCCATGCTCGCCCATCATCTCCTGAAATGCCTGCCAGCGCCTTGCGAACCCCCGTTGGCTGCCGATGTCGCCCACATACATAATACGCTTGTGACCCAGCCGGACCAGCCTGTCTACGGCCATGCAGACAGCCTCGTAAACGTCCCAGATGACGCTGTCGAGCTCCGACAATGGCCTGGGATAGTTGATGAGCACCTTCGGCAGCGACAGACCGAAGAGCTTGCGCTCCGTCGTATCCGACAGCAGCCTGGGAGCAATGAACAAGCCGTCTGCCGTAGGCAGGCTTATACGCTCCATCCACTCTTCGAATGCGCTGTCGGACAAATCTTCATCCAGCGTATGACACTCCAGTCGGTGGTCCAGCAGCTCAAGCCGCTGACGCAGTCCTTCGGCCAGCAACGTGTTGTAATTCGTCGATTGCCGCGACTGGATAAGCGCGAAGCGCAGCTGGAAGGTCGGGTACGGCGCGATGCCCCGGCTGGCGAGCTCCCTCGCCTGGGCTACGGTCAGGTAGCCGCGCCTATACGCCGTGCGGGCGATCCGGGCCCGGGTCTCCTCGGACATGCCGGGCTTGCCGCCCAGCGCCTTCGATATGGTCTGTATGGAAAGGCCGAGCTCGGCCGAAAGATCATGCAGCGTAACCGTCTTGCGTGTTCCCAAAGCGAGTTCCTCCTTACGTTCAGCTGCCGCTGCCGACTGCCCGAGAATATTCGGATCATATCGTTGTTCCTCTATTTTAAACTAAAGTTAAACTACTTTTGAAGCCATATCCTCCCTATACTGAAGGTACTTTCGAGGGAGGGATAACGGATGAACAGAATAGATGCGGATGTAGTGGTATGCGGTGGCGGTCCGGCGGGCATTAACGCGGCGCTCGCGGCTGGAAGGACAGGCGCAAAGACGGTGTTGATCGAGCGTTACGGCTTTCTCGGCGGCATGTCGACGGCGGCGCTCGTCTATCCATGGATGACGTTTCATACGACGGGGGGCAAGCAAGTCATCGCGGGCATTGCGCAGGAGATTATCGACCGGCTGATGGCGGAGAATGCATCGCCCGGCCATGTGCGCGATACGGTCGGCTTCGTGCGGACGATTACGCCGTACGATCCCGAAGTATACAAGGTGCTGATCGTCGACATGCTGCGGGAAGCAGGCGTTAAGGTGCTGCTGCACAGCCTCATGGACGAGGCCGTCGTCGAAGCCGACCGGATCGTCGCGGTGAGACTCGCTACCAAGTCCGGCAAATACGAGGTAACTGCGAAGCAGTTCGTCGATGCGACGGGCGACGCGGATCTCGCCTATTTGTCAGGCGTGCCGTGCCTGCAGGGCCGCGACGGAGACAGCTTGACCCAGCCGATGACGATGAAATTCCGCATGCGCGGCGTCGATCTCGCCAAGGTAAAGCGGTATATGATCGATCATCCGGATGAGTTTTACAAAAAAACGCCGTTCGACGAGCTGGAGCACTTGCCGTTATCCGGCGTGCTGGGCTACTTCAAGCATTGGCAGGAAGCCGAGCTGCCCATTAACCGCGACCAGGTGCTCTTTTTCACTGGGCCAGGTCCGGATGAGGTGCTTGTCAACACAACGCGCGTGCAAGGGCTCGACTCTACGAAGCTGGAGGACCTTACGGAGGGCGAGATCCAGGGCCGGAAGCAGGTGCGCATGGTGGCCGACTTCATGACCCGCAATCTGCCAGGCTTCGAGAACGCGTCCATCTCGTCGGTCGGGGCGCAGATCGGCGTTCGCGAAAGCCGCAGAATCGACGGCCAATACACGCTGCAAGTCGATGATGTCGTGAGCGGCCGAACGTTCGACGATTGCATTGCGCGCAGCGGGTATCCGATCGACATTCACGATCCGTCCGGCAAAGGCGTGCAGGCCGCATGGGTGCAGGGCGACGGCGCCTATGACATCCCGTACCGCTGCCTCATTCCGAAAGGCATCGTCAATCTGCTCACGGCGGGACGCTGTATCTCGACGTCCCATGAGGCGCTGGCGACAACGCGGCTTACGCCAAGCTGCATGGCGACGGGCCAAGCCGCGGGCACGGCCGCCGGCATGGCTTCTGCGCAAGGCATTTCTCCGGCCGAGATCAGCGTTGCGCAGCTTCAAGAGCGCTTGATCCGGGACGGCGCGCTGCTCAGCAGCGAACAGTCGTCCACTTACAACGTAATTTAATGAACGAACCTTTGCTGGCCATAGGAGTCGTGTATCGGGGCGGAGCCGCTTGACATTTGCTCCTTGCGTCCACTATGATCAATAGCAATAAAGCGTCAATAGCGTTGATCAAGGAACATGTTACCGAAATCGGGGCTCAGAGAGTGACCAGGCTGGTGAAAGGTCTCCTCCGAACGTAGCATCCCCGCCTTGCCAGCTGCAGCGGCCAAAACGACACGTCTGTCGCCTTCCCTTGGCGGCCCGACAGGTTCGTCCAACAGTAACCGTTGCCGGCCCCGGCCGTTATCCGGATAAAGGATTGCTGCCGCGCGCGGCGATCGAACAAAGGGTGGTACCACGACACATTCGTCCCTGAACGAATGTGTCTTTTTGTTTTATGCACTAGGGCGTGTCTGAATACTCCGAGGGTAGCAGATTTTGCCGAATTTTCGTTCCATGCAAGGAACTTTTGTGAAGGCGTACCGGGGGTACGTCAAGCAAAAGTGACGAGGCAGGGGGCGGAAAGGCGGTGAAAGATGCCCCTGAGCGGGTTTTCAGACACGCCCTAATAAAAGGAGGCAACGTACATGCGTCAATCCCAATTATTCGCGACTACCTTGCGAGAAGCGCCCGCGGAAGCGGAGGTCGCCAGCCATCGCCTGCTGCTCCGGGCCGGTTACATTCGCCAGCTGGCTGCCGGCATCTATACGTATATGCCGCTCGGCCGGCGTGTTCTTCGCAAAGTCGAAGCCATCGTACGGCAAGAGCTGGAACGCGCGGGCGCGCAGGAACTGCTCATGCCGGCACTGCAGCCCGCCGAGTTATGGAAGGAATCCGGGCGTTACGAAGCCTACGGCCCCGAGCTGATCCGCCTCTCCGACAGGCATGGACGCGAGTTTGCGTTAGGCCCGACGCATGAGGAAGTCATTACAACGCTAGTCAAAAACGAGATCGGCTCCTATCGCCGACTGCCCGTTACGCTGTACCAAGTGCAGACGAAGTTCCGCGACGAACGACGTCCGCGGTCCGGCTTGCTCCGCGGCAGGGAGTTTCTTATGAAGGACGCGTATTCTTTTGACGCCACGTTGGAGGGTCTGGACCACTCTTATCGCAAAATGTACGACGCCTACCACCGTATCTTCGAACGCTGCGGATTGACGTTTCGTGCGGTCGAAGCAGATGCGGGCGCGATCGGCGGGGAAGGCGGCACGCATGAATTTATGGCGCTGGCCGACATTGGCGAAGATATTGTCGTCGTATGTCCTCATTGCGATTATGCCGCGAATCTGGAGAAAGCAGCGTCGAAGGCGGAGCACTCCGAGCATCGCGGCAAAGCGGTTCCCGCAATCGAGAGAATCCATACGCCGGACGTACGCACGATCGAACAACTGACCCGGCATCTTGCGATCCAAGCCGGCGATGTCATCAAAACGATTATTTACTCGGCCGACGGGAATCCGGTCGCCGTCCTTGTACGAGGAGACCATGAGGTCAACGAATTAAAAGTCAAAAACGTCTTGGGCGCTAACGAAATCGTTCTGGCCGACTCAGAAACGGCCATGAAGGCGACGGGAGCGGGGATCGGATTCGCCGGGCCTGTCGGGTTGACGATCCCCGTTCTCGTCGATGAAGCCGTCGCCGCCATGGAACGGGGCATCGCCGGTGTCAACGAAACCGACTATCATGTCCGCAACGTCGTTCCGGGCAGAGACTTCTCCGTCGAACGTTCGGGCGATTTCCGATCCGTTAAGGAAGGGGAGCTCTGCTCCCGCTGCGAAGAAGGCCGCCTTCAATTCGTGAAGGGAATCGAGGTTGGCCATGTGTTTAAGCTCGGCACCAAATATAGCGAGGCGCTGGGAGCCGGCTATCTGGATGCGAACGGAAGAGAGCAATCCATCATTATGGGCTGCTACGGTATCGGGGTATCCCGTGTCGTCGCGGCGATCGTGGAGCAGCATCACGACGAGCGCGGCATGGTCTGGCCGGCTTCCGTCGCTCCGTACCTAGTCCACCTCGTGCCCGTCTCCGTCAAGGATGAAACACAGCGGCAAATCGCCGAGAATTTATATGTAACGTTGCAGCGCAAGGGCATCGAGGTGCTGATGGACGATAGAGACGAACGTGCCGGCGTGAAGTTTAAGGATGCCGATCTGCTTGGGCTGCCGATTCGCATCGTCGTCGGCAAAGACGCCGCGAATGGCAACGTCGAATATGCAGAGCGACATTCCGGCGAGAAGCGGCTTGTAACGGTCGCGGAAGCGCTGGATCGCATTAGCGGCGCCAAGGCGGCTTCGTTGCTCTAACACGGCCGCGAACGGTTATATCTATTTGATATTCTGTATCCGTTCCGATATTGGGGTATAATGGAAGAGGGATTGCAATCCAAACGAAGGCGGTGCCGAAATCATGAAATTTAGCGAGTACACATACGAGAGACCGGACGTGAAGGCGTTCGAGGGAAGGTTCAAAGAGCTGCTGGCTGCGTTCGAGGCAGCGGACAGCTACGACAAACAAGATGCGGCGATGGCGGATATGAACAAGCTGCGCAGCGAGTTCGATACGATGCAGACGATCGCGAGCATTCGCCATTCCATCGATACGAACGACGAGTTCTACAAAGCCGAACAGGATTTTTTCGACGAAAACGGACCGGTCGTCCAGGAGTTCGTGACGGACTACTACCGGGCGCTTGTCGGCGCCAAGTACCGCGCGGAGCTGGAAACCAAGTGGGGAAGTCAGCTGTTCCGTCTCGCGGAACTGTCGCTCAAGACGTTTAGCCCCGAGGTCATCGAGGATCTCCAGCAGGAGAACAAGCTGTCGACGGAATACTCCAAGCTGATCGCCTCCGCGAAGATCCCGTTCGAAGGCGAAGAGCGCACGCTGGCGCAGCTTGGTCCGTTCCAGCAGTCGACGGACCGCGATATGCGCAGACGCGCCGCGGAAGCCTCCTCCGGCTTCTTGGCGGAGAACGAGACGACGCTCGACCGCATCTACGACGATCTCGTCAAAGTGCGGACTCGCATCGCGAAGAAGCTCGGCTTCGACAACTTCGTGGAGCTCGGCTACGCGCGCATGAGCCGCACGGATTACGACGCGGCTATGGTTGCGAACTTCCGGGGCCAGGTGCTGGACCATATCGTTCCTGTAGCGACGAAGCTGAAGGAACGTCAGAAAAACCGTATCGCGATCGACCAACTGCTCTACTACGACGAGAATCTGGCTTTCCTGTCCGGCAACGCGACGCCGAAGGGCGATCCGGACTGGATCGTAGCGGGCGGCGCCAAAATGTACGAGGAGCTGTCCCCGGAGACGGACGCGTTCTTCCGCTTCATGCAGGACAACGAGCTGATGGATCTCGTCGCAAAAAAAGGCAAGCAAGGCGGCGGCTATTGCACGTATATCAGCGAGCATAAAGCGCCTTATATTTTCTCCAACTTCAACGGCACTTCCGGCGATATCGACGTGTTGACGCACGAGGCCGGCCATGCGTTCCAGGTGTATGAGAGTCGCGGATACGCCGTTCCGGAGTATGCCTTCCCGACCTATGAAGCATGCGAGATCCATTCCATGAGCATGGAGTTCCTGACATGGCCATGGATGGAGCTGTTCTTTAAGGAGGATGCCGACAAATACCGCTTCCATCATCTCGCCAGCTCGCTGATTTTTATCCCGTACGGCGTGACGGTCGACGAATTCCAGCATTACGTCTACGAGAATCCGGACGCGACGCCGGCTGAGCGGAAACAAGCGTGGCGCGAGATCGAAAAAAAATATTTGCCTCATCGCGATTACGGCGACAACGCCTATCTGGAGGCAGGCGGCTTCTGGCATAAGCAGGCCCACATTTTTAACTCGCCGTTCTATTACATCGACTACACGTTGGCCCAGCTCTGCGCGTTCCAATTCTGGAAAAAGTCGCGCGAGGACAGCACAGCCGCATGGAACGACTACCTCAGTCTGTGCCGTCTTGGCGGCAGCCTTTCCTTCACGGAGCTGGCGAAGTCAGCGGGACTCGACTCGCCGTTCGAAGACGGCTGCGTATCGTCCGTTATCGGTTCTATCGAGGCGTGGCTGAACAGCGTGGACGACAAGGCTCTATAAAGCGGCGGCAGGGATGGGCTTCGCCCCTAAGAGACATGAGCGACGCTAATCATCGTATTATTTAGGTTTTCAGGTTTTTAAAGGACACCACAGACCCGTTTCCCTATTTTGAGACTGTATAAGGATTCTGATGTCCTCTACATTTCCCAAATGGGGTAAAGCGTCGAATTAGGGTCGCTGTTGTCCTTTAGATTGGAATAAAAACCAGCAGCATCCACGAACGAATGAGTTCTGGATTGCCGCTGGTTTTTTCGTATTCGCTAATGGTGCTGGTCTGGTAGATAAGCGTTGATAGCCTGTTCTGCCATTATAATTGCGGCAACAATTTCTCCAGCTTTTCGATAAAAGAGTCCCAATGACCCGAATTTGAAAATCCGATTCCCCATTCTACATCCCGCAGGGCTCCCCTTAGTTGAAGGAGTTTATCGATCTCCTCCGCGCTTAGTTCGTTTATCGGCTCCACCATATTATCATGGGGATAGTTACTAAGCTGATCATATAGTGAGTTCAATAATACGCTTTCCGCATTGGTTATAAAACCCGCTCCCGAATTCAAATCTCTAATGACCATAATATCTTGCAAAACATCGCCGAGTTTCTCTCTTACATGCGACGGCTGCGTCCATTTTGACCCGATCTGATAGGCTATAGCGCCTTCCAGTTGATCGAGATCCCACTGAATTTGGGACAGGGTCAACTCATGCTTGACGGATGTTACCCGTTCCTTCAATTTGTAATTCTGATTGACAACCAGTATGAGTGAGACCACCAATACGGCAAGGAGTATCGGCACTATCATTTTAGTCGTTTTTTGCATAGGAACACTCCCACCTTTAGACATAATTGAATCGTTGGTCGTATTCTCCGTGGGTTGCCTTTTACTCCACTTGATCCATCAGAACAACATCTCTGGGCACAGAGGCATTGGCCATTGTGGTGCTTAATCCATCTAATCGATATCCGCTCATGTAAACGATGAATAGCAGACAAGCTGCGATGACAACAGTACCCTTCAATCTGGGTTTTAGCTTCATCACGTTCCACCATCCTTACTTCATTATACAATTCAACCCATAACTTACCACTAAAATGTGTGCTGCGCAGACGTACTTAAAGCGCTGCAGCACGAAATAAAGCGTCCGAAATTAGTGGGAGATATTAAGTTGCACCGTAACAATACGCGCCTTGCTTACGTTAAAGTTGGGAAATGCATGGAAATTACTGAGGCATTCACTTTCTATACGAGGAGGAGGCAGAATGAAGAATCGTTATCCGTGGATAAGCACGACCTTAATGACCGGATTTATGTTCGTGGGCTTTTACATCCTGACCCTTGTGGTTATCTCGCTCAGCTATAACTTTTACTTTGATCGGCCTGCGGATCAGTCCCGCGAAATTTCGGCCGTCTATTACGGTCTGGCGTTTTCGATCGTGCCTTACCTGCCGTTAGGCTGGATGCTGTATGCATATGTCAGGGAGCGACGAATACTGCTAACCTTGCACGGAGTCGGAATCGGTATGCTGATAGAGAAAGTCGCGTTTGTTTATCTGGGAACGCTTCTAGGCACGGGATACCCCTGGTACGGTAGAGGGTTCCCGCAGAGCGGATATGTCGTATTGTGCGAGGAATTGCCCATGTTCTGCCGTACCGATTACGTCCTGCACGATTATCTTTGGGGTCCTTTGCTCGCGTTTGGAGCTTCTATTCGGGAACAAAGCTGGTAAGACTCGGCAGAAGCAAGGAGCTTTCTCCATGAAGAGACTTAAGCCCGCCGCCGAACCTGCAAACATCGTGCCAGATGATCGAGATGTTTGTCCAGCGTAATGGGATTGTAATTTGCCCAGTCGTCGCTCACGACGTAGCTCTTTCCTTCCTGGACGGCAGGCAACTCCTGCCAAGCCGGATGCTGCAGCATCCGGCAGCCCGCTTCTGCCATCCTTCCCGAATGGGCCAAGGCAAAAAAGACGCGATCCCCTGCATAATAAGGCAGGTCAACAGGCTCAATGCGCTTCCACTTCGTGTTGGGATCGCGATCCATTAACGATCGGACGCCGGCCGTCGGTTCGAAGCCGATGCCCTGATATAAGGAGTGGCCAAAGTGGTGGCCTGCATAGACGAACAACCCGTCGTCGTGATAGATGAACGCCGCCGCGGTCTCCCCCTCTCGAACGCAATGCTCCAGTCTGTCTCTCGTTCGTATGGCCTTTCTTTCGTAACGCTCAATCCAGCATTCCGCTTCTTCCTCCCGCTTAAGCAAACGTCCCATGGCGCGCAGACGCGTGTAGACGTCGCTATCCCAATCGACCTTCACGGCATCGGCGATCCCCGACAGTTGGTCGGCAGTGGGCTGATCCAGGTAACTCGGGAACAGGATTAAGTTCGGCGACAGCCCCGACAGCTGATGCAGATTAATCTGCGGCAGGTCCTCCACGCCCCGAATAGATCGCGGTGCTTCAGGTATCGTACGCAACAGCGCGTTGTTGGAGCCGACCGGCAGCACGCCCAATGCCAGCAGCTCGCCAAGATACTGAATAGAGAATATGCGTTGTTCCGCTCCACAGCAGCCATGCGCATAACGGGATGGAGGCATGCCGAACGCCTGCTTGAACTTGCGGCTGAAATAATATTCGTCGCGATAGCCTACCAATGCGGCTACCTCACCAACCCTTCGTTCCTGACTGGACAACAGTTCCTTGGCCTTACTCATGCGCAAAACCGTCAGATAGTCGAGAGGCGAGCGGCCCGTCAACGCCTTGAAATGACGCTCGAACCGCCAACGGCTGAGTCCTTCTCGCTCGGCAAGCCCGCCGATCTCAATATCCTCTCCGTAATGTTTCTCCAGGTAAGCGATAGTCCGCTCGACCGCCAAACGCGGATCCTTATCCGCCTTGGCGGCATTTCTCGCAGACAATACGTCATAAATCAGCTCCTGAAATCGAACATGACGATGGAGTGACAAAAGCGCATCTTCCGCGCTACTCTCTTTACTATCGCTAATGGCCCCGGGCAAAGGTGAACGCAAGCTCGCGTCGCTCTGCTTCCCTTGTAACGCCAGCAGCTCCGCCAGTCTGATCTCAAGCCGATGCACGGGCTCGCTCGGAAAGGGCTGACGGCCGGCTGCAAGCAGCTGCAGACCTTGGCCGCCACTTGGTATATGAAACTTCAGCAGGTATACTTTAAGCTCCGTTTCGCTAACCACTTTGAGCTCCGTCTCGGCGCCTGGCGACAGCAACAGACAATGCCCCCGATCCAGAAGATGCTTCCCGCCGTCTGTGTGGGAGATAATGAGGCCGGCTCCGTCCATGGCGGCCAGCAGCGTATATTCGTCCGCCTCGCCTAGCGACCACGCCCGGTCGCCGAAGTAGCTTTCCGCCGCGATTCCCGTCAAATAAACCTGCGGAGGCAAAGCTGCGGGTGTTGCTCTATTCATACCAGGCATTATAACCCCACCTCAAGTGATAACGATTATCAATTAATGCGATTATAACGAAAATAGCCAAGTCACGCAACGTAAAGCTGCGCCCTTGGCTATTATTGTCCAAACAACAACCGTAGTCCTACTTGGCGGTCAACACGGCAGCCATCTCGTCCAGCAGCCACTCCAGCGACAGCGGGTCGTTCATGGCCCAGCGCGAACCTACGATATACGCCTGGTTGTTCTTCACTGCAGGAAGCGTGCTCCACACAGGACCGTTTAACACTTCATTAAGCACCTTTTTGGATTCTTCGTCATCGCCTGGACCTACCAGGAAGATGCGATCGCCAACGTATTCCGGCAGCTTCTCCAGCGAGATCTCCGCCCACAGCTGCGACGGATCGCTTGCGAACAGCTCCGTTACCTTGGCGGGAATCTGGAAGCCGAACGCATCGTACATAGTCGGACCCAACCGTTGTTTGTTGTATACATACAGCTTCTTGTCCGAGTAAAGGACGAATGCCGATGCCGTCTCTCCTTGTTTAATATGAGCCTGGACGACTTCGCGTTGCTTCGCCACTTTCTCGTCATAGCCCTTCTGCCAGGCCTCCGCAAGCTCCGGCTTGCCCGCCAGGTCAGCCGCCTCGCGAACATGCTCGAATGCGTCAGCGCCATAAGCGACAACGACCGTCGGAGCGACTTTGGCCAGAGCATCTATGTCAGCTGCCTCCAGGAAGTCAGGCACCACGATCAGGTCGGGCTCCAGCGCCAGCACCTTCTCGATGTTCGGCACAAGTCCGTCCCCGCCGATGTCTTCAATGCCCTCAAGCTGGTCTTGCGTCAACACCAGCTGCGCGTTCAGATAGTTCGTTCCGACGATAGGAACGCCGAGCGCCGTAAATTCGGAAGCGTAATAGTGGGCGATAATGCGCTCCGGACGGGTCGGAATTTCGACTTTGCGCCCCAGCGCATCCTCGTATTCGCGCGTGCCGGACTTCGCTGACGGAGAAGTCTCCGCCGACGACGTCGGCGACGCTTCTTGCGATGGCGATGGGGAAGGCGAAGCGGCAGGCGCGTTATTTGATCCGCAAGCGGCCAGCATAAGCGCCGTCAGCAGCAGGACGAGCAGGGTGATCCCATTTTTTTGGCGTGCAGGGGTATACATCGTGTGATTCCTCCATTTGATAAACATTCTCATTATCGACGTATTCATCTTACTCCCCTCCATCCGCTTAATCCATGGACATTTCCCGCAAAAAAACTGGACAAAATGCGCGTATAGGCTCTTATGTCGAAAGCTCAACGAACACCGTCGATCTTATTGCCGTAGCGCGCTCCGTGAGAAAAACGCCTGGCGGCGTCCTTTTCTATAGTCTCCTTCGTTCGTCGAAACCGCATAGAGAAAGTTTGGGTACACTTATGTTTTCCTCTATTTGAACAGCAGCCTTCGAGCATAATTGTACATATATACACAAATTCATGATCTGAGATCGGCCACGTGAAGTAAATTGTTCAATTATACACAAATTTATGTTGAAACTCCCCGCCCAGGGGTCCGCAAAGTCAATATTTGTGTAGATATACACAAATAAACCGAAAACTAACGCTTCTGGGCTAATATTTGTGTATATTCGTACAATTGTTATCGCACGCTTATGTTCCGAGGACATAATGACAGAAAACCGCCAGGCACAAGCTGTTAATTCCAGCCGATTGCCTGACGGTTCATGTACACGAATGAAGGCCTATACCGCTTTTCGCTCCATAATCATTGTTACATCATATGCATTCTGCCGGCAACGCTATTGCGTCTGCGGACTTCCTTTCGGCAACGCTACTGCGTCTGCGGACTTCCCGCAGCCGGGGCTTTCGCTCCAGCGGGCGGAGCCGCTCCATCAGCCGGCGGCTCGAAGCCCTCTGGCGGTTGACCGCCCTGGTCCCCTTCAGGACGCTGGCCGCGATCCGGGCGCTGGCCGCCTCCGCCTCCCATACCGCCGCCGGGACCGCCCATGCCCATGCCGCCACCGGTCGTAATGCCGGATTCGTTCACCCAAGTGACTGAGCTCGTCACCTCGAACTCTACGATCTTCGTGTCCCCGGAGTAGATGACGTATGTGCTGCCTTGCTTAATGTCCGGAGAGCTGAACAACACGGATTGGAACGTCTTCTCCGGAGCGAAGGCCGCGATCTCGTTGCCGTCGCCGTCGACCAGACGCACACTCGTGCCGCCTTGCAGCGACTGCGGAAAGGTCATCAGGATCGACTGCTGCGTAGAGGTCTCCGACGTTGCCTGCACCATGCCGGAGCTGCCCGCCGCGATCAGCAAACCCCCGCTGATGTCGAACGTGCCGTCGTAGTCGAGCGAGCCGTTGCCGTTGCCCGTCGGTCCGTTCACGTATACCGTTCCGCCGCTCATTACAATGGAGCCGTTGGCATCCAGCCCGTCGCCGTTCGCGTTTACCGCGATCGTGCCTCCGCTGATCGTCAGCAACCGATCGGAGCCTGCCGCAAAGCTGTCCTGCGAAGCACGGCCCGGCATACCTGCATTGGAATCGTTGCCTCCGGCGACGTTGAAGCCATCATCCGATGCCGTTAACGCAATCTCCCCGCCCGAGACGGTAATCGTCGAGCCTTCTATGCCTTCGTAGCTTGTCGTAATCTCGATCGCGCCTCCGGCAATCGTGACCGAAGCGTCGGCGTGAATACCGTCATCACCGCTTGCTAGCAGGAATGTGCCTCCTTTAATGAGCAGGCTGCCGTTCGTATGCACGGCATCGTCCGCTGCGTCGACTTCGAACGAGCCTCCGTTCACTTGCAGACTTCCGCCTGCCTTCAGCGCTTTGGCGCTGGTCGACTCCGTCTCCGTCGCAGTCGTTACACCGTCGGAGGTGCTGGAGGGAAGAGCCTCCGTTTCAACATTATCCGCATTTAATGCAGACGTACTCGCAGCGGCTCCCGTTGTTCCAGCGCCACCGGGCGTTGTACCAGTAGCGCCTCCTGTACCGCCTTGCCTGCCGCCCATCATGCCTTGGCCGCCGCCCCAACCGCCGCGTTCCTCGACATGCGTCTCGCCGTTCGCGCTACCGCCGCCGCTGACCAGTTTGAACGCGCCGTCTTCGACGAGCAGCGAGGTCTCCGCTTGAATCGCGTCGTTGCCCGAGACGATATCGAATGCCCCTCCGCCGATCGCGACAATACCTTTGCCCTCTTCCTCCGCGTTCGTCGACTTCAAACCGTCTCCGCCCGCATCCACGGTCAGCGTCACACCATCCAGCGCGGCTACCCTGTCCTTGCCCACCAGCCCGTCATCGACGGACTTTACGTTGATTTCGCCGGACACAAGCAGCAAATCATCCTTGCTTTTGATGCCGTCATTATAGTTGCCCTTCACGGTAAGAGAACCGGTGCCGTTAATGATCAGATCCGCCTTGCTGAACAGCGCCGCATCCGGCTCGTCCGCCGTTGCATCTGCGTAGACATAATCCGCGCCGTCGGTGAGCGTATTATCAGTCCCTTCTTCCAGCGTGACGATAACCTTTCCAGCCTCAACGATGTAGAAGGGCGAATTGTCCTTGTTGCTCAACCCAACACCGTTTAGTACGACATGAACAGTCTCGTCCGGCGCATCGATCGTAACCTGTCCATTGTTCAGCTGCCCGCTCAGCACATAGGTGCCCGCAGCCGTTATGCTGACCGATCCGTCTTCCCCCGCCTTCGCCCCGCTGCCGCTGACGGCAGCGCTCTCTCCCTCGAAGGTGATGCTCGTCGCCGAGTCCGCACTCCAGGCTGTATCGTAGTCCTCATCATCGAACGTGACGAGATCATCCATCGTAAGATTAACCTGCTCCTGAGCTGCTGAACCCGCAGATCCTTGGGCTGCCGCCTGCTCCGTCGATGGGACAGCCGTAGCCGCTGCCGCTCCGTCGTCATTTTTGCTGCAAGCCGACGTCAAAAGTACGGCGCACAATGCGATAACGCCTATATAATGTTTGATCTTTGCACTCTTCATCTGGTATCCTCCCTTTCCGAATCTCCGAAATATAAAAGTTAATAATCCGCCACTACGGTCGGCGTCATGGTCAGGGACACATCCAGATTGCCGTTCCGGCAGCGAATCGCGTCCAGCAGTTCCTTCTGGTTCACCGACTGCCCGAGCGTTACTCCATATACTAGCTCGTACAGACTTCCCAGCTCCGTCGTGCGGACTCGCTTTAACTCATACGCCACCCCGAATTGCTCGAACACTTCGCGGAATGCTTCCTCGTAGCCCAAACTCTCCGGAATCGTGACCTTCAATTGCTTCTGCTCGGCCTTCCTTGCGCCATACTTGATCTTGCTTAGCACGAACATGAGCACGCACAAAATAATCGTAAACAGCACCCCATAGCCGAAAGCTCCGACGCCGCATGCAAGTCCTGCCGCCATCGTAAAGAGCACGTAAGCAATGTCCTTGGGATCGCCGGGCGCGCTGCGGAACCGGATGATGGAGAAAGCGCCCGCGAGGCTAAACGCCCGCGCGATGTTGCTGCCGATGAGAAGGATAATAATGGCGACGATGACGGGAAGAATAACCATCGTGAGCGTGAAGTTCGGCGAATATCCACTCTGGTTCGTGCGCATGTATGTCATGCTAATAATAACGCCCAGCGCGATCGCGATCAAAATGGTGGCTACCGCCGAGCCGAAAGTCATCGTCGTCTCTGCCGTCGTTGGATTAAATAAACTTTGAAAATCAAACATATAAGACACGCTCGCTTTCTTGTTGAGGTATAGAGTGGGATTGGCTGGACGCTGCGGCTGCGAGGCCCGCAGTCGTGACGAAATTGCCTCCCGGAACGACAATGCTGCCCAGGCCGCCGCGCACCGTTTTTTTGTATTCGTTGCCGTATTTGGAGAAGCTCGTACGGTACAAGCCATGCTCCGAAAGCAGCCTCGACAGCCACATCGGAACGGTTTTCTCCGCCTTGACCTCCATCAGCCACTTGCCTTCGGGATTTAGAGGCTCGCCATGATCGCCGAGCTCCAACCCCAGATCGTAACGCCGGTGGCGGATGTTGGTATCGAAGGTAATGCGCAGATCGCGGCTCTCCTTGCTGAACATCGCTTTACGCTCGTAGGCCAGGTATACCTTGGGCTCCAGCTCATAGCGGCTCAGGAAGTAAGCAATCTCGGCAACCACCTGCTTGTTCATGTAGGACTGGTGCTCCGGGGCAATCCCCGTACGGACGAAGTCGTACGCCTCGGCCAGCTTCAATCCCGTTCTGCGCTTGTTGACGAGGCCGAACACCTTCTTTTTGAGCTCCAGATACACCTTCGCTTCCTCGCCGGGTACGCCGTAGGCTCTCAGTCTGAGCTTCTCCCTGTACTTCGGCTTGGACAGACTGGTGCGGATGAGCGAATCATGCGCCGTATCAAAATACAAATTGCAGATCGAATAGTATTCATGCTGCTTGTTATAGTCATCCAGCTCCATATGGTCGAGCAGATCGTAGTAGAAGCTCCGATATGCCGCATCGTCGAGCAAATATTTATTTTCGTATCGGTTAAATACCTCAATGGCCATTGCCGATCCTCCCTTTCGTCGATTGCCGTGTTCACAGTGCCGCTTGCCTTGTCTGTATATTAGCCCTTCAACCTTGAATGAACCTTAAACACCTTTACAATTCCTCCAAAAAGTTTCCGTTTCATTATATGGGGCCGTCCGCAAGCACCCGCGCAAACTCTTTGTTATCCGATGCGGGCCGCAATGCAAAGTTAAGGTTGATTCAAGGTTGAATTGCTATAATGAGATAACCAACAAAGACTTCAAGCAAGGGATGATACACGATGAGGATATTGATCGCGGAAGACGAAACTCATTTGGCCGAGGCCTTATCACAAATATTAAAGAAACAACATTACTCCGTAGACGTCGTGCATGATGGCCGTTCCGCCTACGATTACGCCCTGAGCGGCATCTACGACCTGCTGTTGCTCGACATCATGATGCCGGAGATGGATGGCATGACGGTGCTTCGCAAGCTGCGGGGCGAAGGCATGCCCACACCGGTCATTTTGCTGACGGCCAAAGGCGAAATCACGGATAAAGTAACCGGGCTCGATCACGGTGCCGACGACTATATCGCCAAGCCGTTCTCTACCGAAGAGCTGCTGGCGCGAATTCGGGCGGCGCTGCGCCGCAAGGGCGAGGTCATCCCCGAGGATGGCATCTCCTTCGGAGATATCGAGCTGAGCACGGCCCAATTAAAGGTCACCGTTAAGGGCAAGGAGCTGAAGCTTAATCTAAAGGAATGCGAGCTGCTGGAGCTGCTGGCGACACGGAAGCAAGCAGTCACGTCGAAGGAACAAATTATCGAGAAGCTGTGGGGATTCGATTCGGAAGTAGAATATAACAACGTGGAGGTGTACATTTCGTTCCTGCGGAAAAAGCTGACCTTCCTCCACTCCGAGGTGAAGATCAACACGATCCGGGGCGTCGGCTACGTGCTGGAGGTGGCCAAATAACATGTTTAAAAAGCTGAAAAACCGTTTCCTCCTGCTCAACCTTGTGACGATCTCCGTCATGATGCTGGTCGCCTTTGTCACGATCTATACGATCACGTATCAGGATGTACGGAGAGATATCGATATTGAGCTGCATAAAACATCCGAGTTTTTCCGGATGCCTCTCGGCGGAGACGGCAAGCGGCGGATGCCGGGCGGCGGCCTCCAGAACGTTCTGCCGGGCAATCTGCCGATCCTATCGGGCTACGGCGGACCGCCCCCGGGCAGAACCGTCTCGTTTATGCTGCTGGCAAGCGCGGACGGCACGATTAAAGCGGCGGATTCGCCGTTCGATCTGGAAGATGGTTTTTACGAGGAGGCGCTGCGCAAGGCACTTGCGAGCGGCGGAGAGACCGGACAATTCGCGCACGACGGCAATGACTGGGCGTTTAACGCGCAGGAGACGAACGTAGGCACGTTGTACGTATTCATGGACGTCACCGCGCAGCAGGCTATTTTGACCAAGCTGATCTACACGTTCGCGGCCGTTGGTCTCGGGATGCTGATCGTCATCTATTTTATCAGCCGGTTCTTCGCCAATCGATCCATCCAGCCTGTTAAACAAGCATTCGAAAAGCAGAAGCAGTTCATCGCCGATGCTTCGCATGAGCTCAAGACGCCGCTGGCCGTCATTCAGACCAATACGGATGTGTTGCTCGCCAATCGCGAGGATACGATCGCAAGCCAGGAGAAGTGGCTGCACTACATCAAGCAGGAGACCCACCGGATGGCGAAGCTGACGGGCGATTTGCTGTACTTGACGGAGATGGACGAGGCGCGTTCCACCATGATGCACGCGGAATTCGATCTCAGCGACACGCTGGAGACGATCATGCTGACGATGGAGGCGGTGATTTTTGAGAAGCAGCTTCGATTGGATTACGACATCGAGCACGGGTTAAAGACGGTCGGCAGTCCCGAGCAGATGAAGCAAGTCATCATGATTCTCCTGGACAACGCCATCAAGTACGCAAATCCGCGCGGCGAAATTACGATCGCGCTAAAAAAACAACAGCACGATGTCGTGCTGTCGGTCACCAATACCGGCGAAGGCATCGCGCCGGAGCATCTCGGCCGGATCTTCGACCGCTTCTATCGTACGGATACCTCGCGTACCCGCTCGCAGGGCGGCTACGGACTGGGCCTTGCGATCGCGCGGTCCATCGTGGATCAGCACGGCGGCAAGCTGCAGGCAAGAAGCACGGTCGGCGAATCGACGACGTTCCTGCTGCAGCTGCCGGCTCACTAAGAGCTAAAGTGTGCGTTCCATACATGGGAGAGGCTGTAACTTATGCCGATCCCCTATCGCTTTTTCAGCATCGGAGAGAGAGCTTTGCTGTAGATCCAATGGCCGTAATCGTTCGGATGGTTGATGTTGTTGAGCAGCAGGCTCTCATGCGTCTTGCCGGCGGCAAGCTCAGCTGCCCAGGTGGCATGCGCGTCTAACACTCCGATGCCGTATTCGTCGCCCAAGCGGCGAATGACGTCGGCATACAGAGCGGTTTTGCCGCTCGTATGCTGCCAATTCGGATTGGGCTCGCATGGCGTAACGAGAAGGATATCGCTATCGCCGGCATTGCGGATCGTATCGATCATAAATCGAAGGTTCTTCTCGAAATCTTCAAGAGTCGTCGTATGGCCGTCCGCCTGCTTGTTCTGATCGTTCATGCCGTAACCAATAGAGACCAAATCCGCGTTGAGAGGAACGACGTCGCTAGCCACTCGTCTTACGCCGCCGCTTGTATCCTCGCCGCCGATTGCTTTGTTTACAATCCGAATACGGCCTTCTTTATATAAGTTTAGCAGTGTGTCCCTAATTCTGCCGAAGTACGCCAAACCTTCTTCGCTGGCTTCTCCACCCGTGCTGATGCTGTCCCCGTAGACGACGTAGACGGCTTCTTCTCCCGCTTCCAGCTTGCCGACCAACCGCCTCAACAAGCCCGAACGGTCGATATCTACGGTCGTCAGGCTGCGGTCCTCCGTCACGGACTCCGTAGAGTAATCCAAGTAGACGGTGTATGCCTGATTGCTGAAATCGGAGTAACGATTGTGATCGAACTCGCTTACCCCGTACATCGGATGAAGGGAACCATCAGGAATACGGCCGCCGTTCGCGCGGCGAATCGTGCCTTCCCCATAGTCGACAATATAGTCCTTGCCTTCCTCGTAATGAATCGTATCCGCGAGATCCTTTCTCGAACGGTTTCGCATAGCTGTAGACTCGCCGGCCAGCGGTTTGTACCTGAGGGGCAAGGCTTCTTCTTTCATAAATACGAATGTTTCCGCTAGTTGTTTGTTTGTCATCTAACGACTTCACTCCTCATTGATCAGGCCTCTCCTGATTCCTTCCCCTTCGACCATTCGAGCACGATGCCCAGAAAAAAATCGGATTTGCCCATGATGATGTTCCAGGCTTGTTCCGCGTCTTCCGCCTTTATCCTGTGGGTGATAAGAGGCAGCGTTTGCAGCCAGCCATCGCGTATCCCGATTATCGTATCGTCCATTCGCTGTTTTGTCCACCCGGAGGGGCTGTGCAGCGTGATCTCCTGCGCCCGCAGTTCCTGGATATCGACCATCCCCTCGGTTCCGAGGAAACCGGCCGATACAAGATGACTATTCAGCTTCATCGCGGGTTTCAGCTCACGAAATGTATCCATAGCTCCGACCGTGTCGACGACTACAGCAATATCCGTGCGATCGCCGATCCAATCCGACAAAGCCTGCCGTTTCAAATTGAAGGAGCCAATCGACGAAGGCAGCAACGCCAATCTTTGATCATGCCTGCCCAGAACGGTCACGTCGGCTCCCCTATGAGCGAGCGTCTGCGCGGCCCATTGACCGACCATCCCGTCTCCGATGACGACGGCGATATCGCCGGGCGTCACTGCGGGACGTGTGCCGCAATTGTATCCGACCTGGGTGAGAACCGCCCCGCTGTATGCGATAGGCTCAGCATTCGCCGGCAGCTTCCAGACTTGGCTGGCGTGGGTGACAGAAGGATTGATGTGGCCGCCGGAGTCAAACTTCATTCCGTTTACCCTGCTGATCGAAGCAAACACCCGATCCCCGGGTACCAGGTCCGTTACTTGTTCGCCGACGCTTCTAATGATGCCAACCTTCTGATAACCGGCCACTTGGGGGAACGGCAGCACATCCCCGGGCCGTGTGACTTGTTCTCCGGAAATTCTCTCCCCGTACAGGAAGGAGGATTCCGTGCCATTGCTGATCCAGGAATACTCGAGATCGATGACGACATCCTCGGGTCCCGGCTCGGGAACATCAACTTCCATATAATTAACTTGTCTTACGCCTGTAAATACGACGGCTTCGGCTCGCATGTTATCCCTCCTTCGCATCGGCGGCAAAATCGACAGGAGGGTATGCGTACACTTTGATCGCCTCTTGTTTTTGCAGCAGCTCGACTGTTTCTTGGTAGCGGTATAGAGGAATGTGGTGCGTTTGCAGGCATTCCGTGTTTAATCCTTTATGGATGACAAGGTCAAGGAGCAGCTCCTGATCGCTTTCCCCGAACTTCCGGTATCGATAGGATTCCAGCTTCATCCCCTTTAACCAGAGATGATCGCCATATCGGATTTCGCCCTTGAGCACGCCAAAGATGACTACATGCGAATCTGTTCGCTCTAACAGACCCTGTACGGAAGGCGCAGCCCCTACGCAATCGTAGCCGAGGTCGAAGCGCTCACCCTCCAGATCGTCCAAGTGCTTTGCCAATCCGATTCCGAGTTCATTTACATAAGCGATCCGATCGCGGTTAATATCAACGGCGACAACCCTTGCAGCTCCCATTAATCGGGCGGCCTGCATCGCAAGCATACCGGCAGGACCCAGTCCGGATACGAGCATCGATTTGCCGGTAATATCGCCAAATTGCAGCAGTCCGATCAATACGCACTTAAGCAATTCAAAGGAAACGGCTTGTTTCCAACTCACTTCATCGGGAAGTTTAATCAACTCATGAGTGCGGTAATTCAAGTACTCCGCATAGGCGCCGTTGCCTAGCAGATGCTCCAATGCCGCCACTCGGTCTCCAACCTTAAGCGACGTCACCTTGCTGCCAACCGCAACAACGGTTCCTGCCATCTCATGCCCGGGGAATCCTGGCAGCAAAGGATAGTCCGGTTCCTTGGTCGCATCAAACATATCCTTGCCGCCCATCATATTCATATCCCATCGCGGGCAGGTGGACACGATCTCTATGCGTACTGTCACTTGATCTTCTTGCGGAGCTTCCGATGGAATCGTAATAATTTCGAACGCGTTCTTTCCCGTTATCTGTAGCGCTTTAATTGAAATCAGCTCTCTTTCATTTGCAGAATATGATGCTGTATGGGTCTAGTGTACAACAGAACAGGTAATAAGTATTTGCAGGATATACTCCTATTCAATTAAATAATTTCCTTTAATTTCGGTGCCCGATAGACATTTATCCGAATCTCATTTGTACATTATTGACATCTATTAATTCAACTTTTCGCCTCCGCATCTCCTTTCCGCAAAAGTTGGCATGCCAATCCTCCAGTTTCATGAACCATGTTCGCCGGCAAATCCAATATGAACTGTAGAAAGTGGCAAAAAAAAGATTTTACATCCTAGGTAAGCGTCTAACGGACAAGAGCGTCGCTATTCTACGAATAAATGATGTTTCTAAAATCTAACGGACACACGCGACCCTATTTGCACCATTCGAGCAGCTTTTCGCTATATTTCGGCCATATAACGGCGCTCCTGTCCGTTAGCATTTGATCCTTGAGCAAAGCAGGCTAATAATGTCTCGTGAGTCCGTTAGAACCGACTGCACCGTCCTTTGAGGGTGCAGCGCGTTTCATTCCGCTACAAATCAGCAATTACCGTTTTTTTGATTGGTCTGGCTCCTCGGAAAATAAACGATTATCCCCCCCTATTTTGGAAAGCAATTGGAATTGTGGGGGCATCCGGGATGCTTTATTGTGTTTGCTAATAAACGGATTGGCTGTATACTAGGGTAAGACAAAAAACATCACATTATTGCCCTTTTATTATTTTGATATTATCTTTACACTCAGTGGTTATCCGGATTTTTATCAATCAACCATTTGAACAATATTGACATTGTTTTCGGAAGGAGGGATCTTGTTGAAAATTAGAAATTGCGGAGTAGGAACCTTATCCAGGTCGGCGGAGCTGCCTGGCGGGGGGATGCACCCGTCCAGTTATGAAATTCTCTATATTACCGAAGGAAAAGTAAGGTTTATGTGGAGAGCGAATATATGCGAAGCGGAAGCGCCGGCCGTGTTTATCTTGGCTGCCTCGACGCCGCATGAGCTGGAGAGCCTGCAAGCGGAAGCGAAATTCCGTTTTCTGGAGCTTGATGAGATCGAGGAGTTCCCGTTCACCGACCAACAAGTGGATGAGTGGAATTTCATGCAGGCCCATAAAGGCATCTATTCCAAAACAATGCTCGCATCTTCGATCCTTCAAACCCTCGATTTTGTTTATCATCTCCAATCGACGGGCCTGGCCGGACAAGATTCGAATCTCGGGGATGTATGCTTGCTGGAGATTCGCAAGACGTACAAGCTTATCGCCCACATGATCGAGGATCCGGAGAAATCGGCTGGCGAAGAACGCAAGGTGAAGCACAAGTCGCGCGCCGCGGTTGATTTGCTGATTGATTACATGGATTGGCGGTATAAAGAAAACGTTACGCTGGAAGCTCTTGCGGAAGTCGTCGCCCTGGACCCCTCTTATCTCGTGCGGCTATTTAAGAAACATATGCAGATGACGCCGTTTGAGTATCTTCGGGACCTTCGTTTGAAGGCGGCTGCCAGCTACTTGTCCGGAAGCGATCTGCCGATTAGCGCTATCGCCCAAGATACGGGATTTGCCAGCGTTCATTACTTTTCCCGGATATTTAAAGCCCACTACGGGCAGAGCCCGGCGGAATGGCGCAAGCATCTGAAAGGACCGAAAGGAAAATCAAACTGAGGAGGGTTTTGGATGGATCAGGAACGCTATACCGAACAAGTAACTGAAGGCTATGGATACCGTAAAAAACAAAAAGATGAATTTGAAGCATTGATTGAACGGATGCGCAACGATTCGGCAGCGAAACGCACTGCTTTTTTTCAACCAAGCACCGCAAGCGTAGCTGCATATGAGCAAGATGCTAGACGAATGCGAGTACAGGTAAAAAATATGTTAGGATGGCCTTTGGGCGAGGAGTATGCGGCTGATTTCCAATCGCCCCCCGACGTTAAAGGGGTTCCTGAAGCGAATGTAATTTACGTGTCCAAAGACGCGCTGGGAAGCATTTATCGTGTCGAAGTCGCGGCTGGCTACGGTTTAACGACGTATGGCATCTTGTTCCTTCCGCATACGCCGGGGCCGTATCCTCTTGCCATCTCTCAACATGGCGGAGGGGGTACGCCCGAGCTCTGCTCGGGATTTTATGGCGATAATAATTATAACGATATGACACGCAGGGTATTGGAGCAAGGAGTGGCTGTTTTCGCGCCGCAATTAATCCTTTGGAACGATACCTACGGCCCTGAGCATCAGCGAAACGTATACGATAATCAACTCAAGCATTTGGGAAGTTCCATTACCGCGGTTGAAATATTTAAAATCCAAAGGGCGCTTGACTACTTAACTTCCCGGCCGGATATCGATCCTTCCAAAATCGGGATGATCGGATTATCTTACGGCGGTTTTTATACCCTGTATACCGCCGCGCTAGATACTAGAATAAAGGCGGCCTATTCGTCCTGCTTTATCAATAATCGATTTGTTATTGATTGGCCCGACTTCACTTGGTTTAATGCGGGGAACCGATTTCTGGATGCCGAGATAGGCGCGCTGATCGCTCCGCGGCATTTATATTTGGAAGTCGGCATCCGGGACGAGCTTTTTCAATATGCGCATGCCCGGCCGGAAATCGATAAGATTGCCGCGCTTTATCAGAAGTTGAACATTGCGCATCGGTTTTATGCAAAAGCTTTTGACGGGGAACATGAATTGGATTTGGCGAACGATGGGATTGAAAGCTTCTGTAACGTGCTTAAAGGAGATTCAGGAATTGCGCATTTTCCTGAACAGGATTAACAACAAAATAGGTAAAGCAAGCCTCCTGGAATGCCCATCGGCATCCGGGAGGCTTTATTGAGTTTTCCTAACACGTTTTATTGCTCTGCCACATCAGACGGGGCTGCTTGTCCCTGCACCCCTGTCTGCTCGTCAGTCTGGGCCGGTGTCTGCCCATCGGTCTGCGCCCCTGTCTGCCCCTCAGTCGGGGCCGTTTGTCCGCGCGCTCCCGCGTTGCCTGGCATCCGGCCTACGGGGCCGCCTTGACCACCAAAGCCCTGACCTCCGCCAAATCCGCCGAATCCCATGCCTCCCATTCCGCCGCGGCCGCCCGGACCGTTTTCGCCCAGCTTCGAGAGATCGACCGAAGACGCATCGACGAGAAGGTCCGGCGCAGCCTGCTGCCCTTCCGACGTCGACGGGATCTCGCCATCCAGCTGACCCTGTATGCTCTCGGCACGCAGCGTGCCAAGCTTGATCAGCTCCGCCACAGCCGTTTCATACTCTTCATAGGTGTTGAAAGCGCTTGGATCTTGTTTCACGCACTCCGCGATCAGCTCGTTCAAGCTCTGCACCTTCTGCTCGAACTTGCCGTCCGCGAAATAGCCGTCGACGATCTCCTGCAGGTACTCGTGATATTTCGCCTTATACGCCTCCACTTCCAGCAGCTTGCCGAGGATAGGACGCTCCTCAAGCGTTACGCCGGTCACCGGCGTGTCGATGGGCTGGTTGACCACATCCGAAGCCGAGCCTCCCATAAAGCCGCCGAACGCCATGTTGTAATCCCATGGCAGCATGCTGATCTGTCCGTTATTTTCGTAAAGGTAGTAGTTGTGTGCCATGTTGGACGTATAGCTGTCCATATTGACGACAACCGTATGAGCCGCAAAATATCGCAGAACGGCGTCAACGTCCACGTACTTCTCCAAATCCGTACCGCTGCTTAAATTTTTCAGCGCTTCAATGACACGCTTATGGTCCTCCTCCGTCGTCTTTGTCTCCGCGTTGTCGAAGATCGCGGAGTAGCTGGCGATCTCGTCGTCGGTATACACCAGCGAGACGCCGTTGCCTCCCCCGTTCATACCGCCGCCACCGCCGCGGTTGGCACCGCCCATGCCGCCGAACTCTCCTTGCGGAGGCGCTCCATTCACTCCGCCGGTGCCCGGAGCCAGCTGCCCCTGAGCTCCTGTTGCCTCATCGGCTGTTTCTCCGCTGCCAGCTTCTCCGCCGGGCATAGCCGTTCCGTCGTCCACGGGCCTGTTACCGCCCGGCATGCCCATTCCTTCGCCAGTGGGCCAGTTGCCGCCCGGCATGCCCATTCCTTCGCCCGCGGGCCAATTGCCGCCGGGCATGCCCATCCCGCCGCCCATGCCGCCGTCGTCGTTGTTCGGCTTGTACAGCTCGCCCTCGTCTCCCTTGGCGCGGGCAAGATAACCGCTGTCGATGTCTTCGACGGCGAGATAGAAGCCCCATGCCTGGCCGTTCACCTGTATGTCGGCGAAGGCAAACAAGGGGGCGTCCACGCCGATATAGCTCATAATGTCGTAACTGAGATACTCCTTCATGTAGCTGTTGTCCGTAATCATATTATTGACGACCAACTTGTCGAGACCCATCCAGGTCTGATCCTTGACGTATTCGTCGAACTTGATCTTGAAGCTGTAGCGATCCGTCGTATCGTCGCCCGCCACTTGCCTTAAGCTGGAGTTGCCCTTCGGGCGGATCCCGACATTCTCGATCGTGGATCCATTGATTGTAATATTCGCCGAAATATACTGCTCCTCCGTGGCCGTATCCAGCATTCCCTGCCACTCTGTCTCGTCCGCCTCAATAGCGATCGACATCACCTCCGTCTTTTCCATCTCCGCGGCATAACCCGCCGCCGATGCCGTACCTGATTGGCGGTTTCCTCCGAAGCTGCATGCCGCCAGCATGGCCAAGCACAAAAAAGCCGCCATGATCTTATTCGCTCCACCCCATCGTTGCATTTGCGATCGCCCTCTTTCCATACTTATTTGGTCATAGCTCCATCGTAACCCCCTATTCTTAAATGAATCTGAACCGCCCGTACTAATAACGGCAGACGTTTGAGCATTTCCAAATAGAAAAAAACTCCGGCGCAGACAAGCGCATCGGAGTCTTCGTTGTTATCTATGTACCGTCGCCATCCCTCATTGAGAGAGTCGAACCCGAGCGGCGCGTCGGCCCTCCACTACAAACCGGGCTGCGGCCGGCAACTGCGCCTCATTTACGTCTTCCAGCGTAACGAAGCCATGAGGCTTGTAGCGCTCCAGCAGCTCCCAGAACAATGGGTATTGCAGCTCGCCGAGGCCTGCGGCCGTCCCTTGCAGCTTGTTCCCGTCCTCGGAACGAACACAATCCTTCGCATGGGCGCTAACGATCCGGGGCCCCAGCAATCGGAACGCCTCACGCACGATATCCTCCTGCCGCTCGAAGTTGCCGCCGTTCATCAGGTTGCAAGGATCAAGTACGACGCCTACGCAAGACGATGGAAATCGCTCGATCGCAGCAGCAAGCGTCTCCGAAGAATCGATCAGATGGCCTTGCGCCGCTTCCAGTCCGATCGTGACTCCCCAGCGCTCGGCTTCCTCCACCAGTTCGTCCAGGGCGCGATCCAGCCGTTCGCGATATAGCGGGATAAGCGCGGCATCCTGCGGCGTTCCCACTTCTGTTGCGACGATCGGCGCTCCGAAGTGGCGCGCATGGCGCAGATGCTCCTTAAAGCGATTCACATTGTGCCGGTAAGTCTCGTCATCCAGGTCGATCAGACTTGCGTAACAGCCCAGCACTGCGATTCCGACGCCATGCTTCGCGAACGCGCCCCCGACTTCATTGGCAAGTCCCGGACTCAGCGCCCCAAGCGGAAACTCGATGTCCGAAATCGCCTTGCTGAGAGCGAGCTGCACATACGAGCAGTCCGTTGCGGCTACCTTGGCCGCGAGTTCCTGAAACGGCTGCCTGCCTAACAAATGAGCTAATATGCCTACCGACATCCTTTTCCCCTCCATATCCTGCTTGTCTGTTATTCATCCTTGTTCCGCATGTCCTCGGCAGCCACAGAAAAACCCTCTTTAAATCCTTCTTCGGGCCAATGACGGTAACGATTCAAGTCGATCCGTCCTCCCCGCTCCACCTCGATGCCTTCTTCACTGAGGTAAAGCTCCTGTTGAAAACGCGCTTCGTCGTCCTGCACCGCGATTTCTCCCTTCGCGTTGACGACCCGATGCCAAGGCAGCCCATGCGCCGAACTCATGCTGTGCAGGATTCGCACGACCTGCCGCGCTCCTCTGGCACTGCCGGCTTGCTCCGCGATCTGGCCATATGTCATCACGCGTCCTTCCGGTATGCTTTTAATGACGTCGATAACGGCTTTCGTGAAAGGCTGCATGGTTCCCCTCCCCCTGATCTTCTTCCAACCTTCTACAGCTTTTCGAAAAAAACGAAGCACCGGTAACTTGGTAACGTGGTAACTTACGCTCATTACAGATAATCGGAATTTTTGAACTCGAGCTTGTTGTCACCCTCCACTTTAACATCAAGAGAAAACCCTTACAACCGGATAGCCGGCCGCAAGGGCTTCAATTGTTGTCTATTTGATGCATGCTCATGGATATGACGGGTAAGACTACAGGACTCTTCTTGCCGTGGAATAACGTTTCGAGTAATCGCTCAGCTTATTAATGCGAACGCCGTTGAAGGTGCTGCTGATCGTGTTGTGAATGAATTGTCCGTTGCCGATGTAGATGCCGACATGGCTGACCGCGGACGACTTGCCGTTATTGAAGAAGATCAGATCGCCCTTTTGCAGATTGCTCTTGGATACGTATTTGCCCGCATACTTCTGGGAAGCCGTTCCCCACTTGAGACTTACGCCGTATTTGCCGAACACGTACTTGGTGAACGAGGAGCAGTCGAAGTAGAGCTTGCTTGGATTATTAACACCGTACTTGTACTTGACCTTGCCTTGCAGCGACTTGGCAGCTGCGATAATGCCGTCTGCCTTGGCGGAAGCCGAAGCTGTGGCCGCCTCAGCTTGTCCGATATGGGAAGTGCCGAAGGCCGCGTGACCCGACACGAGAGTTGCGCATACTGCCGTTGCGATAACCGTCTTCTTGAGCCAGTGGTTTTTGTTTGTCATAGGATGATATACCTCCTGATGTCTGATTTGCTACATCCGGAGTATAGCATGCCTAACTGGGCACAAGTGGTTTCTTAATGCTTTCTCATTAGACAATACTTGCCCATGCGGGCGATTATTTCCAACGAAGAAAAAGAGACCGATAGAATCAGTCTCTGCTTTTAACACTTTTTCATGCAATCAATCCGCCCTGAAATTACAAGCTAAGACGCTTGGCATTCTCCAGCACCCTGCCCAAACGATCCAGGTTCTGCTCGTTGCTTTTCTCGCACATAACCCGGATGGGCTCAAGCTCTTCCGCATGCCGGAAGCATTGACGAAACGTTACCCGCGTGCCGCCTTCCGCATCCTCGAACAAGGCCGTTACGCGGAACACAGGCGCCTCGGCATGCTCCAGCACGATCCGCTCGTTCGGCACAATTTCGATGAACGTATTCCGGTTAGGGTAGTCCGTCCCATCGGGCCCGTGCATAGTGAGACGCCATAAGCCGCCGGGACTATAGTCGATTTCGTGGAACGTGTTGGTAAACCCTTCCGGTCCCCACCACTCGGCCAGTTGGTCGGGCGTCGTCCATGCCGCGAATGCCAGCTCGCGAGGCACATCATAGATCCGTGATGTTATTAATTCGAGACCGTCATCCGCTGCAGCAGGCTCCGTCAAGGAACGCCCGAGCGCATCCAGCAGCTCGCCCGTGCCATGCTCCCGAATCTCCACCGTATCATGCCCGTCGAGGAACGCGCCTTGCTCCGTGAATATCAGCCTTGTGCCCTCTTCGACATCCAGCAGCTCGATCGTTGTAATGGAGGCCGAGATGCGAACGCCACCCATGTCCATGATGTAGGTATAGATAATCCGCTCGTTCGGCACAATATCCTGATAGACGGCGTCGTACACGAAGAGAGGTCCGCCCTCCGCTATTTCGCCGCTGCTATACTCTCGTCCTCCGATGCGGAATTCGAAAATATCCGGCTTCGAGAACCACTTCACTTTAGCATCCAGGTCGGCCCATGCCTGATACACCCTTTCCCGCGTCGCGGGGTAAGTCCGTTCAACTACAAAAGTGCCGTGCTTGACAAAACGTTCGCTCATTACGATTCCTCCTTAGAGCCAGGCATTCCGCCCCTCCGGGCCAGCAATGCGCCCAACAGATTCAGCTGCCCCTCCCATTTGTTCTGCCGATCCATGATCGGTTTGTCATACTCCGCCTTCATCGTCTGCAGCAAGCCGGTGAATTCATCCGCCGATACCTGCTTCTTGCCTTGCAGCAGCTTCGCCACGTAGCGGAGCTGGCCAAGCATCTTCTCCTGCCGCCGGATGTCTTCTTGCACCCGATTCATTTGCAGATTCACCACGTCCAGAGGCTGCATGCCGCTGCCGGACATCGCCGCCTTCACTTCCTCCAGCGACAGGCCGAGCTCCTTCAGCGACACAATCTGGTAGAGGCGCGTAACGTCCTCCTCGCTGTACAGCCTATGGCCCGAATCTGTCTGCGAGGATGGAGAAAACAGTCCGATTCCGTCATAGAATCGCAGCGTACGCACAGTTAACCCCGTCAGCTTGGCCAGATCGCCGACCTTCCACTGCTTCTTCATGGCTTCATCCCCACTCACCGGCGCCGGCTTGCTGCCGGTAACCCTATTATAAAACCTTACGTTACGTAAGGTGCAAGCCTCTATTTTTCGAATTCTTGAAGCAACGCCGATGCTTCCTCGTGATCCGGCTCCAGCTCCAGCAACAGCTTCAAATAACGCACGGCTTCCTCTTCCTGCTCCTGCTCGAAGCAGCAAATCGCCAGACAATAATAGACAGTCGAGACAACCTCGTCCTTCTCGGCCTCGACAGAAGCCTCAAGAAATGTTTTCGCTTCTTTGTAGCGATCCATCTCGAACAAAATCAGACCGGCATCCAGCGCCAGATCATATTTTTGCTCCATGACATAATAAGAGGACCACATCAGCTCGATCCCCCTTGTTATATCGTCCAGCTCATCCTCATACGCATCCGGCAGCAGCTCGGAGATCCGCCTCGCGCTCTGGGCGAAAAACTCCGCGTCGTAGCCGCCAAGCCTCCAGAAGCCAAGAAATTGCTGAAGGCCCATCGTATCCAAGTGGCCGTCCAGCCATTCCTTCAGGCTATAGAATTCGTCCGGCCCGAACCGCTCGACCACGCGACGGTACGCTAGGCGAGTTTGGACGTAGGCCTTCGGCCGATCCAGACGGAGAATGCAGCCTACGTTAATATTCTTGTAATGCTGCGGAGGAAATAACGCAAGCGCTCCTTGCCGCTCGAACACGTATTGAAACGCGTGGTAATTGGCCGTAAAAGAGAACCCGCCATGACGGATCAGCTCCGGAGGCGGAGCGTTCCTCCAATTGTCGATTCTATGGTCGCCCTTATCGGCCGTGATTAATGCAGACCCTGCGGTGGACAATGCGTGTAATCGCTCCAGGCAAACGAAGCCCGAGGATGGGAACAGCAGATGGGACTCGTCCAATTCCTCCTGGTAGAAAGCAATTAAGTCGCGATAGAAATAGTCTTCCCGCTCGTATTCGGGCGCCGGACGATGCTCGTAGCGCAGCGACAGCCGGTCGAGCTTCGCCGCCGCTTCTTCTCCCTCGTTTTCTCCACGCTGGGCAGAACGGATAAACACGTCGGTCTCGTAGACGCGGCCGTCTCCCATATAGAGCAGTTCCTGAGGGATGCCATCGAAGAAGTAATTCGCCACGATGACAAGGGGCTGCTTCAATGCGCCGGCGACGATTCTCTCACCGGACACCAGCAGATGAAGCTCCGTGTCCTGGACAGCATCGAACCGGGCCACATCAAGCGTGCCGTCCTCCAGAAAAGGTTGCAAGGCAGGATGTTCCTTCCACGCAAGCACGTTGCTCATCGCCAGATCCGTCATCCAGTAGCGAAATGGCGGCAGCGGGATATCCGCATATTGAATAAGCGATCGCAGCTCGTGCAGCACATGGCAAGCAAGCCTACCCACGCCTGCGCCCACCTCCACGATGCATACGGGCTCTTCTGCGAGGCCCTGCGCTGCCCGGTCCATCAACAGACCGAAGATCATCTCCGCATATGCACCGCCGATCATCGGATTGCTGGTTATGTATTGAGGAACCTGGTCGTTATGCCAGGCCGTCACCCCCGCCTCTTCGTAATATTGCCGCTGAATCTCCCAGATCGGCGCCTCGCTGAACCGGTATCTCCGTTCGTTCGTAACGCTCATAATTATGTTGCCCCCGCTCTCTTATGGTTTCCCCTTGTCATCATACCTTTTTTTGCCCTCCAGCACGAATATCTCTTTACAGGACAAAACGCGATTCATGTCGAATTAGGAGAGATGATGAAAATACGACCAACAACAACCTTCAAATATATGATTATATTAACCATCCTGTTCAGCGCGCTCATCGGACTTCGATGGGCCTGGTCCGAGCTGTTCCATACCGAAGATCTGCCCCGCCCCGTCGTCGACGGGCAGCTCGACATGCGCGGCATCGATTTGTCCGACTCTCCCGCTTTCTTTTTAAACGGCGAGTGGGAATTCTATCCCCATCAATTACTTCGTCATGAAGACTTTGCGAGCGGGAACGAGGAGCATTCCTCCGTCATGGTTCAAGTGCCTGGAGACTGGAAGGACGCTTTGGGGGCGGATTCCGGCACCTCTTACGGCTATGGAACCTATCGCCTGCGCGTGCTGATCGATCCCTTGAACCGCCCCATTACCATGTGGCTAAAGAACGTTCAAGCAGCTTCCGAGGTCGAGATCAACGGCTTTACCGAGGGGCCGATAGGCGTTGTTGCCGCAAGCAAAAATAATTACGAGCCGAAGAGCATTTCTTATACGGCTTCCTACTACACCACCGGTACGACCGAACTGAACATCTTGATTCGAGTCGCAAACCATGACGAGCCGTTCAAAGGGGGCATTACCCGCTCCATTCGCTTCGGCTCCGCCGCCGCGGTCGACATGATCCGCTGGTACTCTATCGGCTTCCAGCTTGTCACATTCGTCGTCCTGGTGCTGTACGGCACCCTTGGTTTTATTTTATACGCCTTTAACCGGAAGGAACGCACCTTGCTTTCGCTGGGGATGCTGACGATGACAGTTGCGATTGCCATTACGACCGGTCAGGACAACCTTATGCTTCTCTGGCTGCCGATCGACTATGCCTTGGGCTTCAAGCTGCGAATTATTTCACTCCTTTGGCAGAATGTGTTTATTTTGCTCATATTCCGAAGGTACGTCCCCGCCCCCGCCGGGCGCTCATTGCTGCGCGGTTATGTCGCTTTGCTCGCCGCCGTCACCTGCGTCCTGCTCGCGGGCCCGGATTCGTGGACATATGGCTTCCACGATCTGTATGGTTTTATGGGCTTGTATCTCTTCTCCTTCTTCTGGTTCCTCTTTACGACAGGCAAACTCTTGTTCCAGAAAGGGGGAGACCGCGACGTCGTCTTTCTGCTGCTGACCGCAGCCGGCATTACCTCCAATCTAACCTGGAGTATAATGGAATCCAACTACGATGTGACGACGGTCTATTATCCTCTCGATATACTGGCTACGATGATCGGCTTCTCGGCTTATTGGTTCAAGAAGTACTTCCGTCATGCCAGGAACAACGCCATACTCAACGAACAATTTCGGATTGCGGACAAACTCAAGGATCAGTTCCTTGCCAATACTTCGCATGAGCTCCGAACGCCGTTGCATGGCATTATCAATATTGCGGAGACCGTTGTCGCCAAGGAGAGGGAGAAGCTTGATGAAGGCAGTCTGAGGGATATGGAGCTGCTCGTCACGATTAGCAAGCGAATGTCTCATACGCTTGGCGATCTGCTCGACGTCGTCCGGCTGCAGGAGCACCGCATCATGCTGCAACAACGGGCTGTCCCCATACAATCGATCGCGCCTGGCGTCGTCGGCATGCTGCGGTACTTGACGCGAGGCAGGCCCGTCACGATTACGATCGATATGCCTGAGTCCTTGCCCCCGGCTTGGGCGGACGAACAGAGGCTCGTCCAGGTGCTGTACAATTTGCTGCATAATGCGTTGAAATATACGGAGTCGGGGACGATATCGTTATCCGCCAAACATCGCGGCGGCAAAATTGTTATCGCCGTTGCGGATACCGGCGTCGGCATGGACGAAGATACGGTATCCCGCATCTTCCTCCCCTACGAGCAAGGTACTTACGGTCGTCAGGATGGAAGGGGCATCGGTCTGGGCCTCAGCATCTGCAAGCAGCTCGTCGAGCTTCATGGCGGAGAGTTGACCGTACGCTCCGTGCTCGGGCAAGGTTCCGTGTTCAGCTTCGCGCTAAAGACGGCGCAGGGCGATTCCAGCCGCGTCCCCGAAACCGCCGCTTCATTGGAACAGGATCCTGGCACAGCTCCCCTGCCCAAAGAAAGCAATGACTTATTGAGGCCAGATCTTGACAGCGCGGAGGCGCCCTCCGACTTTCCGCCGTTGCTGAGCGATGGCACCATCCGTATCATCGCCGTGGACGACGATCCCGTCAATCTCAGCGTGCTTGCCGGCATTTTGTCAACGGAGCCTTACACGATAAAGACGGTCAGCAGCGCGGGAGAAGCGTTGGAGCACATTCGAACCGCACCATGGGATCTGCTGATTGCCGATGTCATGATGCCTGTTATGTCCGGCTATGAGCTGGCTCAAGCCGTTCGCGAGCATTACAGTCTCTCCGAGCTGCCCATCTTGCTGCTTACGGCAAGCAGCCAGCCTGCGGATATCTATGCCGGCTTCCTGGCCGGCGCCAACGATTATGTGACCAAGCCCGTCGACGGCATGGAGCTGAAATACCGCATACGGACTCTCATCGAGCAAAAGCGCTCCGTTAACGAGCGGCTGCGGATCGAGGCTGCATATCTGCAGGCCCAGATTCATCCGCATTTCCTGCTGAATGCGTTGAATTCCATCATGGCGCTCGGCGCCATCGACACGGACAAGATGCAGGAGCTCGGCAGTATGTTCGCCTCTTACCTGCGCATCAGCTACAACTTTATCAATACGAATGAGCTGGTCCATTTAACACACGAGTTGGAGCTTGTGCAGGCCTATCTGTATATCGAGAAGGTACGGTTCGGGGATCGTTTGATCGTCGAATGGGAGGTTGACGAATCCATCCATTTGTCCATTCCTCCCCTGTCTATTCAGCCGCTGATCGAAAACGCCGTCAAACATGGCATTATGAGCCAGGACAGCGGCGGGACACTCCGCCTCTATATCGAATCCACCGAAGCCGGAGCCTGGATCGAAGTGCAGGATGACGGCAAAGGCATGGAGCAGGAAGCGGCTTTCCGATTGTTAAACAAGGGGATGAATCGTCAGGGCGGCATTGGCCTTGCCAACACGAACCGACGGTTGTTGCAGCTGTACGGCCGCGGCTTATCCATCTCAAGCCAGCCCGGGAAAGGCACAACCGTATCGTTTTTCGTCCCGTTTGCCGAGCGTTAATAAGCGGACCGCGCGCCAGGGTTAGCGAGCGACTATAGCTCGCTATAGCCATATCTCGGGCAACGGCCAGTTTTAGTGTCAGGAGCCATGGCTGTTGCTGCAGCCGGCCACAGCATAGGCTATCGAAAAAGGGAGAATCCGCTGCCGGATTCTCTCTTTCCCGTTATACCGTTATATGTAACCTGACACGGGCCAACGCTAGACACACGCATCCACTGATCTCCAACCGGCACCTGGCAACTCCCGCCAATCCCCCGCTTTCCGCTTACCGCGCGCTTCGGACATGAGAGAGCTTATATGAGCAACAAGGGGCGTCTTTGGGCCTTCTTGCAGACACCAGAGACCCTATTCCATAGAAAAAACCTCCGTGCATGACATGGGCCAGCACCAGTCCCCCATTTAAGATTCATTCAAGGTCGCCGCTTTAAGATAAGGGTCTAGTAACCCGCAGGAGGAGTGATTGCCTTGATACGTATGAGCAAACAAACCATGATCATTACTCTTATAGCCATCGTGCTCTTAACCGTCACTTTCATCGTGTACCGGCTGGCGGATCGCTATCTCATCGAGCACTTCGAGGTCATTGTCGAACCGAGTACGCAGACCCCGAGCGCGGTCACAAGCCAGGGCTCAGACAATGAAAGCACATCAGACGCTGCAGAGCTCTCGAATGTCGAGGATAAGCAGACCACGGCGCATTGGGATGACTGGAGCTACGAAGACGAGACTCAGACCATCCAGATCGAGAAGGTGCAGACCGGCTCCGGCGAGGATAAAATTACCTACTACGTGGCGGATGTTACCTTCCAAGACGAGGCCAATCTCGACACCGCCTTCGCCAAGAACGCCTTCGGCACCAACATCATAGAGGACACGTCGACGATCGCGGAGAACAACAACGCCATATTCGCGATTAACGGCGACTATTACGGCTTCCGTAGCGATGGCGTCATTATCCGCAACGGGACCTTGTTTCGCGACGAACCCGCTCGCGAAGGTCTGGCGCTATACAGTGACGGATCGCTGCAAGCCTACGCCGAAGAAGCGATCTCTTCTGACGCACTGCTGGAGGCGGGGGTCACCGACACGTTCTCCTTCGGGCCGGCTCTCGTGACGGAAGGAGAGATTGCTGGCGACTTCTCCAGCGTGAAGATCGACAAAAACTTCGGCAACCGCTCCATTCAAGCCGCCAATCCTCGTACAGGCATCGGTATGGTCGCACCGAACCGCTTTCTGTTCGTCGTGGTCGACGGACGCAGCTCCAAGAGCCGCGGCATGACGTTGACAGAGTTCGCTGAACTATTCCAAGATCTCGGCGCGGTCGAGGCGTACAACCTGGATGGCGGGGGTTCTTCGACGATGTATTTTATGGGCAGGGTTGTCAATGATCCGCTCGGCAAGGGCAATGAACGCGGCGTCAGCGACATTATCTATATTCCGAAGTCCGTATAAGGAGACAGCCATCATGACCATACTCATCCCCTCTTACGAGCCTGACGAGCGGCTGATCGCCCTTGTTCGCAAGCTCAAGCAAGTTAGCGAGGACGACATCCTGATCGTGGACGACGGCAGCGGCGAGGCATACAAAAATATCTTTGACTCCGCAGCGGCAGTCGGCTGCACCGTGCTGACACATCGGAGCAACCTGGGCAAGGGCAGTGCGCTTAAGACCGGCTTCGACTATGTGAGGCAGCTAGGCGATTGCGACGCCGTCGTTTGCGCAGACAGCGACGGCCAGCATCTGCCAGGCGACATAATAAGAGTTGCGGCGGCGATCCGCGATCGGCGAGGGCATATCGTGCTGGGCAGCAGACAATTTACGGGCAAAGTCCCGCTACGCAGCCGCATTGGCAATACAGCTACCCGCATGGTGTTTAAGCTGGCGACCGGCCAGTCCATCCAGGATACGCAGACCGGCCTGAGAGGATATTCGCCGGATCTGCTGGACTGGCTATGCCAATTGCCCGGAGACCGATTCGAATACGAAATGAACATGCTTCTGGAAGCACCAGGCGCAGGCTACGAGCTTGTGGAGATGCCCATCGACACCGTCTATCTGGATGAAAATAAATCATCGCACTTCCGCCCGATCGCCGACTCCGTTCGCGTCTACATGCCGTTCTTAAGGTTCTGCGCATCGTCCGGTCTCGCTACCGTCCTGGATTTTGCCTTGCTGCTTCTGTTGCAGTGGCTGACCGCTAATCTGCTTTTCTCCGTGGTAGGCGCCCGCGTGTTCAGCTCTCTGATCAATTATGCGATCAATCGACGATTTGTGTTCTCCAGCAGCTCAGGCCATGCAGCGGCCATGCGGAAGTCCATGCCCCGTTACTATACGCTGGCTGCGGTCATAATCGCCCTTAACTATGGCATGCTCCACTTGCTCCACGAGAATGTCGGCATCTCGCTCGTAGCAGCCAAGCTTGTCACAGAAGTATCCTTGTTCGCGTTGAGCTATTGGGCGCAGCGCAAGTTCGTGTATGAATAACGCTCCTATATAGCAAGAAAGGCGAGGACATCCCTTGGACGTCCTCGCCTTTCTTCGTGCGCGCGGGAATTGAATTGCCGCTGTTTTGTCTATTCCAGGTTAGCGTGCTGCCTGAACATCGCCCCGGTGCCTTGCGCCAGCTTCTCCATAAGCCGCAAAATCACCGCGTCGAACTGAATCAGCAACGTCTGCTCGAACAGCGAGCCCATGGGTTGACTGGTGACGCGATCATCGCCCGACTTTTCCTTGGACACGCCCGGCAGCTTGACAATCAGGTCCGCCAGACGTCCGATCGGGGAATCCGGAGCCAGCGTCAGCGCCGCTACGGAAGCCCGCAGCCGCTTCGCCTTCTCCGCCATGGCGACGAGAGTGCGGGTCTCGCCGGAGCCCGACCCGATAATTAGCACGTCGCCTTCCGAAATTCCCGGAGTAATCGTCTCTCCCACGACGTAAGCGTCGAAGCCCAGATGCATGAGACGCATCGCGAATGCTTTGGCCATCAAGCCGGAGCGGCCCGCGCCGGCCAAGAACACGCGCCGCGACGCCAGAATCGCTTCGGCAAGCCGCTCCTCTTGCCCGCCATCGAGCTGTGCCGCGGCAAGCCGCAGCTCTTCGACGATATCGACGGCGTACGCCTTCTTCGAGGCCACGGTTAGGCTCCTTGCTCGATGAGCTGGCGCATCTCCGCCGCGGCTGCCTGCTTATCCGCTTGTCCGGTAATACCGCCGCCGACGATAACGAGATCCGGGTTCGCTTTGATGACTTCGGGAAGCGTGCTTAATTTGATGCCCCCGGCGATCGCCGTTTTGGCATGTTTGACGGCGGATTTGATGGTGAGCAGATCCGCGAACGAATTTTGACCCACGGCTTGGAGATCATATCCCGTATGCACGCAGATGTAGTCGACGCCGAGCGCATCCACTTCCCGGGCACGGCCCGCGAGATCCTTAACCGCGATCATGTCCACCAGAATTTGTTTGCCTTGCTTGCGCGCTTCTTCGACGGCGCCCTTGATCGTCATATCTTCGGATGCGCCAAGCACGGTCACGATGTCGGCTCCCGCCTCCGAAGCCTTCATCACTTCATAGCCCGCTGCATCCATGACCTTCAGATCGGCGAGCACTCTCAGATGAGGGAACGCCTCCTTGATTTCCTTCACCGCGCGCAACCCCTCGTTAATGACGACGGGCGTGCCGATCTCCACGATATCTATATAGGCTTCGACTTCCTTCACCAGTTGTTTGGCCTGCGGAATATCGACCAGATCCAATGCCAATTGCAATTCCATGTACAAGTCACTCCTCGCGTTTATCTTAATAAGTGTGGACCACGCAACTTATTGTATGACGACGGGGAAGACTTGAACAGTACGCACTATTCGGTGACGTAGTTCCCAATTGTATACCAACAGCGTCAATCAAGGTGAAACGGCTACGCCGACCTTTGGCGGCGGAGGACGTTGCATTCCGACTTTGCCGGGGCTGTACATGGCATGGCCGAAAATCGGCCTCTCTGCACATTTTGTGCATTTCTCCCCAATTTTTTAAACAAATGGAACCCCAGCACAGCAAATTGTACGAAAATACACAAATTCTCGCTTCATATCTTCGTTCGGGACCTTTTTGAACCAAAATTTGTGTATATATGTACAAATGTACGATTAGATTGCCCCTACCCATCTTAATTGTGTATATTCGCTCAATTGTTCTACCGTTTGTAAAAATATCCAAGGGCTCACACTAGCACCAGTACTCCAGTGCCTATCATGGGAACAAGACCTCTAACGAGTCGTTAGAGGGGCCACTGCTTATCAATGATCGCTCGAGGTTGGCGAAGCCTCCTTGTCCACCCGTTCTTGATGCTTCAGCCCCCAGTCGGCCAGCAGATGAAGCACCTCCCCCATCGTCCCTCCGTATGGGGTCAAGGAATATTCGACCTTCGGAGGCACCTGCATAAAGACCTCCCGATGAATAATGCCGTCTTCCTCCAATTCGCGGAGTTGCTGGGTCAACATCTTCTGAGTAATGTCCGGCATGCCCCGCCTTAATTCGCCGAATCGCCTGGCGCCGTCCATCAGATGGCATAATATGACCAGCTTCCATTTGCCTCCGATCACCTTTAGCGTCGTCTCGACGGAGTCCTTAAACAACTGATCGCCCATAATGTCGCTCCTTCCACCGTTCGTCGCAAGCTATCGCCGCCAAGCGACGATAGGCAGCCTGTTTGCCAGAATCGTCCTTCCATGATAGCCGACTCGTCCCGCAATCACAACAGCCCACAGACAGATCCCGAGGACGAGGCTAGCGAAGTACACGATGGCAAGTCGCCCCTGGGCAATGGAATAACAACGGGCAGTCCGCAGGCCGATGAGTCGACCGTGCGGAACTGCCCGTTTCGATTGATTTGCTCTTGCCCTATCGCGTCGCCAACCCCAGCTTCTTCGCAAAATACGCAAAAGCCTTCTCGGAGCAGACTGGACCGATCGCTTGGCCCACCTCTGCCTTCGCTTCTTCCACCGACAGCTGCCGGACATCGCCGAGAACCGATCGCATCCACGAATCCGAAGTCTGATAACACATGCTGCTCCAGCTCTCCTTCTGCTTGGCCGAGCCGGTAATGACGATGTAGCCGCCGCTTTGAAGTTCGTTCAGCGCCTTGTCGTACTCCTTCTTATCCTCTTTGGCATCGAGTCCCGCTTCCTTCCGCAATTGACGGGAGTCCGTATTGCCTTGCTCGCTCAAAATCCCGTAAATCCGATGAGCGGCCCGCGACATGGAGCCGGCTTCGAAGAGATCGCGGACGGACTGGTTGCCGGTTAGAATCGTCCGGACCGCGGGATACAAGGCGCTGTCGATAAACGAAGCCTTTGTCCCGAAGAACCTGCCGTATGCGGCCACGCCTTCCTGAGCGATCCGAATGCGCCAAAGCCAGGGATCGGTAGCCTGTTCCGTATGCCAGGCGCTGTCTTCGGTAACGACGGTCAGCGCTGGATGCTCGGGAGCCAGCTCCGCGAAAGGAAATATCTTATATTTTTTTACAAGTTGCACGAATTCCTCATATTCAGTTATCTTCATCGCTGAGCTCCCCTATGCAAACAGACTGATCAAATTGCCGTCCGGGTCCTGCACGATGGCATAACGTTGTCCCCACACCGCATCCCACGGCTCGCGATGTCCGCCGTAACCGCTCTCCACAATTCGTTGATACAGCTCGTCCACCTCTTGCGCGTTCCCGCAAAGAAATGCAAGCTCGATACGATGGCCCGCGGGCTCTGTCCAACCGCCATAGATATCCGCTATCATCTCTTGTTTGTCGAACGCCAAGCGGACGCCGTCCTGCGCCTCGACCTCTACATGCATATCGTTATCCTTGTTCTCCGGGATGCTGAGGCCCAGCAAGCGGTAGAAGGCAAGCGCCCTGCCCATATCCTTCGTCACGATGCCTACCATATCCAATCGAATGCCCATCCGTTCATTCCCCTTTCGCTGCATTCCGTATTACTGACGCATAATCATTGTCGCCAGTTCTACACCGATCATACCTCAATTCCAGCCGGCATAATAGGAAAAAACGGACATGTTCATTCCTTCGCCCACACTTGCCCCGGCGGTAACCCGTAATATCGTTTGAAAGTCTTGATGAGATGGGACTGGTCGTAATAACCGTATTTCGCTGCAAGATCGGCGTAGCTCATCCTGGCTCCCGCACCCCCATAAATCTCCCGCAGCATGCTCTGGAACCGGATAATGCCAAGCATCTCCTTCGGACCGACGCCAATCTCCCGTTCGAAAACCCTACGCAGATGGCGTTCGCTGAAGCCCAGCTTGTCCGCAAGCTGGGCAGGGGACAGTATGCCTTTGTAGTCGTACATATAGTTTAACCCGTTATAAAGCAAGCCGGGCATCGGGACATCCAAGCGAGAAAGCAGTCCCGAAAGCTGGATTTCTACAAGTTCGATCAGCTGCGATACATCCTTGGCGTACAGCAGTTCCTCCGACAGGGAAAGACCCTCGGCTCCCCACATGTCGTACAGATACACCCGCTCCGAGGCAAAAGCCGAGACCGGAACGCGAAGAATGGAGCGAGCGGACTCCGTATACATGCGAATGCCAAAGGAGGATTGCTCCGAGGCGAGATCGATAACGAGGCAGTTCGTCATCAGACCCGTGACGAAGGCGGCATGGCTGGCGGAGGACGCCCTGCGATCCACGATAATATCGACGCAGCCGTCGGGAATAATCCGGTGCGGTTGGCTCCCCGATCGCGCGTCGAAATCCACCGTCCAATAACAAGCCACATGGGGCGCCAAGAAAGCGCTCGGCGCGTATTCCCTGTAGCTGTAGCCGGAATGCTGCCGCTCGCTTTGCAAAGTCGGCGACTGTATGGGACGGAACAGGTTTGACATGCAGCGGAGGCCTCCCTGCTTTTTAGAATCGTCGTTACTAGCGTAACATAGTGTCGCCATGCAAGGAAACGTCAGGCAGAACCCTCTATGCGCCATTGCATCGCGGGGAATTGGGCCTTCGCTTACACCTCCGGGCCGCCCCACGCCAAAAACCTGTCCGAATGTTCGGACAGGCTTTGCGCTCCCTTGCAGAAGCGGCGGTCTGCGCAAGAAATTACTTTGCGGCGGCGGCGGAAGTTCTAACTTGCTCGCTCGCTTTCAGCGCTTCTTTCAGGCTGATTCTGCCTAGTTTGCTACCGTTCTTTTTGTCAATGCTCGGAGGCATAACGACCATGGATTTCACCCCCTTTCGAGATTCATGCTTTTCCGGCAATATGGATTTACTTCCGTTCCCCTGCCTTCAGATAGGCCCAAAGATCGGCAAACGCCGTCTCGTAGACGACCTCTCGGCCGGTGCCGCCTTCGCGTTCCCCGACGTACTTCGCAAATTTGGCATAGAGCCGATTCAGATACGTTTGATTCGCAAGCACATAAAATCGCACCAATCGAACACCGCGATTATCTTTCTCTACCTTCCTGACCCAATCCCCGAACCCGCGATAGAAGATCCAACTGCTTCGATAAGGTTCGGCCAATATCGCGGACTCGATAAAAACCGTTTCTCCATCACTCTCGTAGCGGTATTGAAGGTAGGCCGCGAGCTCGCCCTGTTCGTTCTCGTACAGCATAAAGCGGCTGTCTTGAAGCGTCGTCATGAGATGCCCGATTGTCTCCAGCAGAGAAAGCTGCCGATCGAACTGATAGCTCTCGGCGATGTAGAACTTCGCGAACCGCGCATAATCGGAGTCCGTCTCGCAGTTTTTCGCGTACAGCCGCTTTGACATGCTATTTCCTCCATTTGGTTGCAAGATCAGGAATCGATCGACCGGGACGCGAACCGACCTAGATATGCTTTTAGTTGTGCCAAGGTGACCCGATAGGCGTACAAATCGCCGGCAGCCGTGCCCGATACGCTTGTCCTCTCCGCGAACTTCCCGAACAGTCGTGCCAGATAGGCATCCTGCTTCGTCCAGAAAACAAGCTCCGCAACCTCTTCCGTCTCTTCTTCGAGATACTCCGTTAGAAACTGCAAACCTCGCAAAAAAACCGGCGTTCTCCGGCATTTCTCTACCAAATAAGCAACCTGCAGCTGCAAGATATGGCGATCCTCGTAATCGCCTTCTCCGGTCCCGCGAATGTAACCTAAAGCGCCTACGGCTTCTCCGTCGTCGTCGAGGCAGAGGATGCACCGAGAATCCTCCATCAGCAGCGGGCTTGCTATAAAGTTAAACGAAACGGGGAAAGAATACGGCATGCCGAGCCCCTCGTAGTGACTGAGCAGAAAGTCCAAATATTTTCTGTGGTACATGTGGCTCGCGCTCACGGAAAAAGTATAGTACATAGAAACGCCGCCTCCATGCTTTTGACATTATTTTAATACGTTTCCACCGTTTTGCCTATTTACTTTTGTAAGTTTTCCCGAAAGATTGTCGAAATCGAGGAAAATAGCTCTCATGACAAAACGGACGACATCGTTTGTCCGATGTCGTCCGTCCTATAATGCTCTCTGAAGGAACAAAATGTTAGTTCTTCTTGACGAATTCCGACTTCAGCTTCATGGCGCCGAAGCCGTCAATCTTGCAGTCGATGTCATGATCGCCGTCAATGAGCCGAATGTTCTTTACCTTCGTGCCGATCTTTACGACAAGCGATGTGCCTTTGACCTTCAAGTCCTTAATGACGGTGACGGAATCGCCATCCTTAAGCACGTTCCCGTTCGAATCCTTCACGATTTTCTCTTCTTCGCCGCTCCCTTCCGCGTCGTTCGGGTTCCATTCGTGGGCGCATTCCGGACAAACAAGCAAGCTTCCGTCCTCGTACGTATAAGGCGAATCGCACTGTGGACAATGGGGTAACGTAGACATAATTCAAAAACTCTCCATTCATTTAAGTTAATTAGATATCGTAACCGTTCATTTTCAGATGGGCGGGTTCGGCTTGTTCAATTCATTACGCGCGCGGCAACTCGCCGATGATTCCGGCATAATCGACGCGTCTTTTCTCCCAGACTTCTTTGCGAGGCTCGGGTTCGCGCCCGTCAAGCAGCGCTTCGACGACGTCGAGACAAACATGCCAGCCTGCAAGATCACGATGCGAGTGATCCGTAATCTTCGTTATTTTCTCAATAAGGAGAAGACGGCAGCCATCCTCTTCGGGGTAGAGCTCGAAGCGCACACGATCCTCGCCCCACGTATATTCCAGCACGGACTGCCGTTTCACTTCCAGAATAGCCATCTCTTCGAACGTGCCATCCCCCATGTCGAACTTAATGACGCTTCCCTCCCGGAGTTCTTCGACATGCAGCTCCGAGAACCACTTCTTCAGCTTGTCATTTTCGGTCAGATACGCCCATACCTTCTCGACTGGATGCTTCAGCTTGCGCTCGAACCTGGCCTCGTATCCTTCTTCGGTTTGTTTGACAACGGCTAACATCGTTTGCCTCCTCTTCGCTATAGCGGCTTTTTGTCGTCCTGCTCCAACGCCATCTCCAGCTCGTCCAGCTTGTCGCTCCAGAACCTCTGGTACGGCGCAAACCAATCATGGACTTGCCGCAGCGGCCCTGGATTCACCCGGTAGATGTGCTGCTTCGCTTCCTTCCTCGCCGTAACCAGCCCCGCTTCCCGCAATATTCTCAGATGCTTGGATATACCCGGCTGGCTAAGGGGCAGCAGCTCCACCAGCTCTCCGACGGATCGTTCACGAACGAGCATCAAATCCAGCATCGTCCTCCTATGCGGCTCCGCCAACACTTCAAATAGTTTGTCGCTGTTCATACAAACATATTACTATTCAGTTATATTTCCGTCAAGTTATGTGTTTGGCCTGCCACTCGCCCCGCCTCCTTCCTGTGCTACAATGAACGAAAGGAGCTGATAGCATGGATATTCTGCGCCTAATGGCCGAAGAGAAAATCAAGGAGGCTATTCGCCGAGGCGAGTTCGATAATCTTCCCGGCGCGGGCAAGCCGCTCCCGCCTGACGACATGGAAGGAGTCCCCGAGGACTTGCGGGTCAGCTACCGACTGCTGAAGAATGCCGGCATCGTGCCGGAAGAGATCCAGCTGCGCAAGGAAATGGTGACGCTCGGCGACCTCCTTGCTGCCTGCCGGAACGATTCCGAACGCGAGAAGCTAGAGCGGGAATTGTCACTTAAGAAGCTCCGCTACCAATCGCTGATGTCCGAGCGCGGCTGGCAGGCATCCGGCGCCTTCGCGGAATACGAAACCAAGGTGCAGCAGAAATTGACGGAGAACGGATCCGAATAGAACCGATAACGACTGCGGCTTCGCCCCCGATAACAGAGTGCGAAGCCGCTGGATCATTACCCTTATATAACTTCCTTCCTTCTAGCCAACAGCCCATACAAGATGATCCCCGAGGCCGCGCTTAACGCCGCGCATAGCGCGATCACGCCGTAGCCGGCCTGAAGGCCCCGGAACAGCCCCTCTTGCGTCTCCGCGCCTACCATTCCCTTAACAAGCTCGATGACGCCTCCGATCAAATAGTTGCCCAGCACGCTCCCGACGCCCATAACCGTCACCGTGAACGTAATGGCCATGTCGCTCTCGCGAGGGTACCTGCGCGCAATAAACGCCATAACCGTAGGATAGATCATCGCAATGCCTACCCCGCCCGCAGCAAAGAAGAACGCCAGCTTTTCCCCGCCGAAGATGGCGACGAACGTGCATGCCGCAGAGAACGACGAGAACAGGATCAGCGACACCGTGAAGCCGATTCGGTCTGTCAGCGGTCCTAGCAGCAGCCTTGCCAGCGCAAAACAAAGGAAAAACGCGGACAGCATGCCCGATGCGCTGACCGTGTCCCAGCCGTAAGCCTTCTCCAGGAAGTTAACCAGCCAGCCTCCGACCGCCAGCTCCGATACGACCCCGAAGGTCAGCACGCAGATCATGAGCCAGAGAACCGGGTCCCTCATAAGCCGCTTTAACGGAATACGTTCCTCATGCCGAACCTCGTCGCCCGGGAAAGTCGTAAACATGGCGATGGCCAGCGGTATGACAGAGAGCAGCAGGACGACGAGGTACATCCCGCGCCAATCCAGCGTGTGGCCATTAACGGTCACCGCCATCAACCCGGTCGCCATCAGAGGCGCGACCGTCGAAGCGAGTCCATAGAAGCCGTGCGTCAGGTTCATCATCGTTCCCGTATTTTTGACGAAGATGCGCGCTCCCAGAATAGCCAGGCCGATCTCCAGCATCCCGTTGCCGATGTACATCAGGAAGTAAGAAGCCGAGAATGCAGGATAATATTGCGAGCCGAAAATAAATACGCCCGACGCCGCCATTACCGCGAATGCCGCAACCGTAACCCATCTGATTCCCCATAATCGGGTCAAATAGGCGGTAAACGTACAGGCGAGCAAATAGCCGAGCGAATTAAGCGCCAATAAGGTGCCGAGCTGCGATTCATTAAGCAGGAAGTCGAATTGAATGCGCGGTATGGCCGGCCCTTTAATATTTTCCGAAAAACCGAAGATAACAAAGCCAATAAAAATCGTTGCGAGCTGCATGACATAAATCTTGTTGTATTTTCTCTTGCTCTTACTCTTCCTGCTGCTGTTGGTGCCCTCCACGTTGTCCCTTCTCCCGTTGTTTATCTTCTCTCTATGGTTGAAGCAAAATGACTGGGCTTGCCCCTGCTGCCCCTAAAAAAAGTAGCGTTGATGCCCTTTCGCTTTATACGACCCGGCGCCTTCCAGTCGAAGCAGCGTTTCCTTGATGGCGAGCCCGCCGCGGAAACCCGTAAGCGTGTTGTTCTTCCCGATAACCCGGTGGCAAGGAACGACGATGGGCACGGGGTTGGCGCCATTGGCGGCGCCGACGGCCCGCACGGCCTTCCCTCTGCCGATCGCGATAGCGATATCGGAGTAGCTTCGAGTCTCTCCAAAAGGAATGCGGACGAGTTCGCGCCAGACGTCATTCTGAAATTCGGTGCCCCGGAAATCCACCGGAACCGTAAATGCCTTGCGTTCGCCTTCAAGATACTCCTTCAATTGCGTGCAATAGGGACGCAACTGCTCCATGCTTTGGACCAGTTGGGCATCCGCCACTCGTTTCTTAACAGAAGCAACCAAATATTCGAACGGCTCATGCGGAAAGGTGATCTGGCACAAGCCTTCCTCCGTCGCCGCTACATAGATCGGCTGATCCCCGAATGCGGGATGGATAAACATATCCCAATACACGCTCGTACGTTGTCTCGATTGCGATGTCATGCCACCATCTCCTCTGCTCGATAGGATAGATCCTTTAACGTCCGATTAACCCACAATACCAGCTAATAAACATCCAAGCAAGAAGAGAGACTTATATTTGTCCGCATGGGGGTTGGATTGGCTAACGGAACGGCGCGGCGCGTTTCCAATTGCAAAAAAGTGCAATTGCAGGGGATCGCTCATACGCTTACAATATGCGCGTAATCATGTAATCAATAGTCTTTATAGGGGTGAAGTGATGCAACATACAGTTAACGTCTTTCTAGCAGGAGATTCCACGGTACAAACCTATGAGCCGGAGCATGCGCCGCAGGCGGGCTGGGGCCAATATATCGCCGAATATTTTACGAAGGAGGTTCGCTTTGCGAACCGCGTGATTGGCGGCAGAAGCTCGAAGACGTTCGTTGAGGAAGGAAGGCTGCAGACCATTCTGGAAGAGATCGGCAAGGGTGATTATTTGTTCGTCCAGATGGGTCACAACGATTCCACGAAGAGCAGGCCGGAGCGTTATACCGAACCTTTCTCGACTTATGCATCTTATTTAAAGATGTACATCGAAGGCGCCCGGAGCCGGGGGGCCATCCCCGTGCTGATCACGCCGGTCGGCCGGCTGCACTATGAAAACGGAGAGTTCTTAAACGATTTTCCGGACTACTGCATGGCTATGAAGCAGCTTGCTGCCGAAGAGAATGTCCTCCTCGCCGATCTGATGACGGAAAGCCTGGCCTATTACTCTTCTGTCGGCTACGAGGAGACAAAGTCGTTTTTTATGGTTTCCGTAAACGGGACCGACCACACCCATTTCACCGAAATCGGGGCACGCCGAATGGCGAATCTCTTAGCGGATCAACTGAAGAGCTTGCGGATCCTGCCCCGTTTATACGCTGCTGCCGATACCAAATGATCCCTCCAATTATTTCATGGAAAGAACCACTTTGATCGGATATACTTTACAAGCACAGGCGGGATAGATTCCTGCCTGCGCTTGTAAGCGGTTCCCTATAATTGATTCGGAACGGAGGGAGTTCATGCTCCAGCGAATGGGCGGCTACGCGAGAACGGGAAGAAAGAATAGAAGCTTTTACCGAAAAAGCTTTACTTGGTTCTTATTCGCCGCAAGCGTACCGGGGTTGATCATCGCCCTAGCGACATACGGTTTCGCGGTAGGGCCGATGCAAAAGAACATCAGCGACCTGCACCAGAATCAGATTAAGGAACGCGCGCAGAACATCGACGACCAGTTCGGATCCGTGGAGCTGGACATCTCCCATTGGGCGTTTAATCCACGATTCGGATCCGGCCTGAAGGATATGAATTTCATCTACGAATTCAGAGAAACCTACGATATTACAAAGACGTTATTTATGCTGCAAGGCTCCCACCCGCTCATCAATCAAGTGCAGCTCTACATTAACGGACACAATACGGTGCTGTTCCAGCCCGAGTTCTATAAGCTGAGCGACCGCGACCAGATTGACGGCTTTGAGCGGATCATAGCGGAGGGAACCAATATTTATTGGACGGATTGGCTGCCTGCCGCCGAAGGGAACGCGCAGGACGCGGACACTCCGATCGTGCTGGTTCACAAAATTCCGGGAGACAGCAGCTCGCCGTTCGGCGTGCTCGTCACGGAGCTTAAGCGGGAAAAAGTCATGAACCTGCTCAAAACCATGACTCCCTACAACCAAGGCTTCACGATGCTGCTCGACAAGAAAGGCGAGCTGCTCGTCGCCGACCATGCCGAAGAAAAGGCCGTCAACGAGCGTCTCCGCGCGGAAGTGCTGGACCGGGAGGAGCCTTCCGGCACCTTCCTGTTCAACCGGGACGACGTCACGTATTCCGTATCCTACGGGAAGCTGACCCGCCTGTCCACGGAGTGGACGTATATTTCGGCTACGCCGATCACGACCATCACGTCCTCCGTGGTGAAGCTCTCCAACACGATCTTCCTCGTCAGCGCATCGGGACTGGTCCTGGCGCTGCTGCTCTCTTGGCTTGCTTCCCGGCGGGTCTATCTGCCGGTCGAACGGCTGCTGAACAGCCTTAAGTGGCATAAGGGCGAAGATCTTGCCCGTGGCATGGACGAATTTCAATTTTTGGAGAACCAGTGGAACCAGCTGCACGACGAAAGCTTGAATCTCCGCAATCGGCTCGACGAACAACGGACCCATGTCCGTTCGGGCTTCCTGCTTCAATTGCTGCAAGGACATCTCGCTTCCTACACGGAGAAGGACTTGAAGAGCAGAATGAAGCTCTACGGCTGGGATACCGACGACCATCAATTCCGAATTCTGCATATCCAGCTGACGGGGTACGACATTCTGACCGAGCGGTTCTCGCAAGGGGACGAAAGTCTCGTGACCTTCACGGCCTCCAATATTATCGAGGAGCTTGCCGCTCAGCACTTCGAGCAGTTCAGCGTCATGAACTTCCATGACTTGACGGTAGCGGTGCTCGTCATGCATCCGGACGGAGAGCCCATCGGCGAACGGATTCAATCGCTGGGGACGGAAATTACGAAAGCCATCAACGGCATTATCCATATGCAAGTCACGATTACGTTCAGCGGAGCGATGGAGAGGATTCAGCTCATTCCCGACATGTATATGGAAGTGGAACGCGCGACGGGCTACCGCAAATTCGTCAATCAGAACCAGTTGATCGATATGGAGCAATTGACCGCCCATGCGGACGGCAGCGAGTTCCATTACCCGTTCGCGCTGGAACGGGACATCGTCCATGCGATGAGAGCGAGCGACAAGGAGGAAGCGGAGCGGCTGATTACCTTGTTCCTGGAAGAGGTGCTGTCCGCCCGCGGCACCGAAATTTTGGTCCAGCAAAGCATGCTGCAGCTATTCGCGACGATCCAGCACGCCATTCTGCAGTCCGGCCTAAGTCCCCATCAGCTGTTCGGCGGAGAGAATATGTTCGGCCAGCTTTCGCAAATACGCGAGCCGGAGAAGATGCTGGGCTGGATGAAGCGGAAAGTCATTCTGCCTTTCATCGACGAGAGGGACGCCAGAGCCAATATCGAGCTCAAGCGGCTCGTGGAGTCGACGATCGACTATATCCACGCCCATTACGCTTCGGATCTTTCGCTTGAGCAATGCGCGGATTTGGCCGGGACGAACAGCTATACGCTCAGCAAATATTTCAAGCAATTCATGGGCATCAATTTCATTGATTACGTAACGGAGCTGAGGATCGATAAAGCCAAGACGTTGTTGCGCGAGACCGATCTCAAAATCAACGACATCGCCGGCGAGGTCGGCTATCAGCAGCGCTACTTCAACCGCATCTTCAAGAAGCAGGTCGGCCTTACGCCGGGGCAGTTCAGAGAGCAGACGGAAGGCTGACAACAAGAGAGTACCACCCCGGCAACAAAGTTCCATACCTTCGAAAAAGCCTTGATAATCAAGGCTTTTCTTATGCAAAAATGTGAAATTGATTGTCTTTCGCCATGGAGCGATACTGGGAAATGTAAGCGATGACATCTTGGCGCGATCGATACAGAAAGGGTGAGTGAATGAACACGGCGCTTCCTTCCGATTCCAAAATATCCATGACGCGGGGCAATCCCAAACGGAGACGCTGGCTGTCGAGGCTGAAAAAAGACAAATGGTTGTACCTCTTGTTGCTTCCGGGGTTGCTGTACTTCCTAGTGTTCAAATATTTGCCCATGTGGGGCGTGCTTATCGCCTTTCAGAACTACCAGCCGTTTCTGGGCTTCTGGAACAGCGAATGGGTTGGATTCGAGCACTTCCGCAATTTTTTCGCCAATCCCGACTTCTTCCGGCTCCTGCGGAACACGCTGATCCTGGCCGTATACGATCTGATCTTCTTCTTCCCGGCGCCCATTATTCTGGCGTTATTATTGAACGAAGTGAGATTGGCCTATTTCAAAAGAATCGTTCAAACGCTCGTCTACGTGCCGCACTTCGTCTCCATGGTCATCGTGGCCAGCATGACCTACGTGTTCCTGACCACGTCGGGCGGCATCATCAACGAGCTCGTCGCCTCGATTACGGGCAAATCGATCAACTTTCTGGCGGATCCGTCCTGGTTCCGGCCCATGATCATCCTTCAGATGATGTGGAAGGATTCCGGCTGGGGCACGATCATCTTCCTGGCCGCGCTCGCCTCCGTCGACATGGAGCAATACGAAGCGGCGGTCGTCGACGGCGCGAACCGCTTCCAGCGTCTGATCTATATTACGATTCCCGCCATCAGCAGCACGATCGTCATCTTGTTGATCCTGCGGCTGGGAAGCTTCCTGGACAACGGCTTCGAGCAAATTTTCCTGATGACCAACTCGCTCAACCGGTCCGTCGCGGACGTCTTCGATACGTACGTCTATTTCGTCGGCATCACGCAAGGAGCCTTCAGCTATAGCACCGCCATCGGCTTGTTCAAGTCGGTCGTCGGCATTCTGCTCATCTACGGCAGCAACCGTCTCGCCAAGCGATTCGGACAAGAAGGCATATTCTAGGGCGGAGAGGAGGAGACAAGAATGAACAGCAAGCACGACTCGCTCGGAGAGAAATTGTTCGACGGCTTTAATTACCTGCTTCTCGGCCTACTGTCGCTCGTGACGGTATTGCCGTTCGTCTACATTATCGCCGGCTCCTTCGCAACGGAAGTGGAGCTGATGGAACGCGAATTCTTTATCTTCCCGAGGGATCCGTCGATCGCGGCGTTCCAATACATTTTCTCGACGGATACGATTAGCCGCAGCTTGATCAACTCGGTCATCATTACGATCGCCGGCACGCTGGCCAATCTGGCGTTTACCTTCACGATGGCCTATTCGCTCTCCCGCAAGGATCTGATGGGACGCAACGTCATCATGAACCTCGTAATCTTCTCGATGCTCTTCAGCGGCGGCATGATCCCGGGTTATCTCGTCGTGAAGGAGCTCGGGCTGCTGGATTCCTATGCCGCGGTCATTCTGCCCGGCGCCATCAGCGCGTTTAACATGATCATTATCAAAAACTTCTTCCAGCAGCTTCCTCCCGGCTTGGAGGAATCGGCCCGGATCGACGGCTGTACCGACCTTGGCGTCCTATGGCGCATCGCGCTGCCGCTGTCGAAGCCTATCATCGCCACGTTCGGCCTGTTCTACGCGGTCGGCCACTGGAACAACTTTTTCTCGGCGCTTCTGTTCCTGAACGATCACACCAAGTGGCCGCTCCAGGTCATCCTGCGGGAGATCGTCATGCTGTCGCAGCTGGCCGCGGGCGATATGGGCGCCATGGATCCCAATTTCATCGAGCCGCCGGATCAATCCGTCAAGATGGCCGTCATCGTCGTCGGCACGCTGCCGATCCTGCTGGTCTATCCGTTCCTGCAGAAGCATTTCGCCAAGGGCGTGCTCTTGGGCTCCATCAAAGGCTAGATGAGCGCATTCGCGTGAAATCTATAGAAAACAACCATTCAATAATGAGGAGGGTTATCAATGAAACAGAAAGCAACCGGTTTGAAAAAAAGCTTGGCATTACTCGCCCTGTCTTCGGTTATGGCCATATCGGCCTGTTCCGGCGGGAACGGGGGATCGAACGGCGAATCGGGGAGCACTCCGCCGCAAAGCACGAACGCCAATTCCGAAGGCAACGGGAACGCAAAGGAAGAACCGTTCAAGATCAGCATCATGATGCAATCCTTCGATACCAATCTGCCGAAAGCCGACAGCCCGGTCATCAAGAAACTGGAGGAGTATACCAACACCGACCTGGACATTCAATTCGTGCCGAACAGCTCCTATCCCGACAAAGTCAACATTACGCTCGCCTCCGGCCAGCTGCCTACGATCATGGTCGTGGACAAATCGCCAAGCTTTATCAGCTCGGCCCGCGCAGGCGCGTTTTGGGAGGTGGGTCCTTACCTGAAGGATTACCCGAACCTTAGCCAAGCCAATGACATCGTGCTGAACAACTCCTCCATCGACGGCAAAAATTACGGCGTCTACCGGGGCCGCGTGCTGGGCCGGATGGGCGTTACTCTTAATCAGGTTTGGATGGAAAATCTCGGATTGCAGCCTCCGAAGACGATCGACGAGTTCTACAACGTGCTGAAGGCTTTTAAGGAAAACGATCCCGATCAAAACGGCAAGGACGATACGTACGGCGTCGTCATCACGAAATACGCGGGACCTTGGGACATTATGCAGGTCTGGTTCGGAGCTCCGAACGGCTGGGGCGACGACGGAAGCGGCAATCTGGTGCCGACGCACATGACGCCGGAATACCGGGAAGCGCTGCAGTTTTTCCGCAAGCTGTATGAGGAAGGACTTGTGAACGAGGATTTCGCCGTCATGGATTCCGCCGTGTGGAACGATCCCTTCGTAAACGGAAAAGCCGGCGCCTTTGTGGACGTGGCGGATAATGCTCGCCGCCTTAATAGTCCGATGCAGGAAAAGGCGCCAAGAGACAGCTCCTACACCAACGTCTACCAAGCGCCGGTCGGGCCGAAGGGCCATCGGGATATGCCGACAACCGGTTATGCCGGCATGCTCGCGATATCGAAATCCGCCGTCAAGACGGAGGAGGAATTGAAGAAGGTTCTGACTTTCATTGACAAGCTGAGCGACGTGGAGATGCAGGATCTGCTCGGCTACGGCATGGAAGGCGTTCACTACGACATGGTGGACGGCTATATCGCGCCGAAGGAGAATCTGGATGCCAGTCTCATTCAGCAATACAACGGTTTGAACCAAATGCTGACGTTCATCGGTCCGGTCGGGGCAACGCTGGAGCAAACGGATATCAACAAAATGATCGCGGAGGTGCAAGCGGCCAACGAAAGCATCGTCGTCGCCAACCCGGCGCAGCCGCTGGTCTCCGAGGTGTACGCGCAGAAGGGACAGCAGCTTGACAACATCATCGCGGATGCCCGCATCCAATACATCGTCGGCCAAATAGACGACGCGGGCCTCGACAAGGCCATCGAGCTGTGGAAGACGACAGGCGGAAACGATTATATCGCGGAAATCAACAAGCTCCACAAGGAATCCCAGCAATGAGAAAACCTCTATCGAGGCCTTTCAATGATGAACGACCGCGTTCAAAGGTAGGTTTTATCGCCAATAAGAATTTGTTTTTCGGCAAAGCCGAAAACTTATAAATTCTTATGTGGAAAAAATGACGATGGACAGTGCCGCGAGCAACTCGCCGCACTGTCCATTGCTACATCGGAGGCGAATCGGCATGAGCCAGCAAGATAGAATTCCCGTTCTAGTCCGTCAATTGGACATTAGTCAGGCAGGGCTGCGCAACAAAATGCTGCTCGGCGATCTGGACGGAGACGGCCGCATGGAAATCGTCATGGTCCAGCCCGACGGGGGCATCGATGACCGGTACGTACCCCATCAGGTCCAATGCTTGACCGCTTTCGATCTCGACGGCCGCCTCCTGTGGCAGGTCGGAACGCCCGATCCCAATTGCGGGGGACCGGGCTCGGATTATCCGGCGCAGCTCTACGATATTGACGGCGACGGCTGCTACGAGGTGCTGTGCGTCATGAACAAACGCTTCTTCATCCTGGACGGTCGTACCGGTCAGGAGAAACGTTCCTTCGGGCTGCCCTCGGAGCTCGCGCATGATTGCATCATCCTGGCTAATCTCAGCGGCGGGGCCTATCCCTCGGATATTATTCTGAAGGATCGGTACCGAACGTTATGGGCGCTTGATCGCGAGCTCAACCTCTTATGGACGTACACAGGCAACCCCGGCCACTTCCCTTGGGTATTCGATGCCGACGGGGACGGCCGCGACGAAGTCATGGCGGGTTACGACCTGCTGGATCATGACGGCAAGAAGCTTTGGTCGGCACGGAAGCTGGAGGACCACGCGGATTGCATATGGGTCGGTGACGTTCTGGGCAGAGGAGATGTACAGATCGTCATTGGCGGGAGCGTAACCGTCATGTATGACGTCCAGGGCAAGGAGCTATGGCGTTATGAAGGGTCGATCGAATCCCAGCACATTGCGCTTGGCAAATTCAGGTGCGACCTGCCGGGACTGCAAATTGCCGGTCTCGACCGGATTAGGCGCGGGGACACGGGCGAGGCATTCTCCGAAAGCGGCAAGGACGGCCTGTTTTTGCTGGATTCCCAAGGCGCGGAAGTGTGGAAGGAAGACCGGCAGACCAGCGGCTGGCTGACCATCATCGAGACGCTCTCCCGTTGGGATGACGGGCCGCTGGATTATATATTGGCCTACCGCCGGGGAGGCGGCGTCCCGCCAACGCTGTATGACGGCCATATGGAAGCCGTAGTCGAGTTCCCGGCCGACGGGTATGTCGCGCACGCGGACTTGGCAGGGTCGGGGCGGGAGCAGGTGTTGGTCTATAACCATTCTACGGCCTGGATTTATGCCGGCATGCCGATGGAGCTGACTCCACGTCGGCCGGGAGAGCCATTGCCCCAGCCCAAACGTCTGTACAGCTCTACGCTATATCCTGGCGGAGAGTACCGCTGAGGAAGGGGGCATGGGCAATGGACGATCGGGACGACGCCGAGCTTGGGGAGCTGCTCTATGCCAACCCGCTGGGTTGCGCCGAAGACGTCGCGGACTTCGTCATGGAGGGCGACGGGATGGCCAGCTTCCCGCTTGGAAGGCTTCGGCTCGAGAGCAGGCGGGACCCGAAGGACGGGCAAGCCGCCAATATCGTGTACTGGTGCAGGGAGCACTTCCAGGGCGACATCGCCATCCGATGGAAGTTCTGGCCCATTCGCCAGCCCGGGCTGTGCATCCTGTTTTTCTCCGCCGCAGGGAGAGGCGGCGAGGACTTGTTCGACCCCGCTCTGCGTCCCAGAAGCGGCGAGTACGACCAGTATCATAGCGGGGACTTGAACGCTTATCATATTTCTTATTTCCGCAGGAGCTATGCCGAAGAACGCCGCTTTCAGACCTGCAATCTGCGCAAAAGCCACGGCTTCCATCTCGTGGCGCAAGGCGCGGACCCGCTTCCCGCCATCGCGGACTGCGATCCGCCTTACCTCATGCAGGTAACGAAGCGCGGATCCCTGATCCAGTTTTACATCGATGAGCTTCTGTTATTTCAATTTCTTGACGACGGGGTGACTTATGGTCCCGTGCTGGACCGCGGCCTGCTCGGCTTCCGGCAGATGGCGCCCATGATTGCGGAATATTCCGAGCTGGAAGTGTACCGGCTGCAAAGGAGCGATATGGAATGACAGGTAACAGCGGAAAACTAGCCTTGTCGTGGCTTGAAGGGCGGCCCGCCCTGCCTGCGGGCGTCGTCTGGGGCGCGCCCTGGAAGCAAGGCGAGCTGGATCGCCGCACGCCTATCAGGCTGCGCGGTCTGCAAGGCGCCAACGTGGCTATGCAAAGCTGGCCAACGGCCTTTTGGCCGGACGGCAGCGTGAAATGGACGGCTCATGCGGCATCGCTTCAAGAGGATCGGGAGGACGGATATATACTGGAGCAGGGACAAGGCTCTCCCCTTGCGCCTGCCGAAAGAATCGTCATACGGAAAACGGCGGAGCATATCGAGGTGGACACCGGCGCCATCGTCTGCCGGGCGAATCGTTCGGGGCCCTCCGTGATCCAAGAGATGCGGATCGGCGGAAGAACGGTATGCTCGGACGGCAGGCTGGTTGGCATGCGCGAGGAGCATCATGCCGTCTCGGGCCATAGAACCGTCGTGGAAGAGCCGATGAACAGCGTCGTCGAGCATGCAGCCGTGGAACAGAGCGGCCCCATTCGCGCGGTTATTGCCATACGGGGCCGCCATCAATTATCGATAAGCGGCCGCAGGTGGCTCCCGTTCACGCTGCGACTCGTATTCTATGCCGGGCAGCGGTCGATTTCCATCGTTCATACCTTCCTCTATGACGGCAACCCCCATCAGGACTATATTAAAAGCTTGGGCATTACTTTCTCCGTTCCGATGAAAGGCCTGTTATATAACCGTCATGTCCGCCTTGCCGGGGACACGGGCTGGTTCGGAGAGTCCCCCAAGGGACTCATGACATTCCGCTTGCCGGGGAGGCAGCGCGAGCTGTACGAGCTTCAAGCCGCGGGATTACCGATTGCCCTTGACCCTGCGCAGGATGCCGAACTGCCGAGTCTCCTTGCGGATTCGCCGGAATGGGGAGATTTCAAGCTGGTCCAGTCGTCCTCCGACAGCTATGACATCCTGAAGCGGACGAAGGAAGGCTGCAGCTGGATCCGTTCCGTATCCGGCAGAAGAGCCGCCGGACTGTTATATGCCGGCGGGGACCATGGAGGACTGGCAATAGGCGTGCGCCGCTTCTGGGAGAAACACCCTTCCGCTCTGGAAGCGAAAGGACTAACGGGAGACGAGGCGAACCTCACCTTCTGGCTCTGGTCGCCGGACGCCCCGGCCATGGATCTGCGGCACTACGATACCGATACGCACGTCGTCTCCTGCTACGAAGGAGCGGATGAGCTTCGCAGCACGCCTTACGGCATTGGCAACACTTCCGAGCTGACGCTTTGGTGCTGCGAGTCTACGCCGAATCGCGATATGCTAGATGCCATGGTACGGATGAAGGATTCTCCGCCTCTGTTGGTCTGCGAGCCCACGCGCTACCGGGAAACACGCGCACTGGGGTCCTGGAGTCTGCCGAATCGCTCCACGCCCGTGAAGTCCCAGCTGGAAGACACGCTGGATGGCTTGATCTCCTTCTACCAGGAGGAGATCGAGCAGCGCCGCTGGTATGGCTTCTGGGACTACGGCGACGTCATGCACAGCTATGACCCCGTGCGGCACACTTGGAAATACGATATCGGAGGCTGCGCCTGGCAGAATACGGAGCTCGCTCCGAACATCTGGCTGTGGTATATGTTCCTCCGCTCCGGCCGGGGCGATATCTTCCGTCTCGCGGAAGCGATGACCCGCCATACGAGCGAGGTCGACCTCTACCACATCGGCGAATACGCGGGGCTTGGCTCCAGGCACAACGTGCTCCACTTCGGCTGCGGCTGCAAGGAGGCGCGAATCGGCATGGCGGGGCTGCATAAGTTTTATTATTATTTGACGGCGGACGAGCGGATCGGCGATATCATGGACGAGGTCAAGGATTCCGATTACGCGACGCTTCGGCTCGACCCCATGCGGTCTTATTTCGCCAAGGACGAATTCCCGACGCATACCCGAAGCGGGCCGGATTGGGCGGCGTTCTGCTCCAACTGGCTCGTCCAGTGGGAGCGGTACGAAGACGCTGCCTACCGCGACAAGATGCTGCGCGGCATCGCGAGCTTGAAAGCCGTGCCCAACCGGCTGCTGACCGGTCCCGTCTTCGGGTACGAGCCGAAGACCGGCGAGCTCCTGTTCATGGGCCATGAAAATTACGGCCACCACCTCATGATCTGCATGGGCGGGGCGCAGGTCTGGGCGGAGATGGCCCATCTGCTGCAAGATCCGGACTGGGACGCCATGCTGGCCGAATACGGGGAATTCTACAATTTGCCGAAGGAAGAGAAGATCCGCCGTTCAGGCGGCACGCTGCAGGGCAAGGATTGGAACATCCCCATGCTGTCGACCGCCATGATGGCTTTCGCGGCCCGCCGGACGGGGAACGGCGAGCTTGCCAGGCAGGCATGGGAGTATCTGCTGGGCAGCCCTTACAATTGGAGCGTGGAAATCCCGCTCGAGACGCGGGAAGTGCCCCGCCAGTCGTTTGTCCGGGAGATTACCGAAATACCTTGGATCTCCACGAACACGGTCTCGCAATGGTCTATTAATACAATCGTCTGTCTGGAACTCATCGGGGACGAAGTGCCCGAATCCATTGCCGAGCATAAGGAGGAGAATCTAACATGATGCAGATGGAGCATTTGGACCGGGGACTGGTCGCCATGTGCTCGTCCGAAGGCGTCTTCCTCAGCTGGAGGTTGCTGACGAGCGAAGCCACGGGGCATGGCGAACGCGGTCTGACCGGCACGGACTTCCATGTCTATCGCGACGGTGCCCTGTTGGCTGCCGTGAACGACAGCACCAATTATCTCGACCGCGGCGGAAGCGCGGCATCGGAATACGAGGTTCGCGCGGTTGTAGACGGTCGCGAGACGGAGCGCGGCGAGACCGTTAAGCCCTGGCGGGACAATTATTATGAATTGCCGCTCCGTAAACCCGCGGACGGCGTTACGCCAAGGGGAGAAACCTACACCTACTCCGCCAACGACATGAGCGTCGGGGATGTCGACGGCGACGGGCAATATGAGTTTTTCGTGAAATGGGATCCTTCCAATGCCAAGGACAATTCGCATTCGGGCTACACCGGGCCCGTCTATATCGATTGTTACAAGCTGGACGGGACGCTGCTGTACCGCATCGATCTCGGAGTCAACATACGTGCCGGCGCGCATTATACGCAGTTCCTCGTCTTCGACTTCGACGGCGACGGCCGCGCGGAGCTGATGATGAAGACGGCTCCCGGCACGAAGACGGTACGCTACGAAGGACAGGATAACAGAGCCGCGGAGACGTACATCACCATGCCCGAAGAGGATCTCGCCGCCGGCTATAGCCACCAGGACGATTACCGGATGAGCAACTCGGACTACTATGCTCATATCGTAGCGCTGTTCATGCGCTGGCATCGGCACGAAGAGGTGACGGACGGCCATTGGCCGGCTACCTTGGAGGCATGCTTCGGCATCGAGGAACAGTACGATTATCCTTTGACCCGCGAGGATGCGGAAAAGCTGGCGGATTATATGATGGATGTCTACGCGCCCGGCCGAAGCAGCCGCAACGCGCTGCGGGGAATCGAAGGCTTCGTGCTGGACGGCCCTGAATATTTGACCGTATTCCGCGGCGGGACGGGTGAAGAATTGCAGACCGTCCGTTACAAGCCCGGCCGGCATGACGACGGGCTGATGTGGGGCGATTATGCGTGGAATCGCATCGAGCCCGGCAACCGGGTCGACCGTTTCCTCGCCGGCGTTGCCTACTTGGACGGCGAGAAGCCGTCCGCCATCTTCGCGAGAGGCTACTACACGAGGTCGACGGTCGTCGCTTACTCATGGGACGGCCGCCAGCTTCGGGAGCAATGGATCGCGGACAGCGGCTGGGTGACGATGAACAACCCCTTCAACGATTCGCTCCACCTACCGGACGGGCGCGATGAGTCATTCGGCGCGCTGGCCAGGCAGGGAGCGCATTCCTTGAGCGTGGCCGACGTGGACGGCGACGGCTGTCAGGAAATTATATACGGCGCGGCGACGATCGACCATGACGGGTCCCTTTTATATAGCTCCGCGGATGTCATGCCCCAAGCAGGCGCTTCGTCGGGGGCCGGGGCGGATAGAAAGGTAAAGCTCGGCCACGGCGATGCGCTTCACGTCGCCAATATCGATCCCGATCGGCCGGGACTGGAAATATTCATGGTCCACGAGGGAGGCGCGTCCGTGCCGTACGGGTACACACTGCGGGATGCGAGGACGGGCGAGGTGTTGTACGGCGCTCCGGCGGATGGCGATGTGGGCCGCGGGATGATCGGTCAAGTGGATCCCGAATGTCGCGGCCTGCAAACGTGGTGCAGCGAGGATATCCACAGCCGGCAGACGTTCGGCTTAATGACTGCGCAAGGCGAGCAGATCGACAAGAGGGCGCCCGGCACGAATATGAACATTCGATGGGCCGCCGACATGACCACTCAAATCATTAGCGGCTCCTTCGATGAACCCGTTGCCATTGACGATTGGAAGAGGGGCCGGCTCCTTACCGCCGCAGGCTGCCGATCCAATAACGGCACGAAAGGCAATCCCTGCCTCGTAGCCGACATCTTTGGCGATTGGCGCGAGGAGCTGCTGGTCAGGACGGCGGACAGCTCCGCGATTCGGATCTACGTCAGCACGGAGCTTACCGACCGCAAGCTGTACACGCTGATGCATGACGCCCAATACCGGGTCGGCGTCGCCTGGCAGAACGTCGTGTATAACCAGCCTTGTTATCCAAGCTTCTATCTGGCATCGGATCTCGATTGGCGCGCGGTGCCTCTTCGGCGGTCGGCGGTGACTCCCGAATCGTAACGGAGGCGTCCCTGTCCGTTAGAATTTGAAAGGGGCTGTCCAAAACCGATTTGTGAATTTTGGAGCCTCACATTAAACCGATTTTCCCAAGGTGAAACGGCTGACGCCGTCCTTTGGCGGTGCAGCGCGTTTCATTCCGAGAAATATAAGCCCAGTATAGAGTGAAACTTATACTTTCTTATCTTTCAAGAAAAGGACCTCAAAACCCACTTTGCAGTAGGATTCGAGGTCCTTTCACGTATAAATCGGGAGTAGTGTTGTGTGGGTCGTGCTCGTTCCCCCTTCTCGCGATTAAGGGGAAAAACGCCCTCTAATGTCTCCGTCTCCGCCCTTGTTTGCGCTTTAGAGGGAAATCCTCCCTATAATACCGACCGGATCGCTGTATTCGGGCATAATCCCCCCGATTAGAGGGAGGTTTTCCCTCTATGCCTAGCCGATCGCCAGATTTATTCAGATTAGCGGGAGCTTTTCAGACTGTTGAGAAACCCACCAATCTTTA